>JANPDV010000333.1:0-20359 GCA_031431655.1 Gammaproteobacteria bacterium | reverse complement strand
CTTCAGGGCGCAGCAGCGTCACGCAGACTGTGGCGCGGCTGGCACGCAAGGACCGCATCGAGCCCGAGTTCACCGATGTGCTGCTGCGCGCGGAGACGGAGCTGGGCGACTGGACCGCAACACTCGGTGGCCTGGCGCTGCAGGATGAACTCGTCTACCTCGATCGCGACACCCAGCGTGACGATCGCGCCGCCGCCAGCTATCGCGACGCCGTGGGCTGGCTGAACCTGCGGCGGCCTGCCGCCGACGGCGTCGTGTTCGAGGCTACGCTGTCGGGCTCCAACCGCCACACCGATCGCAGCGGCAGCCTGGCGCGTGCCGGCTCCGTTGCCGGCACAGTGCGCGACCTGCGCGACACGGACTCGAGTTACCTGCGCTTCGAGGCGCTGCGTGCGGGGCGCTGGACGCTGGGCGCGGAGGCGACGAGTCTCTCGGCCCAGTACACCTACGACGCGACGGCCAGTTTCGATCCCCTGCTGGCGCAGCTGTTCGGGCGCGCGCCGGGATTCGTGCGTGGCAGTCGCGCCGATGCCAGCGGCGACGCCCTGGCAGTCTACGGCGCGTACCTGTTCGAGCCGGTCGAGCGCTGGCGGCTCGAGGTTGGCCTGCGGGCGGATCAGCGCCGCTACCGTTCGCGCGAGTCGGGCCGGGTCGACCGGCTGGACGCGAGCGAAGTCTCGCCGCGTGTTGCCGTGGAGTACCAACTGGATGACCAGACCACGGTGCGCGCGAGTGCCGGGCGCGCGACGCAGGCCGAGCGGCCGGATGAGCTCCAGGTGGCCGATGGCGCGCCCACATTCAGCGAAGTGCAGGTCGCCGACCAGATCGTGCTTGGCGTGGAGCGACGCGTCGGTGCGCGCGGGCTGCTGCGCGCGGAAGCCTATCGCAAGGACATTGCGGACCCGGCGCCGCGCTACGAAAACCTGCTCGACCCGATCGTGCTGCTGCCGGAGCTGGAAGTGGACCGGCGGCGCGTGGCGCCGCGCAGCTCGCTGCTCTATGGCGTGGAGTTGTCGGCGCGGCAGGCGTTCTCACCACGGTGGTCTGGCTGGCTGTCGTATTCCTGGTCCGAAGCGACCGATCGGTTCGAGACGCTGGATGCGCTGCGCAGCTGGAACCAGCGGCATTCTGTCGCCTCCGGCGTGGCGTGGAGTCGCTCGCCGTGGGACCTGTCGGCGAACCTGCTATGGCACAGCGGCTGGCGGCGCACGCAGGTCGGAACGGCGGCGGGCGGCGCGACGCCGCAGCTGACGCTGCGCAACTCCGCTGACTGGCCCGACTATTTCTCTCTGGACCTGCGCGCCTCGTGGACCCGGCCACTCGCGCGCGGGATGCTGCGCGTGTACGCCGACGCGAGCAACGTGACGCAGCATTTCAATCCGTGCTGCACGGAAGTCGCGGTGTCTCGCAGCCCGGCGGGTACCCGCCTGCAACAGCGCGAGCGTGGCTGGTTGCCGCGCTACGCGATCGTCGGGGCGAGCTGGGAGTTGCCGTAGTGCAGCCGAGCCGACGCATGTCGTGCACCTACACGTGCACATGCGATCGACTCTCTCGAGTGGCTCCGAATCACTCGGGGTCGCGGCTGAGCTCGTAGGCGCACATGTTGACGGCGGCCGCGAGGTTCAGCGATTCGATGGCGCCGCCGCCGCGGATCGTGAAGGGTTTCGCGCGCAGCGCCTCGAGTTGCTCGCGCGGCACGCCACGGGCCTCGTTGCCGAACAGGTAACAGTCGAACGCGGCGAAGCCCGAGTGCTGCACACGCTCGCCACGGGTGTCGAGGCAGGCGATGCGCTTGAAGCGTGCCGCCAGGGTATCCAGCGGCACGTCCAGCTCGACGGGCACGTGAAAGACGGCCCCCATGCTGGCGCGGATGACCTTCGAGTTGTACAGGTCGACGCTGTTGGGGGTCAGCAGGCAGCGGAAACCGCCGAACCAGGCCAGCGTGCGCAGGATGGTCCCGAGGTTGCCGGGGTCCTGGATCTCGTGCAGGCAGATCGCGCGTTCGCCGACCGCTGGCGGGGCGGCGGGCCACATGGGGACGAGTGCCGCGATGCCTTGCGGCGCGCGGGTTTCGGTGATCTGCGCCATCTGCCGCGCGCTGATCACGTGCGTCCTGAAGGGGCTGGGCCACGGCCCCTGCTCGTGGGACAGGTACAGCTCGCAGGCCTGCAGATGCGGATTGTCTTTCGCAGCCTTGTGCAGCTCCAGCACCAGGTGTTCGCCTTCCACGATGAAGCAGCCGAAGGATTCCCGGTACTTCTTCTGGTGCAGTTTGCGCAGGTCCTCGAACTTCATGCGCGGGCCATGCTTGCGGCGGGCATGCCGACCAGGCTGCGCGCCACCGCCTCCGCTACCCGGATCCCGTCGACGCCGGCCGACAGGATGCCGCCCGCATAGCCTGCGCCTTCGCCGCAGGGGTACAGGCCGCGCACGTTCACGCTTTGCAGGCTGTCGGGGTGACGCGTGATGCGCAGCGGCGAGGACGTGCGGGTCTCGACGCCGGTCAGCACCGCGTCCTCGCGATCGAAACCGCGGATCTGGGCGCCGAACTCCGGCAGCGCCTCGCGTATGGCTTCGATCGCGTAGTCGGGGAGCGTGCCGGCGAGGTTGCCGAGCCGCACGCCGGGCTTGTATGACGGCTCGACATCGCCGAGCACGGTCGACGGCGCGCCTTGGAGAAAATCGCCCACGAGCTGCGCCGGAGCACGGTAGTCCGCGCCGCCCAATTCATAGGCGACGGACTCGAGCCGCTCCTGAAGTTCCACACCCGCGAGCGGACCGCCCGGAAAGTCCTGTGGCGGGTTGATGCCGACGACGATGCCAGCGTTGGCATTGCGCTCGTTGCGCGAGTACTGGCTCATGCCGTTGGTCACCACGCGTCCCGGCTCGGAAGTGGCCGCGACGACCGTGCCGCCGGGACACATGCAGAAGCTGTACACCGCGCGACCGTTGTGTGCGTGATGCACCAGCTTGTAGTCCGCGGCGCCGAGCTGCGGATGACCGGCGAACCGGCCGAGTCGCGCCCGGTCGATGAGCGACTGTGGGTGCTCGATGCGGAAGCCGATCGCGAAAGGCTTCGCCTCCATGAATACGCGCTGTCGCTCGAGCATGCGGAACGTGTCGCGCGAGCTGTGCCCCAGCGCCAGCACTACGTGGCGACTGCGCAGCGTCTCGCCACTGGCCAGCACCACCGCTTCGATCTGGCCATCTTCGATGACGACGTCGGTGACCCTGCTTTCGAACCGCACTTCGCCGCCGAGCGCGATGATCTCGTTGCGCATCGCGGCCACCACGCCGGTGAGCCGGAAAGTGCCGATATGCGGCTTGCTGACGTAGAGGATCTCCGCGGGTGCGCCGGCGCGGACGAACTCGCGCATCACCTTGCGGCCGTAGAACTTCGGGTCCTTGATCTGGCTGTAGAGCTTGCCGTCCGAGAACAGGCCGGCGCCGCCCTCGCCGAACTGCACGTTCGATTCGGGCGTCAGGATCTGCTTGCGCCACAGGCCCCAGGTGTCCTGCGTGCGTCGTCGTACGTCGCGGCCGCGCTCCAGCACGACGGGCTTGAATCCCATCTGCGCCAGCAGCAACGCCGCGAACAGTCCGCAGGGTCCGAACCCCACCACGATCGGCCGCTCATCGAGGTGCGAGGCCGCGCGGGCGACCGGATGGTAGGACGTATCCGGCGCGACGCCGACGTTCCGGTCGCGGGCGAAGCGCTGGAGGACCCCGGCTTCGTCGCGCACCGCAAGGTCGACGATATAGACGAAATGGACCGCGCTGTTCTTCTTGCGCGCGTCGTAGCTGCGCTTGAATACATTGACCTCGAGCAGGTCCGCGTCACCGATTCGCAGGCGTTGCAGAACGGCGCGGCGCAGCGTGTCGGCGTCGCAGTCGAGCGGCAGTGTCAATTCGGTAATGCGGATCACGGCGGACAACCTGGCCGGTGACTCCGGCAGAGGGATACAATCGCCGCGCCATTCTAGCGCCGGTTTGTGTTTATGGCCCGATCCAAGAGCAGCAGCGCCTGGCTGCAGCGTCATGTCAACGATCCCTACGTCAAGCGGGCGCAGAAGGATGGCTATCGCTCGCGCTCGGCGTACAAGCTGATCGAGCTGGACGAGCGCGAGAAGCTGCTGCGGCCGGGACAGCGCGTGATGGACCTGGGTTCGGCGCCGGGGGGCTGGTCGCAGGTGGCGGGACGTCTCGTCGGCGACAAGGGCCGGGTGCTCGCGACCGACATCCTGCCGATGGACCCGGTGCGCCAAGTCGATTTCATCCAGGGCGACTTCACGGATGAGGCCGTGGTCGCGCAGCTGCTGGGCTGGCTGCAGGGCGAGAAGTTCGACCTGGTCCTCTCAGACATCGCCCCTAACATTACCGGCATCGACTCGGTTGACCAGGCTGCATCGATGAACTTCCTCGAGATCGCGCTGGACACGGTGAAGCTGGCACTGAAGCCGGGCGGCGCGTTCGTCGCGAAGATGTTCCAGGGCGCCGGCTCCGACCAGTACCTCAAGCAGCTGCGGGCGGTGTTCGCGAAGGTCTCTATCCGCAAGCCGGATGCATCGCGCGCCAAGTCGCGCGAGGTGTATCTGGTCGCCAGGGGCTTCAAGGGGTAGTTCGCCAGCGTCCGCTCCCCGTGGCACGCGGCCTCTAGTCCTCCGCGCGCACGATGATTCTGGCGCTGCGCGCGTAGGTGAAGTACGCCCAGGCCCAGTCGAGCAGCACGACGAGCCGGTTGCGGAAGCCGATCAGGAAGAAGATGTGCGCGGCCAGCCAGAAGCACCACGCGAACAGGCCGGACAGCTTGAGGCTGCCCATTTCCACGACCGCAGCGCGCCGTCCGATCGTGGCGAGCGAGCCGAAATCGCGGTAACGAAAGGGGCTGCGCGCGCGGCCCGTGAGACTCGCCAGAATGCCGTTCGCCGCATGCGAGCCCATCTGTTTGGCAGCGGGCGCGACGCCGGGCACTGGACGCCCGTCGCAGTCGACGGCGGCGAGATCGCCGGCGACGAATACTTCCGGATGCCCCGGTAGCGACAGGTCCGATTCGACGCGCACCCGCCCGGCGCGGTCCAGCGGTGCGCCCAGCATCGCGCCCAGCGGCGATGCCGCGACGCCAGCGGCCCAGAGAATCGTGCGCGCTTCGATGCGCTCTGCGCCCAGGGACAGCGAACCGCTGGCGATGTCGGTGACGGCCTGTCCGGTGCGCACGGTGACGCCAAGGCGTGCGAGCTGCGCGGCCGCCCGGGCCGAGAGCTCGGGCGAAAAGCCCGCCAGCACGCGCGGTCCGGCTTCGATCAGCAACACCCGGGCGGAGCGCGGGTCGATGCGCCGAAACTCCGTCGCGAGCGTATGCCGCGCGATCTCAGCCAGCGTGCCGGCCAGCTCCGCGCCCGTGGGGCCGGCGCCGATGACCGCGAATGTCAGCCAGGCGTCGCGGACCTTCGGGTCGTCTGCGAGCTCCGCCTGTTCGAACGCCCGCAGGATCCGTGCGCGGATGGCCAGGGCATCATCGAGGGTCTTGAGCCCGGGCGCATGCGCGGACCAGTCGTCGTGCCCGAAATAGGCGTGTGTCGCGCCGCTCGCCACGATCAGATAGTCGAAACCAATGTCGCGCGCGCCGAGGGTGACGCAACGCTCGGTGAGCGCGATGCGCTGCACCTCCCCGAGCAGTACGGTGACATTGCGCTGCCCGCGCAGGATGTGTCGCAGCGGCGCCGCGATCGACGGCGCCGCCAGCCCGGCAGTCGCCACCTGGTACAGCAGCGGCTGGAACAGGTGATGATTGCAGCGGTCGATCAGGGTGATGTCGACCGGTGCCTTCGCGAGTGCCCGCACGGCCCAGAGACCGGCGAACCCGCCGCCGATCACGACTACCTGCTGCCGATCCGTCATGTGCGTTGCGCGCCCGAGCCGCGCCCCGGGGCTACCAGTTCACGTTCTTCGGATCGCGCAGGTAGCGCGCGGCATCCTTAAGGTCCGTCGGCAGGTACTTCGACAGCTTCGAAGGCGGATACTTCGGCTGGTAGGCGTCCATCACCGGCGAGTACAGCGGCCAGGCGTATTCGGGCAGCCTGTGCCGCTCGCGGTACTGGCGGATCGGGATCATCGCGGTGACGAGTTGCTCGTGCTCGCTGTCCGCCAGCGCCAGCGACTGGCCCGACGGTGCGTAGATGGCGGAGCCGCCGCCACCGGCGTCCTCGAAGAAGCGATTGCCTGGCGACACTGAGTTGTTGCAGACCGCCGTGTAAACGGAGTTGTAGGCCGCGCAGGCCTGGATGTCCCAGGGCGAGAAGCCACCGGACGCGGTGCGCAGGAAGATTTCGCCGCCTTTCAGGGTCATCGCGCGAAACAGCTCTGGCTCGCGCTGCACCGACGACGTGCAGATGTTGCCGAGCGGCGTGCGCGTCACGGGGATCACGGCATCGGCGCCGTACATGTCGATGTAGCGATCCAGGCAGTTGTAGATCGTCGAAGTCATCAGTTCGATCGGCGTGCGACCCGTCGCGAACACGCCCATGATGTTGCGCGCCTTCCAGTGCCTGTCGACGATCCGCCCGTCCGGGCCGATCACCGTCGTCTGCGAAATCACGTGACCCGGCCAGTCCTTGTCGTTGACGTAGGAGCCGAACACCACGTAGCACTCGTGCTTCTTCGCCAGCGCGCCGATCGCTTCGGTTTCGGGACCCGGCGTTTCGATGGCGAGGCGGTTGACGTCCTGGCGGGACCAGTCGTAGCGGAAGCCGGTGATCGGAAACTCGTGGAAGAACACGATGTCGGAGGTCGGGTTCCACTCCTGCGCGTTCTCCAGCAGCATCAGCATGTGGTCGAGGTTTTCCCGCTTCATCGGTCCCGGGTTGCTGGCATCGACCGGGCGCACGCGCGATTGCACCACGCCGAGCCGGACCGAGTCCTTCAGCAGCTGCACGCCGGCGTAGGTGCCGTCCCTGCGGACGTTGATGTTGCTGGAGCCCTTGCCCATGGCCGCGTCGGCGCCGCCCGGCGCAAGCGCGCCGGCGCCGAGAGCGGCTGCGCCTGTTGCGCCCAGCAGAGCGGAGTTCAGGAATCCGCGCCGCGACAGTTCTTCGGTAAGGGTGGTGGTGCCGTCGGGTTTCGGGATGCGATTCCTGCCCATGTTCGAAGCTCCTGGAGTCCGTAGCGAGTCAGGTCAGGTCGGGATGCGGTCGAATTCGTAGCCGGCTGGCCGCAGCTGCTGCGTGGGCCAGTCCTGCGGATCGAGGCTGACGCGCGATTCGCGGACCAGCGTGACGCGGTCGAGCGCCTCGCGCTGGTACCAGTGCCACGTCCGTGCGCGATGCAGTCCATCGGCAGACAGATGGATCATCTCGCCGATGCGCGCATCCGGCGTCGCGACGTAGCCGAAATCGAGATACAGCACGTTCGCGTCGATCGCGCGGCAGGTTCCGTGGATGCGGGGCGTGTCGATCACCACCGCGTCGCTGGCGTCGTCGTACGCCCCCTCATAGACCAGCTCGGCCTCGCGTCCGTCCGGCCACCAGTAGTGGCTGGTCTGGCGATAGGCCAGCGCGGGCGAATCGAAGGTCTCGACACGGATGCGGAACAGCTGCGTCTCCACCACGCGTCGGTCCGCAGCGGCCAGGTGCGAGTAGCGTCCCTCCCAGATGCCGGCGTGACGCGCGAGCAGCCGCCGTGTCGTCGACGTCGCGCTGCCCGCGGTCATGGCTTGCGGCTAGAAGAAACCGGCGCGGCCGAGCGTCTTGCGGCTGGGGTCGTAGGCGTTGTACGTCTTGCCGATCGTGGCCGGATCGCCGAGTGCGGCCACCGTGATCGTCGCGAGGTCGATACGTGCGATGTAGCTGAAGGCCTTCGGGTCGTCCGCCAGGAAGGCCGTGCCGGTAGCGGCTGCTTCGCTGAGGCCACCCGGGCGCACGATCGTGTAGTCCAGGCCACTGGCACGCAGATGGTCCTCCGCCTGGCCCTTCAGCTTGATGACCTCGGCGAGTGCGCGCTTGGCCGGAAACGGCACCACGTCGTACGAGTTGCCGGTGCCCACGACCGTGACGAACATGAAGCGCCGGATGCCGGCTGCCTTGGCGGCGTCGATGATGTTGCGGTTGCCGACGAAGTCCGGGCGGCGCGCGGAGTCGCCCCGCGAAGTGCCGATCGTCGAGATCACGGCCTTGAACGGCGCTGATGCGGCCGCTGCATTCACCTGCTCCGGCACCATGACATCGGCGATGACTGTCTTGACGCCCAGGGCCTTGAGAGCGTCCGTGTTGGACGTGGCGCGCACCGCGACGGTGACGTCCTCGCCGCGTTCGCGCAGCAGCTTGACGATGTCGAATCCGGTGGCGCGATTGCCGCCGAACTCGAGGATCGGGCCGCCTGGTGACGTGTAGGGCGCTGGCTGCAGCACGTTGAGCGGCTTGTGAGAGGAACCGCTGAACACGTACAGGTACAGCACCACGAACAGCACCAGCGCCAGCAGCAACCAGCCCAGGAAACGCAGGACTTTCATCATTTGAATGGAACCTTGTGAGTATTGTCTGGGCTGTCGGACCGGACGCGGCCCGTTGCCGCTAACCGATGATCCAGAGCCCCGGTTCGCTCTGGCAGGCTACGCCGGGCCGGCTCGTCGGGGCACTGCCGGCAATGCCGACGGTGATGATGTACTCGCGGCACTTGAGGCCGGCCGGCAATTGCCGCGACCGGTTCTCCTTGCCGGGCGTGATCGCAAAGCTGATCCGTGAGTTCGGGTTGAGCCAGGTGACGGAGCGCCCGGGCTTGCCGATTTCCAGCGCGTGCCCCATGCAGTCGCGGTCCTGGTCATCGAAGTCGCCGCCATAGTCGGCGCCGATCAGGCTGCCGATCGAGGCGCCACGAAAGGTGCCGACATTGCGTGAATAGCCGATCGCAACAGTGGGATTGAGATTCCCGCGTCCGTCCGGCACGAGCACGATTGCAGCGATGTCGCGGCGATTGCAGCGCCCCGAAGCGACACCGTAGTCGCGGCTCCAGCGCGCTCCGGACCAGCCCACGTAGGTGCCGCTGGTGCGCATCGGCCAGCCGTAGCGGTGCGGCGGATTGCTGGCGGAGTCCTGGCTGGTGCCCGACTGGCCATGGGCTGCCCCGACGCTCATGATGAATAGAGCCAGCAGCAGGCGTCTGAGCGGTTGTCGTGCAGGCTTCATGATCGCTGCTCCATTGTGGCCTTCCCGATCTGCGTCCGGGGTGCGCGATTTTACGGGACCGGAGGGCGGACGTACTACCGCAACGGCGGGCCGAAGAAGGCGGGTCCGCCCCAGTGCTCCCACAGCACTTCGATGCGGCCTTCCTTGACGTCCAGGCACAGGCAGGGGCTGTTGATGTACTCGCTGCCGTCGCGGCGGCGCCCGTAGCTCTTGAGCTCGAACGCAGTGCGCGTGCCGGCCGCCAGCACGTGCTGCAACGCGACGTGCAGGCCGTCGGGGTACATCGGAATCAGCAGGTCCCGGAACAGGCGCTCCGCCGCGAGGCGGCCGACGTACGGGCTCTGGGTATTCGGCGTGGGTGGAAACCATAGGCGGGCGCCGTCGGCGAACCTGGCCAGGAAACGATCCATTGCCGCCGTGTCGCCGGTCAGACCCGATTGCAGGTCGACAAACGCGCCGCGGGCTGTCGCGTGCGCCTGCAGATCGACCTCGCCGCGCGCACCGGCGCCGTCGAAGCGATCACGAAAGAACTTCGGACCGCCCCAGTACTCCCAGAAGCCCGCGATCCTGCCCTGCGTGATCTGCAGCACGATGACAGGGCTGTTCTCGTAGATGCTGCCGTCGCGGGCACGCTCGGCGCGATCCTCGAACTGGAACAGCCATCGATCGCCACCGCTCAGCATCTGGAACAGCGTCAGGTGCAGGCCGTCGCGATAGATCGGCATCACCAGGTCCACCAGCACGCCGCGGATCGCCTCGCGTCCCTGGTACGGGCTGCGGGTGTTCGGCGTGGGAGGCAGCCACAACACGGCGTCGTCCGTGAACAGGTCGACGAACGGCAGCATCGCGGCGCGTGATCCGGCGAGGCCCTCGCGCAGCAGCGCGAAGGCGTGCTGCGCGAGCTCGCGGTCGGCCGTGGATCCGGGCCGTGCTGCTTCGGGGACGATCGGCGTCGTCATGCTCAACGCGCCCCCGCCGGCGCGTACTGCTGCAGCCACTCCCGCGTGGTGCGGTACCAGAAGAGCGAGTTCTGCGGCTTCAGCACCCAGTGGTTCTCGTCCTCGAAGTACACCAGCTTCGATGGCACGCCGCGCTTCTGCAGGGTGTTGAACAGCTCGATGGCGTGGTCCACCGGCACCCGATAGTCGAGCTCGCTGTGGAACACGAGCGTGGGCGTATTGAAGTTGCCGGCAGCGGTGTGCGGCGAATAGCGCGCGAACTCCTCGGGTCTTTCCCAGAACTCGAAGAAGCGGTCTTTCTGTGCGCCGTAGTCGGCCGCGATCTGCGTGAAGTTGTTGTAGACCGCGGCGTGCGCGATCAGCGCCTTGAACGGGTGTGGCCGCCCCAGCAGGACGGTCGCCAGGAATCCGCCGTAACTGCCGCCGCCAGCCACCATCCTGTCGCCATCGACGAACGGCCGCGCCTTGAGCCACTCGGCCGCTTTCAGCGTGTCTGCATACGGCCTGGTGATGCGATCCGGGTTGATCGAGTCCGCGAACGCCTGGCCGAAGCCGCTCGAGCCGTGGAAATTGTGCCAGGTGACGATGTAGCCCCAGCTCGCGAACACCTGCGCCCACCAGCGGAAGTTCACCGCGTCCTGGATCGCGTTGTGCGGGCCGCCATGCAGCAGCATGTAGACGGGGTACTTCTTCGTGGCGTCGAACCCGGGCGGATAGACCACCCACATCTGGATGGGTGCATCTTCGGCGCCAGCATAGGTGACGCTCTCCACCTGTCCGAGCGTCGTGCCGGCCAGCGTGACATCGTTGAAGGTGGACAGCGGCGTTGCGGCGCCGGTGTCCAGGTTCAGGCGCACCAGCGTGGGGGGTTCGCTGAGGCTCTGGCGCAGGGCGACCGTCACCGGAGTCCGTCCCGTGCTGCGCGAGGGCGCCAGGGCGCTGAAGCTGGAGCGGGCCGTGATCGGCCGCGGCGCGCGGCCGGAGAGCTCGAAGCGGTAGACGCGGTTGGTGGCGGCATCGTCGATCGCGCCGAGCAGGCCGCTCGAATCCGGCAGCCAGACCAGGCCGTCGACGGAGCGGTCCCATCCGGAGTTCAGCTCCCGCGGCGCGCCGCCTGCGCGGCGATCGTGCAGCATCAGGCGCTGGCGATCCGCATAGAAGCCCTTGATCGCCTGGCGCGCGAAGGCCAGCCAGCGTCCGTCGGGGCTGTAGCGCGGCGAACTGTCATCGGCTGCGTTCTGCTGCGTGAGATTGCGTGGCGCTTTGCAGCCGCAGGCGGCCAGTTCGATGACGTCGTACATCGGGTCGGTGCCGGTGCGGTCGACGTTCGCCGTGAACGCGATGTCGAGCCCGTCGGGCGAAATGTCATAGGAACCGGTCGAGAACTCCTGCCTGGAGAGCGAGAACCCCGACTGCCGGGTGATCGCCAGCGGCTCACCGCCGTCGAGTCGAACCGAGAAGATGTGCGGTTCGCGCTCGTCGAGCAAGTGGTCCCAGTACGCGATGGGCGCGCGCTCCCAGACGCGGGCCGTCATCTTCGACTCCGCGCGCTGCGTCAGCCTCGCTGCCTGGTCGGGCCAGCGCACCAGGTCGATCCAGATCGGGCTGACGAACGCGACGCGCTGACTGTCGGGAAACCACTTCGGCGCGCTGGCGCCGGTGGGCAGCGCGGTCAGTCGCCTCGCCTCGCCGCCATCCGTGGGAATGACATAGATCTGCGATTCAGTGTCGTCACCACGCTTCGACACGAAGGCGATCCATTTGCCGTTCGGGCTGAACGCCGGGCTCGTGTCGGCGGCACTGTCGGTCGTCAGCTGGCGCGCCGGGCCACCCGCAGCGGGAATGAGCCAGAGGTCGGTGAGCCCGCTGTTCTGCGCCACGTCGAAACGCGTTACCGGGAGCACGACCAGCCTGCCGTCCGGCGACAGCGACGGATCGCCCAGGCGCTGCAGGCTCCACATGCGTTCTGCGGACAGCGGTTCCGCGGGCTGGGCTGCCGCGGCGGCGCTTGCGCCAGCCACCAGCAGCGCAAGGCTCCACCCGAGCAGCTGGGATTCAGGCACGTGTGATCTTGCGCAGCGCCTCGATGAAGTAGCTGGTCTCGGCGGTCGTGCCGATGCTGACGCGGCTCCAGTTGGTGTATGGCTCGAAAGTGCGGCCCACCTGGATCTGCTCGGCCTGCATCTTCTTGCGGAAGTCATCCGCCGGCATCTTGACGTTCATGAACACGAAGTTGCCCTGCGGATTGGCGTACTCGAGCCCGAGTTCGTCGCAGGCCTTGCACACGCGCGCGCGATCCTCCAGCAGCGACTTGCGGGTACTGGCGAGGAACGCGCTGTCGCCCATGCTGGCGCCGGCGGCGCGCATGCTGATGGTCGGTGGCGTGGTCATGGCGTAGCGGCGCAGGCGCTGGATGACGGCGGGCGGCGCCACCGCATAGCCGACGCGCAGTCCGGCGAGACCGTGGATCTTGGAGAACGTGCGCAGCACCACGACGTTGAGGTTTTCGCGCACCAGGCCGACCAGGCTCTCGGTGCTGCCTTCTTCGACGAGGTCCAGATAGGCCTCGTCCGACACCACCAGCGCGCGCTGCTGCATCTCGCGCGCGAATGCCCGCAAGGGCTCCGCCGCGATCACGGTGCCGGTCGGATTGTTAGGATTGCAGACGTACAGCAGCGAGGAGTTCGGCGTCACCGCCGCCGCCAGTGCCGGCAGGTCGTGCTGCATCGCCTGGTCGAGCGGCACCTTGCGGATCTCGCAGCCGAACTTCTCCGCGTACGCCATCATCTGGCTGAAAGTCGGCCACGCGCAGACCAGCTGGCCCCGGTCGCAGTAGGTGACCGCCAGCATGTGCAGCAACTCGCCGGAGCCCGACGTGATCAGCACCCGATCCTTGTCGACGCCCTCGCGCTTCGCAATAATGTCGGCGAGTTCGGCATAGGCATCCATGCCATAGCGGCAGGCTTCATCGGTGCTGGCCGCAATCGCGGCGCGAGCGGCCGGACCCGGGCCCCAGGGGTTCTCGTTTCCCGAGATCTTGATCGGCAGCTTGAGCGGCGGCGCGCCCGTCGGGCGCGTGGCCTTGCGCGCCAGCGCGGGACCCGATGCATGGCTCAACGCCACTCCGGTTGCTCCCAGCGCCACGAACTGCCGTCGATCCAGTTGTCGCATAAATCCGGTCTCCATTTGAATTGGCCGCAGGTCGCAGATGTTAAGGCCAAACGGTGTCGTGGCGGACCGGACACCGGTCATGGCTTGCGGCAGCCTCGGGGCTGCCTTGACAGGACGTCGCGACCGCGCCGAGTCTTGGACGTCATGCACGCCGTCCAGTCAAGCCGCCCGGACACCTACGCGGATTTGCTGCAGCGCGCCCGTGCCATGGTGCCGCGCCTGCGCGAGCTGGTCGACGCAGGCCTGTTCGAGATCCAGAAGCCCGCGCGGTTCGGCGGGCTGGAACTGGGACTGGAGGAATTCGTCGAGGTGACGGCCGCGCTGGGCCGCGGTTGCGGTTCAACCGCGTGGGTCTACGGCGTCACCGCCGAACGCGCCTGGCTGCTGGCCAAGTTCGACGCGCGCGCCCAGGCCGATGTCTGGGACGCCAACCGCGGCGCGCTGATCACGTCATCGATCACTCCCGATGGCAAGGCCATACCGGTAGACGGTGGCTTCCGGGTCAGCGGCCTGTGGCACTTCGTCAGCGGCATCGACATCGCGCACTGGAGCGTGTTCTGTACCTGGGCTCCGGCCGAGACGGCCGGAGCGCCGCTGGTCACCGTTTACGTGCTGGTGCCGGTGGCGCAGTGCCAGGTCATCGATACCTGGCATGTCGCGGGGCTGGCGGCCACCGGCAGTCGCGACGTGCGCCTCGACGACGTGTTCGTGCCGGCGCATCGCGTGGTGAACATGCTCGACCTCAAGGAGGGCGGCGGCCCTGGCCTCGCCGAGGGTGCGCTCGAGTTGACGCTCGAGGGCGCGCGGGCGCGTCGCCTGGTCACCACCGGCAACTCCGCGGGCGAGCAGCAGAGCGTGCAGCTGCGCATCGCCGAGGCCGCGGCCGAGATCGACACGGCGCGCGCGTTGATCATGGCCGACTGTCGGGACGCGACCGCCACCGTCGAACGAGGCGCGGCGCTGTCGGTGGACCAGCGCATCCGGATCCGCCGCAACCAGGGCTTTGCTACCAGGCTGCTGATGGCGGCAGTCGACCGGTTGTTCGCCGTGGCGGGTGGCCGCGGAATCCATCTGGACCACTACATGCAGCGCGCATTTCGCGACATTCACGCCGCCGGTTCGCACCTGGGGCTGTCCTGGGACTTGGTGGGCACCATGTGGGGCCAGCACGCGCTGGGACTCAAGGTAACGACGCCGGCGTATTAGTTTGTCCGCCACACCAGACGCAGCAGCCTACCCCCGCCGCGCCTATGCGTGGTACGTCGTCGGCCTGCTGACCCTGGCCTATGCGATCTCGCTGCTCGACCGCTGGATCCTCTCGCTGCTGGTGGGTCCGGTGAAGGCGCACTTCGGCGTCTCGGACACACAGATGGGATTGCTGATGGGCGCCTGGTTCGCGGTGTTCTACGTCACCATGGGACTGCCGTTCGGCTGGCTGGCCGATCGCTACAACCGCCGCACGCTGATCGGACTGGCGATGGCTTTCTGGTGCACGATGACGGCGTTCTGCGGGCTGGCGAAGACGTTCGGGCAGCTCGCGGCAGCACGCCTGGGGATCGGGCTCGGCGAGGCGGCGCTGACGCCCGCGGCCAATTCGATCATCGCGGACCTGTTCCCGCGCGCCGAGCAGAGCCGCGCCATCAGCATCTTCAACATGGGCATCTCGATGGGCATGGGCGTTGCCTACCTGGTCGGCGGCCTGATCGTCGCCTGGATGACGTCGCGCCCGCCGGTGTCGCTGCCGTTCGTCGGGCAGCTCGAGACCTGGCAGGTGGTGTTCATTGCGGCCGGAGTGCCGGGCCTGGTGGTGGCGGCCCTGCTGTTCACGATCCGCGAGCCGCTGCGCCGGGATCGGCTGGCCCGTTCCTCGGCGGACGTGACGGTGTCGGCGTGCCTCGCCTACCTGCGCGAGAACCGCGCCGCCTACGCGCCGCTGATGATCGGCATGATCACTTCGCCGCTGATCGGCTACGCCTGGCAGTGGTTGCCGACGATGTTCGGGCGCGTCTGGGGCTGGACGACGCCGCAGTTCTCGCAGTGGTACGGCTGGATCCTGCTGATCGTCGGGCCGCTGGGCGCCGTCAGCGGCGGTATCATGGCGACGCGCCTGTACCGCGCAGGCCGCAAGAATGCGCCGTTCATCGGAACTCTGATCGCACTGGTCGTCATGGTCATTACGTCTGCCGCGCTGCCGCTGGTTTCTTCGCCCTACATTGCGGTGGCGATCCTGGTGCCGGCCACCTGGGCAGGTGCGATGAGCTCGGCCTGTGGCGCGGCGGCGGCGGTGTTTGCGGCGCCGGGGGAGTTCCGCGCGCAGATCATCTCGATCTACGTCCTGACGATCAACGGCTTCGGGTTGCTGATCGGACCCTCGATGGTTGGCCTGCTGAATGACCACGTATTCACCGCCACCGACGGCGTCCGGTACTCGCTGTCTGCGGTGACTCTGCTGGCTGGCGGCGCGCTCACGCTGTATGCGCTGACCGGATTGCGGGGCTACGCCCGGAGCGTCGAGCGTCTCGAGGCCGCGCAGCGGCGTGCCGCATGAGCAACGCGATCAGCGATTCCGGCATCGTCGTCGCCACCGGCCGTACCGAGCGCGCGGTCGCGGTGGACCTGGTGCGCGAGTTCATCGACGCGCTGTCGCGGCGCGATCTCGCCAGCGCCCGTGCGCGCCTGGCGATGGGATTCGAGATGACCCTTTCGGGCAATCACCGGTTCCGGACGCTGGAGGACTTCGTCGCCTTCAGTCGCACGCGCAACGGCCCCACGCACAAGGCCGTCGAGGTGATCGAGGCATGCGAAGCCGCCAACGGCATAGCCGTCTACGCCCGTGGCGTGATGAGCGGCGAGTGGGTCGACGGCCAGCGTTTCGCCGACGTGCGCTTCATCGATCGCTTCATGGTGGTCGAGGGGCGGATCGCCGAGATGGACGTCTGGAGCGACATGGCGGAGTTCCGGCCGCGCTGAGCGGGCGCTGCTCCACGCACGAGTCGGTTCGCAAAGTCCATGGCGCGTCCCCACCTCTGTTTCCTGCAGGCCCAGGCGCTCGAATGGGCCGGCACGCCGCGCTGCAAGACACTCAGCGCCGATGCGGATGACGGCTCAGCGACCCGCATCGTGGAACTGCCGGCGGGTTTCGACGGCCCGCTCCCCGGCTGCGCTTCGGCGGGGCTGCACGCGGAGTGGCTGGTGCTCGCGGGGCGTGCGCGGATCGGCGGCGTGGACTACGAGCGCCACGGCTACGGATTCGCGCCGCGCGCGCCGTCGTCCGTACAAGTGACTGCGGCCGGCGCGCCGGGCAGCGTCGCCTCGGGCGGCGGCGGCCGCGATTCGCCGACGGCTGCGACACTGCTGCTGATGACCGGACCCGCGAAGCTGCACGACTGCGAGGCGGTCTCACTGCCTGCGACTTTCGATCGCCCCTGGCAGTTCGGCGCCGACGGCAGCGTGACCGGCAAGCCGCTGGGTGCGGGCATCGCCTCGAAGACACTGCGGCGCGATCCGGTGACGGCTGAACAGTCGTTCCTGTACTGCGCGATGCCACAGCATCCGCCGCCGTCGATCATGGTGGGCCGCTTCACGCACCCGGTGATCGAGGAGATCTTCGTGCTCGATGGCACCTATGTATTCGGCGACGTCGGTCGCATGGGGCCGGGTGGCTACGCTTTCTGGCGCGAAGGCGAGTGGCATGGCCCGGCCGGCAGCGAGACCGGCTACCACCTGTTCATCCGGGTGATCGGCGGCCCGCTCAGCAATGTGTTTTCCACCGAGCCGGCGCCGTTCCAGTGGCATCCGCCGTATCGTCCGGCGCTGCCGGCGGACATGTCGTATGCCGTGCGGCGGGAGTTCAAGCCGGGAGACTCGTGGTGACGCAGGCGGCGATCGATCTGCCGGCGCTGGTGGGGGCGGAGCACGTGCGTACGGACGAGGACTCGCGGCGCTATTTTGCGCGCGATATCTTCGTGTGGCCCGATGCGAAACTGCCCGACGCGGTGGTCGCGCCGGGCTCTGCGCAGGAAGTCGCCGCGCTCGTGCGTGCCGCCGCGGGTGCGGGACTGAAGGTCGTCAGCCGCGGCGGCGGGATGTCGTACACCGGCGGCTACGTGCCGCACGTCGAGCACTGCATCGTGCTGGACCTGCGGCGCCTGAACCAGGTCCGCGAGATCAACACGACGGACCAGTACGTCACGGTGGAAGCCGGCAGTACCTGGTTGGCGCTGACGCAGGCGCTGGAAGGCACCGGCATGCGCACGGTGTTCAAGCCGCCTTACTCGGGCATCTACTCGACCGTGGGCGGCGCGCTGTCGCAGGGCCTCGCGGACGAAATGTCCGGCGTGCTGAGTCTCGAGGTGGCGCTCGCCGATGGCGATCTGCTGCGCACCGGCTCGGCCGCCCGCGCCGACGACGCCTCACCGTTCTTCCGCAATTTCGGCCCGGACCTCGCTGGCCTGTTCATCGCCGACGGCGGCCGCCACGGCATCAAGACGGCCGCGACGCTGGCGCTGGAACCGAAGCCGCGCGCGGTTGGCTATGTGTCGTTTGCGTTCGAGACCTTCGAGGCGCTGATGCGGGGCATGTCGGCCTGCAGCCAGCAGCGGCTGCCGGGCCGGATGATGGGCCTCGATCCGCGCAAGAGCCAGAACGCGCCGCGGGTCGGCTTCAAGGATGCGATCCAGACGCTCGCTGGCGTGGCGTTGCAGAAGCCCTCGCTCGGTGCGGGCCTGCGCGACGCGCTCGGCATGGCGGCGGCGGGGCGCAATTTCATGGAAGGCGTCAAGTGGTCGTTGCACATCACCGTGGAAGGCGTCAGCGAGCGCGCGGTGGAGGATGCGGCGCAGATCTACCGCGAGATCGCGACGCGCGAAGCGCGCGAGATTGCCAACCTGCTGCCGATGGCGCTGGCCGCGAAGCCGTACTCGGTGCGTGGTTTCCTCGGCCCCGAGGGCGAGCGCTGGGTGCCGAGCAACTCGATGATTCCGTATTCGCGCGCCGAGCGCGCCGCCACCGAGGTGCAGCGTTTCTTCGACTCGCAGCGCGCCCGCATGGATGCGCTGGGTTTCTGGGAGTCGTACATGCTGGGCCCGCGCCCCGGGTTCATGCTGATAGAGCCTTCGTTCTACTGGTGCGATGAAGTGAGCCCGCTGCACCTGGATCATCTCGATGCCGCCAGCGCCGCGAAGTTCCGCGGCGCTGCGCCGAATCCCGCCGCGCGGGCCTACGCGGTCGAATTGCGCCAGGGGCTGCTGCAGTGTCTCGCCGGGCTCGGCGCCGCGCACGTGCAGCTGGCCAAGGCGTATGCGTATCGATCGCGGATCACGCCGGAGGCGCTGCGAACCTGGCAGAACCTGCGGCGGGCGCTCGATCCGCTGGAGACGCTGAACCCGGGGAACCTCGAGCGCTGAGCTGGCTGCGGCGGGCGCGGGCTCGCCATGAGCCCCAGCCTGGCGCATCGTCCAGCCCCGGTAGCGGCGGGTTCTCGCGTGCGCCTCGCCTCTGCGAGCGGGTCGACAGCCGGTAGCCGTGCGTGCCGCCGCGTGCTCTACTTAAGTGTCGAATCAATGCGCTTCGGCGGAAGCGCACTGCAGGTGTCGGCGGTTCTGGACTGCGGACCACGGGGACAGACTCCATGATCGGAGCAATTCTGACCTTTCGCTACACGGATGGCTTCGACCCGAACCTCATCCGTCACATCGCCGAGACCGCACGCCCGACCTTCGAGGGCATGCCAGGACTGCGGTCGAAGACGTTCACGCTGAATACCGCCAGGCGCGAGGCCGTCAACTTCTACGTCTGGGAATCCGAGGAAGCCGCGAAGCGCCTGTCCAGCGAACAGGTCATGGAGCGCGTGACGACCCTCTATGGCGTGCGACCCACGGTAGACCTCGTGGAGATCGTCGCGCTCGTCGACAACGCTGCGCGGCGCTGACGGTGGCCGGGACGTGGAACCGCGACTCGCGCCTTCGCCCGGTCTGTCGCGGGTTGCCCGCGCCAGCGGCGCCCTCCTGCAATCCACGCTCCGGGGCGCAGGTGTAGTTCAATGGCAGAAACATCGCTTCCCAGGCTACTGACGTGGGTTCGATTCCCATCACCGGGTCCACTCGTCCCCCATCGCCGGACCGACGTCTGCCGGATCCGCGAGGCGCGCCTCAACTGGTCCTCGACGACGCCAGCGTCGCGCTGATCGAGTCCTCGCACGCGGCGAAGGCGCTGGCGTCGGCGGACTCGGCGCTCATGGCGAGCGGCGCGCCGCGTCGCCCTCGTCGCGTCCCACATCCAGAGCTTCGTGACCGTCCAGCTCAAGGGCGACACCGCCGCGATCGTCAAGGCCACCGACGCCGATCGCCGCGATGCCACGCGCTACTGCGACGAGTTCGTGGCCTACGCCGCCAGTCTCGGCTATCCGCAGCCCGTGATGCGCGCCCACATGCACTGTCCGCCGGACCAGGCGGTCGTCGTGCGCTTCGCGGTGCGCCTCGGCTTCAACCAGACTCCGGGCCCGGCCGCCGGCCGGCCGCTGGCAACGGCGGCGCCGTGACGGCCGAGTCCTTGAAGCTCGACGCGCTGCGCCCCTGCCTCGAGGGTGCGATCCCGAGCGCGCTCGCGAGCTGCGCGCCCGACGGCACGCCCAACATCTCGTACCTGTCGCAGGTCGAGTACGTCGACGCAGAGCACATCGCGCTGACGTTCCAGTTCTTCAACACCACGCGCCGCAACGTGCTGGCGAATCCGCAGGCGACGCTGCTGCTCGCGAACCCGCAGACCGGGTCGAACCACCGCGTCGCCGTGCGCTACCTGCGCACCGAGACCTCGGGGCCACTGTTCGAGCGGATGAAGGCGAAGCTCGCGGGCATTGCGTCGCACGAAGGCATGAGCGGCGTGTTCCGGCTGCAGGGCTCGGATATCTACCGCGTGCTCGCGATCGAGACGCTGCCGGGCGAGTACCTGCCGCCGCCGCCGCCGCGCCGCAGCCTGCTCGCGGCCGCGCGCGCCTGCTCCGAACGCATCGCGCGCTGCACCGACCTGGAGGGCGTGCTGAACGCGACGCTCGCG
>JANPDV010000332.1:0-43797 GCA_031431655.1 Gammaproteobacteria bacterium | reverse complement strand
CGGCGTACGACGCGGCCGTCATGCGCGAACTGATGGACGCGGTGCGCGCGCGACTGTGCTGATCAGGAGCGGGCGTCACGGGCAGCCCGAAGCGTGCCGGGCTCCTTGTTGCAGTGCCTGTGCTGGCCAGACTCCATCAGTCGCGCGTGTGAGTTCGGGCGGCGCGCCGCTGCAACGGTTGGGAGCTCTCGACGAGTGCGATCTGTGTGCATGTCCCGAGCTAAAATCCCCGGTTGAGAAGCCGCGTCCAGGTACCGCCCCCCGTGAACGACCTCATCAACCTGTTCGACTTCGAAGCCGCCGCGCTGGCGCTTCTGCCCGCGGGCACGCGTGACTACTATCGCGGCGGTGCGGCCGACGAACTGACGTTGCGCGCGAATCGCGACGCGTGGGATCGGTGGCAGATCCACTACCGCGTGCTGCGCGACGTGGCCGAGCGCGACCTGCGCACCGAGGTTCTCGGCGAGCAGATGGACTGGCCCGTGCTGATCGCGCCGACCGCCTATCAGGCGATGGCCAACGAGGCGGGCGAATGCGCCACGGCGCGCGCGGCGGCGGCTTTCGGGTTGCCGATGGTGCTGTCCACGCTGTCCAACCGTCCGATGGAAGACGTCGCCGCGGCTGCAACGCGCGGTCTGTGGTTCCAGCTGTATGTCTATCGGGACCGTGGCGTCACGCGTGAACTGATCGGCCGCGCGCAGGCGGCCGGATGCCGCGCCATCGTGCTCACCGTGGATGCGCCGGTCGGCGGAGCGCGCGAACGCGATGTCCGCAATGGCTTCTCGTATCCGAAGGACCTTCCGATGAGCAACCTGACGGGAGCGGGCGCGCAGTTCTCCAATCCCGATCTCGGCGAGGGCGGCTTCGTCGGCTACCTGAACCGCATGTTCGATCCCTCGCTGACACTGCGCGATCTCGAGTGGATCGCGGCGGAGACTCCGCTGCCGGTGTTCGTCAAGGGCGTCGTGCGCGCGGATGACGCGCGTGTCATGGCGCGCCATGGGGCGCGCGGTATCGTTGTCTCCAACCACGGCGGCCGGCAGCTCGATACCGCGCCGGCAACCGCGGACGTGCTCGAGTCCATCGTCCAGGCCGTAGGCCCACAAGTCCCGGTACTGGTCGATGGCGGCATCCGCCGTGGCACCGACATCGTCAAGGCGCTGGCGCTCGGTGCCCGCGCAGTGCTGGTGGGTCGGCCGCTGATCTGGGGTCTGACGGTTGGCGGCGAAGCAGGCGCCCGTCGCGTGCTGGAACTGCTGCGCCACGAGTTCGACATCGCGATGGCGCTGTCGGGCTGCAATCGCATTGGCGAAGTCGATCGCTCGCTGCTGGCGCGGGCGGGGGAGCTCCCGCCCGCGCGGGGCTGAGGCGCCCGCCGCGCCGTCAGCGTCCCAGGAACGAGTTGAGGGCGTTGGCGAACGTGGCCGGATCGGTGGCGGCAACGAAGGCCACGCCCGCCAGCGCACCGCTGAGGTGGGCGTCGTGGTTCACGCGGCCGCGACCCTGCCGAGACGAGTACCAGGTGTAGGCCAGGTAGCCGAGTGCGAACAGCGGCGCCGGAATCGGCACCGGGATCGGGATGATGAACAGCGACTGCGTCGGGAAGTACAGGATCGAGGCGAACAGCACCGCCAGGATCGCCCCCGATGCGCCGAGGGTTGCATAGGCCGGGTCGGCACGATGCTTGAACCAGGTGCCCGCCGTGCTTACCGCGATGGCGAATGCATACAGCGCCAGGAACCCGGCGCTGCCGATCCGGCGCTCGAGCTGGAACGCGAAGAACCAGAACGTCAGCATGTTGAACAGCAGGTGCGCCAGGTCCGCGTGCAGGAATGCGCTGGTCAGCGGCGTCAGGAACTCGCGGCGGCGCAGCCACCAGTAGGGTCGGAACACGACGCGCTCCACCCATCCAGGCTGCGCGTACAGCGACACCAGGCTGGCGCCGATCGCGATCACGAAGATCCAGCTTGCGACCGAACCGGGCTGCAGGGTTCCCATGGTGCCCGCATGGTACGCTGATGCCAGGGAGGATCCATGATGGTGCAACACCCCTGCGCGGCGCGCACCGCCTCGCCTGGCTGGCCGCCACCGCGATGAAACTGGTGGGCATGTTCGACTCGCCGTTCGTGCGGCGGGTCGCGGTAAGCCTGCATCGTCTGGGCCTGCCCTTTGAACACCTGGACTGGTCTGTCGGCGCGGATTTCCAGCGCATCTGCAGCATCAACCCTCTGGGGCGCGTGCCCGCACTAGTGCTGGACGATGGCAGCGTCCTGGTCGATTCCAGTTCGATTCTCGACGCGCTGGATCAGCTGGTCGGCCCGCAGCGTGCGCTGCTGCCACCGAGCGGTATCGCCCGCAGAAACGCACTGCAGTTGATCGCCCTGGCGATGGGAGCTGCGGAGAGCGCGCGCGATGCCGTCTACGAGCAGTTCTTTCGGCCGCCCGAGCTGCAGCACAAGCCCTGGATCGAGCGCCGCCGGGGCCAGTTGCACGCGGCGGTCGCCGAGCTGGAGCGCATGGCCACGGCACGCGGTCTGGCCGCTGACGGTTTCTTTGGCAGCGCCGCTTCCACTGGTGGTTCCCCGTCAGGTGATCCCGTGCCGATGCAGGTCGATGTCACGGTGACCTGCATTTTCACCTTCCTGCGCGAGTCTGGCAGCATCGACATTGCGACGACGCCGGCGCTGGCCGCGTTGGCGGCGCGCTGCGAGGCGCGCGACGAGTTCTCCAGGACCTATCGGCCCTGGTTTGCGGCGCGGGTCAGCTGACGTCCTGCGCCGCGGTCGCGATCGACGCGACGTCGTCCAGTCCGAGGCGGAAGTGCCGCGCGAGTGCGGCCAGCGACTCGACCGGCGGCGAGCACGTCATTCCCTGGCAGATGTAGGCGACGCCGGCGCCGCGGGGCGGCTTGCTCGCGAGCGCCTCGGGCAGGTCGACTGCGTCGTCCGGAATGGCCAGCAAGAGCCGCCGTGGCGCATACAGCGCACCGAGTTCCTGCTGCCAGCGGGCCAGCACTGGCGTCGCGCCGCGCAACACCACGATCTCCGGCGGCTGCAGCCACTCTTCCAGTGCCGTCAGCAGGCTGGTGTGGCCGTGCGGGTACTTCTGCATCGGCAGCCAGCCAGCGCGCAGCACGCGTTCGGACGCGTCGAGATAGCGCGGCTCGCCCAGCAGCGCGCCGAAGCGCGCCAGTGCGAATGCCGCTACCGCGTTCCCGGAAGGTGTCGCATCGTCCGCGAAAGACTTCGAGCGATGCATCAGCTGCTCGTGGTCGTCGGCCGTGAAGAAGAAGCCACCGCCCTGCTTGTCTTCGAAGTGGCGCAGCAGCACTTCGAGCAGCTCGCGTGCGAACAGGATCTCGGGCGTGCTCCAGCGCACCTGGGCCAGCTCGAGAATCGCGTCGGCCAGCAGCGCATAGTCGTCCAGGTAGGCGGGCAGCTGCGCGCGGCCGTCGCGCGACGTGGCCAGCAATCGCCCGTCCCGCCAATGCGAGCGTCGCAGGTAGTCCAGCGCGCGGGTGGCCGAGTCGGCCAGGTCCGGCCGCCGCAAGGTGCGCGCCGCCATCGCCATGCCGCGGATCGTGATGGCGTTCCAGCTGGTCAGGATCTTGTCGTCGCGACCCGGCCAGATGCGCGCGCGACGCGTCGCCAGCAATCGGCCACGCGCGGCGTCGATCCGCTCGCCTGCGACCGCGGCACTGACGCCGAGGTCGGACGCCAGCTCGTCGAGCGAGCGAAACGTGTGCAGGTGCCAGTACCGGTCCTCGAGGTTGGGCGCACGGTCGAGGCCGAAGCGCGGTGCAAACGCCGCGTACTGCTCCGGGCTCAGCAAGGCCTGGACCTGCGCCGGGGTCCAGACATAGAAGAGCCCCTCGTGTCCTTCCGAGTCGGCGTCGAGGCTGGAGTAGTAGCCGCCGTCGGGCGACTGCATGTCGAGCACGAGCCAGTCCGCGGTCTGCTGCGCCACGCGTGCAAAGAACGGGTCCCCGGTGGCGAGCGCGGCCTGCGCATAGGTCGCCAGCAGTGCCCCGTTGTCATAGAGCATCTTCTCGAAGTGCGGGATCATCCAGTGCGCATCGACCGAGTAGCGCGCAAAGCCGCCGCCAATCTGATCGAACAGCCCGCCTTCGGCCATCCGCGTCAGGGTGAGCGTGGCCATGTACAGCGCCTGCAGGTCGGGTGCAGCCTGGCCGGCGCTGGCGCGCCAGTCCCGCAGCAGCCGCTCGAGCGTGGTGGGGTGGGGAAAGCGCGGCGCGCCACCGAAGCCGCCGTTGTCGCGGTCGAACTGCCGGGCAAGGTCCGCGCGTGCCGCGCGAAGTGGCGCGTCCGACAGCTCGCTGGAGGGATCCGCCGGTGCCGGCACCAGGTCGGCGAACGCTTCGGCGAGTGCTGTGTTCTGCGCGCGGATCTCGTCGCCGCGCTCCGCGTAGTACTGCGCGACGCGCGGCAGGAGCTCGCGAAAGGAGGGCATGCCGTACCGTGGCGAATCCGGAAAGTAGGTCCCGCCGAAGAATGGCCGCTGGTCCTCGGACGCCAGGAACATCGTCAGCGGCCAGCCGCCGGCACGCTGCGTGAGCATCTGGTGCGCGATCTGGTAGATGCGGTCGAGGTCAGGGCGCTCCTCGCGATCCACCTTGATATTGACGAACAAGGTATTCATCAACCGCGCCGTGTCGACATCTTCGAATGACTCGTGCGCCATCACGTGACACCAGTGGCACGCGGAGTAGCCGATCGACAGCAGGATCGGCTTGCGCTCGCGGCGCGCGGTCTCCAGGGCCTCCGGGCCCCAGGGGTACCAGTCCACCGGGTTGCGGGCATGCTGCAGCAGGTAGGGGCTGGTTTCCGTTGCGAGTCGGTTGCTGTGTGAGGCGGTCGCATCGGATGCATGCGTACCGTCCTGCGGAGTCGCCATGGGTCACTCGTCTAGTGAGTAGAATGCGCCGGCACTATAGCCCAGCGAGTTTCACCAAGTGTCCCAAGACCTGCCCGTCCTCAAGTTGCGCCGTGGCGAAGACCGGCGCCTCAACGACGGGCATACGTGGGTCTTCAGCAACGAGATCGATACGAAAGCCACCCCGTTGACGGGGTTCGCGCCGGGCGACCTGGCGCGCGTGGTTTCGGATCGCGAGCGCGAGTTCGGCATCGCCTACGTGAATCCGGGCACGCTGATCGCGGCCCGCCTGCTGACCCGTGCCCCGGGAGTCCGGGTCGACGACGCGTGGCTGGAGATGCGCCTGCGCAGCGCCGTGGCGTTGCGAGCCTCGGTGGGCGTGGTCGAACATGGTCGACTGGTGTACGGCGAGTCCGACGAGCTTCCCGGCCTGGTGCTGGACCGCTATGGCGACGTGTTCGTCGGGCAGATCGGCACGGCCGGCATGGAACGCATGCGCACCTCGCTCGAAGCCGCGATCCGCGCTGTCTGGTCGCCGCGCGTGCTGGTATGGAAGAACGACTCGGCGTCGCGGCTGCTCGAAGGGCTGACACAAGGCATCGAGACCGCCTGGGGCGAGCTGCCCGCGGCGGTCACCGTGCGCGAGCGCGGCACGGACTACGCGATGCAGGCGCCGCTGTCTGCCGGGCAGAAGACCGGCTGGTTCTACGACCAGGCGGACAATCGCGCGGCGATGGCGCGCTACGTGCGGCCCGGCGCGCGCGTCCTCGATGTCTGCAGCTACGTGGGCGGCTGGGCCCTCGCTGCGCTGGCGGCCGACGCCGGCGAGGCCACCTGCCTCGACAGTTCCAGTGCCGCGCTCGAGTTCGTGCAGGCGAATGCACGCTCGCTGGGCCGGAACGTCGCGACGCTGCAGGGAGACGCGTTCGAGCAGCTGGCGGCGCTGGCTGGCCGCGGCGAGCGGTTTGACCTGGTCGTGCTGGACCCGCCGGCGTTCATCAAGCGTCGGCGCGATCAACCGCAGGGAGAGCCTGCGTACCGCAAGCTGAACCAGCTGGCGATGGGCGTGCTCGCCGACGACGCAAGGCTCGTCACCTGCTCATGCTCACATCACCTGCCGGAAGCGGCGCTGGTCGGTGCCGTCCAGGGCGCGGCACGCCGCACAGGGCGGCTGGTTCAGGTGCTGCAGTTCGGCGCGCAGAGCGCTGATCATCCCGTGCACCCGGCGATTCCGGAAACGCGCTACCTCAAGGCTCTTTTCTGCCGGGTGAGCCGATGAGCGATACGGTCATCAGGTTCTTCGCGCCGTCGTACTGGAGATGCTCCGCAGTTGATCGCGCCGCGACGTGTGCAGGCGCGCCGCCTCGCTCACCGATTTCCCAGGACACCAAGGTGAGCGCTATGGGCCCTGGAGGCGTTCTGCGCAGCCTTGCCGGTACAATACCCCGATGAACTACCCGGGCTTCAATCCGATCGCATTCGAGCTGGGGCCGATTGCCGTGCACTGGTACGGCATCATGTACCTGATCGGCTTTGCCGCGGCATGGTGGCTGGGGCGCGTGCGCGCGGCCCGGCCTGGCTCCACCTGGAAGCCTGAAGACGTCGACGACTTCATCTTCTTCGCGATGCTCGGCGTGATCATCGGCGGCCGGGTGGGCTACGTGCTGTTCTACGGCACTTCGTTCTGGGCCCAGGACGCGCTCTATCCGTTCAAGATCTGGGAAGGGGGCATGTCGTTCCACGGCGGGCTGCTCGGCGTGATCGTCGCCGTGGCCATCTACGCGGTGCGGCGCGGCCGCAGCGTCGTCGACGTCTTCGATTTCAGTGCGCCGCTGCCGGGCATCGGTCTGCTGACGGGGCGCCTCGGCAACTTCATCAATGGCGAGCTATGGGGCCGGCCCACCGACGTGCCGTGGGGCTTCAAGGTCGACGGCACCGTTCGGCATGCCACCCAGCTTTACGAGGCGGCTCTCGAGGGACTGCTGCTGTTCGCACTGCTCTGGTGGTTCACCTCGAAGCCGCGACCGCGTCTCGCGCCCGCGGGGCTGTTTCTCCTCACCTACGGCGCGGCACGCTTCCTGGTGGAGTTCTGGCGCATTCCGGACGCCCACATCGGTTACTTCGCGAGGGACTGGCTGACCATGGGGCAGCTGCTGTCGCTGCCGATGCTGCTGTCGGGCGCCGTAATGCTGGCTGTGGCGTACCGCCGTCCCGTGCCCTCGGGCAACTCGGTCAGGGTGGCGGCAGCGGGATGAAGGCCTATCACGACCTCATGCGGCGGGTGCGCGAGCAGGGTACCCGCAAGAGCGACCGCACGGGCACCGGTACGCTGTCCGTGTTTGGTCACCAGATGCGCTTCGACCTGCAGGCCGGCTTTCCGCTGGTGACGACCAAGCGCGTGCACGTCAAGTCGATCGTGCATGAACTGCTGTGGTTCCTGCGCGGCGACACCAATACCCGCTACCTGCGCGAACACGGCGTCAGCATCTGGGACGAGTGGGCCGACGAACGCGGCGAGCTCGGCCCGGTGTACGGCAGGCAATGGCGGTCCTGGCCAGCGCCGGACGGCCGGCACGTCGACCAGATTGCAAAGGTGGTCGAACAGCTGCGCGCGACGCCTGACTCGCGCCGCATCATCGTCAGCGCGTGGAACGTGGGCGAGCTCGACCAGATGGCGCTGCTGCCCTGCCACGCGTTCTTCCAGTTCTACGTCGCGGAGGGCCGTCTGTCCTGCCAGCTCTACCAGCGCAGCGCCGACGTGTTCCTCGGCGTGCCGTTCAACATCGCCTCGTACGCGCTGCTGACGCACATGTTTGCGCAGCAGTGCGACCTGCAGGTAGGCGAGTTCATCTGGACCGGCGGCGATTGCCACCTCTACCTGAACCACCTCGAGCAGGCCGATCTGCAGCTGACCCGCGCGCCGCTGCCGCTGCCGCAGCTGGCACTGCTGCGTCGGCCCGCGTCGATCCTCGACTACACCTTCGATGACTTCGAGTTCCGCAACTATCAATACCACCCGGCGATTCGCGCACCTGTCGCGGTCTGAGCCCTGTCCGGGCCGTTTCCTTTCCAACCTGACCCTGGAGTCCTGCTGATGCCTGCATCGTCGTCGACCCGTGCCCGAGCTGTGTCCCCCGCCGGGCGATCCGCGCGTACATCGCCATGGATCATCGTGCGCAATTCCCGGATTCATGGCCGGGGCGTGTTTGCGGCGCGCGACATTCCGAAGGGCACGCGCGTGGTCGAGTACCTCGGCGAGCGGTTGTCGCACGCGGCGGCCGACGCGCGCTACGAGGGACACGACATCAACGACAATCACACCTTCCTGTTCATCGTCGACCGTCGCACCGTCATCGACGCTGGCGTCGATGGCAACGAGGCGCGCTTCATCAATCACTCCTGCGATGGCAACTGCGAGTCGCTGATCGAGGATCGTCGCGTGTTCATCGAGGCCGTGCGCGCAATCCCGAAAGGCACCGAGCTGGGTTACGACTACGAGATCGGGCGCGACAAGAGCGATCCGCCGAACGTCGACGAGATCTACGCGTGCCGTTGCGGCTCACCCAAGTGCCGCGGCACGATGCTGTGGCCGGCCAAGCGACCGGTACCCCGTAAGCGGGTGGCGAAGCGTGCCGTACGGCGCGCGAGCGCATCGAAGCGGCCGGCCAAGTCGCCGGTGCGCCGCCCCGGGACGCAGGCAGCCAGGTCGCCCGCTCCGCGTGGGGTGGACCGCCGAGTTGCGCGCAAGGTGCGGCGCTAGGCGCTGTGCCGCGTGGCCCGCGTTGCGCTGGTCGTCGCGATGGCCCGCAATGGCGTAATCGGGCGCGCCGGCGGGCTGCCATGGCGCCTGCCGGAGGACCTGCGCCGCTTCAAGGCGCTCACGCTGGGCAAGCCCATCGTGATGGGGCGCAAGACCTTTGACTCGATCGGACGTGCTTTGCCGGGACGGCGCAACATCGTGATCTCGCGCAGCGCAGAGCCGGCGACCCGGGGTGAGGTCTGTTTCGTCGGCTCGCTGGCGGCGGCGCTGGCGGCCGCTGGCCTCGCGGATGAGATCATGGTGATCGGAGGCAGCGAGATCTACCGCGCGGCGTTGCCGCACGCGGATCGCATCTACCTCACGCGGGTCGAGGCCGAGGTCGACGGCGATGTGGTGTTTCCCGACCTACCCCTGCAGCAATGGCGCACGATTGCCTCGGAGCACCGACCGGCCGACAGCAACCACGCCTATGCCATGACGTTCGAGACGCTGGAGCGGATCAGCGCACGCGCACCCTGAACCGGATCGTGAAACCGGGACTTCCGGCCGCGGAGGCTGGTGCCATCAGTCCGGCCGGAGCGACGCGCAGCGCCGTCACCAGCGGGTCGACGCCCGCCGCGTTGGCCGTCGGCAGGTACGTGAATGGCCCGACTCCGCCGGCCTGCCGCGTGAATCCGACATTGGCCGCAGGCGTTACCGAAAGGCCGCTCGAAGGTGTCCCGTCGATGAACTCCACCGGCCCGCCGGGCAGTCCGGTGATGACCAGGTCCGTGTTGGCGGGAATCGGATCGAGCAGCACCAGGCTCGCGGTGTCAGGACTGCCGGTCCCGGAGTTGGTTACGGAAATCGTATAGCGAACTATGGCCCCGGGAATTCGCCTGGGATTGGTGTTGCCGTTGACCGGATCGCTCAGCACCTCCGAGACTTTCTGTACACGCAGGCCAGGCGGCAGCGGCGTGACGGCCGTCGCGACGCTGGCGGTGTTGTTGGCGCTGACCGCGTCGAAGCTCGCGCTGCCGACCACGGCGATGTTCGCGACCGAGGGCGCCGCCGCGGCGCCGACCGCCACGGTCAGTGTGATCGGGGGATAACTCTGGCCCGGCAGCAGCACCGTGCTGCGCGAGCAGTTGACGGTCTGCGCAGCACTGCTGCAACTCCAGCCGGTGCCGGTCGCGCTGACGAAGCTCAGGCCCGCCGGCAGCGTATCCGTCACCGTCACCGGATTGATTTCGCTCTCGATGCTGGTGCCGACGAGGTTCGACACCGTCAGGTTGTAGACCGCGTTGCTGCCGACGCTGAACGGCGCGGCGACCGCCGTCTTGGTGAGCGCCAGGTCGACGCGGGGGTCGGAAGTGGCGCTGACGATCTGCGCGCCGAGCAGCACGAGGTCACCGCCTGACGAGTAGACGGTCGTCGCGAACGACTGTCCGGGCGACAGCCGCGATGAGACATCGTAGGTGTCGACGTCGACGCCGTGGCTCGTGACCACGCCGGCGGAGTTCACTGTGCCATCGAACTGCTGCACGCTCGGGTTGCTGCCGGCGGGGATCAGGCCGTCATCCAGCTGACTGCCGTTGAACAGCAGCCCTTCGGCGAAGCCATTGAGCGAACCCGAGTTGCCCGGGTCGCCTTCCCAGGTCACCACGGCGATGCGTCCGTCGATGTTGCTGGGCGGAATCCGGAAGCCGTCTGGAGTCAGAGTCAGTGCGCTGCCGCGGAAGAACTGTAGCCCGTCGAAAATGTTGATCGCACGCAGTCGTTGGGTGGCGCCCTGATAGATCACCACGAGTGCCCAGCCCGACACCACTGCCTGCACGGCGCAGTGCGGCGTCCCCGCGTTGGCGGTGAGTCCGCCGAAGGTGAACGAACCATTGCCGCTGACGAGGCTCGTCACGTTCGCCACGCCACCGAAGAAACGCAGCAGCGTGCCGGCGTTGTCGTACGTCGCCGTGTACGTCCGGCTGGCAGTGACGCTGCTGCCATTCAGTGTTACCTGGTTGTCGATCTGCGTGCCACCGCCGCCCGTCGTGCCGGCCGATGCGCCCCAGTAGAGATACGCCGCAAGTACGCTGGTTCCCGCCGGGATCCCGGTAACGGCCTGGGTACTGGTGGTCGACAGTGCGCAGGCGTCACCCGTGTTCGGCTGCGTGCGCAGCGAGCCGCCGGTGCTGACGAAATTGATCCTGCCGGCGAAGCGTTCGGACCGCGTGATCGGCGTATCCGAGGACTGCGCTGGCGCCAGCGGCGCGGCGACCGCCGCGAGCAGCAGAAACGACAGCCTGGCAAGGCGGGCGAAGCGGGGCGGGGAAGCGATCAATGTCGTGACGTATCGCGGCTGCAACGGAGCGGTATTGTCCCGCGCGATTCGGGCCGACCCCGAGGGCACGGCTCACACAGGCGACTTAACCGGGCTGAACTGTGACGTAGCGCACAGGCCCGGCCACATCAGGCCACGGCGCGCAGGGCGTCGCGCCAGGTCGAGAAGATCCGGTCGAACTCGCCCTCGGTCGTGTCGAAGATCGGTGCGCAGGCAACGATATCGCCGGTGGCCCGCAGCACCAGGCCGCGATCCCAGCAGAACTGGAAGACTTCCGCGCCGCGCGCGCCCGCGGCGCCGCCGCGCGCGGCCAGTTCCACGGCACCCATCAGGCCGCAATTGCGCACATCGACGACATTGGGTTCGCCCGCGAGGGCATGCAGTCGCTGCTCGAAGCCGGCGCCGACCCGGCGCGATTGCTCGAAGCTGCCCTCGGCGGCGTAGGTGTCGAGCGTGGCAAGACCCGCAGCCACCGCCAGCGGGTGGCCGGAATAGGTGTAGCCGTGGAACAGCTCGATCGCATTCTCCGGCCCCTGCATGAGGGCCTGGTGGATGGCGCGACTGATCAGCACCGCGCCCATCGGCACCACGCCGTTCGTCAGCCCCTTGGCGGCGGTGATCAGGTCCGGTGTCACCTGGAAGCGCTGCGCCGCAAAGGCATGGCCGACGCGTCCGAAGGCCGTGATCACCTCGTCGAAGATCAGCAGGATGCCATGGCGAGTGCAGATCTCCCGCAGCCGCTTGAGGTAGCCCACCGGCGGCACCAGCACGCCGGTCGAGCCCGCCACCGGTTCGACGATCACTGCCGCGATGTTCGACGCATCGTGCAGGGCGATCTGGCGTTCCAGGTCTTCCGCAAGATGGGCGCCCCACGCTGGTTCGCCGCGCGAGAACGCCATGTCGGCGAGGCTGTGCGTATGACGGATGTGACTGGTCCCGGGGAGCAGCGCCGAGCTGAACGCGCGGCGATTGTTGGCGATGCCGCCCACGGAGATGCCGCCGAAGTTCACGCCGTGATAGCCGCGTTCGCGGCCGATGAAGCGCGCGCGCGCGGGCTCGCCGCGGGCGCGGTGATAGGCGAGCGCAATCTTGAGCGCCGTTTCGACCGATTCAGAACCGGAGTTGGTGAAGAACACGTGGCCGAACCCGGCCGGAGCGAGGCCTACGACGCGGTCGGCCAGCTCGAAGACGCCCTCATGCGCGGCCTGGAACGATAGCGCCATGTCCAGCGTGGCAACCTGGCGCTGCACTGCCTCGACGATGCGTGGGTGACAGTGCCCCAGCCCCGAGGTCCACAGGCCCGAGAATCCGTCCAGCAACTCGCGCCCTGCCGAATCCCGGTAGTAGCGGCCGAGCGCCGACTTGAAGACGCGCGGTGCCTTGCGAAACGAGCGATTGGCCGTGAACGGCATCCAGTAACTGTCGGACGGAGGTGGTGAGAGGGCGCTCATGTCGCAGGTCCTTCGGGCAGGTATGAATTCATTGCCGGGCAGCGTGTCAGGCATCGACCGGGAGTTCGTCGAGGCGCGACTCGATCAGGGCCTCGGCCGATGCGCCGGGGTCGCGATCGAGCTGCAGCAATATCTCCTGCTGCACACGGCCCCGCCGCTGGGCCACGGAGTAGGGGATCCCGGCATGGAACATCACCATGGAGTACCGCGGCACGAAACGCCGTGGAAAGCGTCGTTCGAGCGACAGACCGAGTTCCTTGAGTCGCTGGAACTGCGGGTCGAGCACGGTGTCACGCATCTCGGCGTAGTTCTCGAGCGCCATCTGCGCGATCGCTTCGGTGTCCGGACGGCGGCACTGTTCGAAATCGACGCACAGGCGCGCGGTGTCGATCCCGCCGGCGACCTGCCGTGACTGCGCCAGGAGATCGTCGAGTTCGACGCAGTCCTCGAATGCGCAGTTCATGCCCTGGCCGTGGAACGGAACGATGGCGTGCGCCGCGTCACCGATCAACAGCACCCGCCCTGGCACGCCCCAGGGCTGACAGCGGATCGTGCCCATCGATCCCTGCGGATTGGCAGCAAACTGCGCCAGCAGATCCGGCGCCCGCGCCAGCACATCGGGAAACTCGGCAGCGAAGAACCGCTGCACGGCGTCCGGGGTAGCGAGTTCGCTGAATCCCGGTGAGCCGGCACGCGCCAGGAACAGCGTCGCGGTAAAGCTGCCATCGGGATTGGGCATGGCGATCAGCATGAAGCCGCCGCGGGGCCAGATGTGCAGGGCGGCCGGAGTGAGCCCGCTGGCGTGCTCGCGGTCGATCGTCAGTTCCTTGTAGTCGTGATCCAGCAGGTCTTCACGCACGCTGAGCAGGCCGCATGACTGCAGTGCACGACGCGCTGCCGAGCCGGCGCCATCTGCGCCGATCGTCAGCCCCAGCGGCCGATCGCATTTCGAGCCATCCTGTTCGTTGCGCAGCATCAACCGGTCGCTCGCGAGGTCGATGCCGGTGCAGCTGTGGCCGAAATGCAGACCGACACCCGGTAGCGCGGCCGCGGCGTCTACCAGGATGCGGTTCAGTGCCCCGCGACCCACCGAGTAGACGACCTCGCGCTCGCGCTGGCCGTAGGGCAGCAGTGCCGGCGCCGCGCCCTCGGCGCCGCGTGCATGTACCGCACGCGCGCGCATCGGTACCAGGATTTCGTGCACGCGATCCATCACGCCCGCCCGATGCAGCGCGCGAATCCCGCGCGCTGCCAGGGCCAGGTTGATCGAGCGTCCGCGCTCCTCCGGCAGTCGTCGCGGGTCCGGGCGCTTGTCGAAAACCTGTACCGGGATGCCTGACCGCGCCAGCAAGAGCGCCAGCAGCGCGCCCGACAGGCCGGCACCCACGATGTTCACGCCGGCATCGACCCCGGGTCCCTGATTCATCGCTGGCCCAGCACTGCGTCGAGCGCGTCGAGAAACCGCCACAGGTCCTCGAAGCCGTTGTAGAGCGGCACCGGCGCCACCCGCAGCACATCCGGCGCGCGAAAGTCGCCGATGACATCGCGCGCGAGAAGCGCTTCGAATACCTGGCGCGCGTCCGGACCGCCCGCCGCAAAGCGCAGCGACAGCTGGCAGCCACGGCGCTCCGGATCGGCGGGCGTGATCACCCGCACGCGTCCCGCGAAGCGCGTGGCCAGCGCGTCGTGCAGCGCACCGGTCAGCGACAGCGACCGCGCCCGCAGGGCCGCGATCGAGGCCCGGTCGAACAGGGCCAGCGAGGCGTGCAACGGCGCGCTGGAAAACACCGGCGGGTTACTCACCGCCCAGCCTGCTGCGCCGGGAGCCGGTACGAAGCCAGGCTGCATCTGGAAGCGCGTGCGGGCCTCATGACCCCACCACCCAGCGAGACGCATTCGGCCCGCATGCCTGGGATGCACGAACAGTCCGCCGACAGCGCCCGGCCCGCCGTTCAGGTACTTGTAGCTGCACCAGACGGCGAAATCGGCGTCGTCGTCCATGAGGGCAAGCGGCAGGTTGCCGATCGCGTGCGCGTGGTCGAAACCGACCAGCGCGCCAACCGTGTGGGCGGCCCGTGCGATCGACGCGAGGTCGAAAGCCTGCCCGGTACGGTACTGCACGCCGGGCCACAGCACGACGGCCAGCGAGCTTCCTGCTGCGCGGATTGCGGCGTCGATCTGCTGCGCAGCGAGACAGTCCTCTCCCGGCGGGGGCGCGATCTCGATCAGCGCGTCCGCCGGATCCAGTCCGTGCTGCCGGAGCTGCGATTCGATCGCATGGCGGTCGGACGAGAAGGCGCCGGCTTCGAGCAGGATGCGCCAGCGTGAGGCGGTCGGTCGGAAGAAGCTCGCCAGCAGCAGGTGCAGGTTGACGGTCAGCGAGTTCGCCAGTAGCACGTCGTCCGCCGCAGCGCCGACCAGGCGAGCGAGCGGCGCGCGCAGGTCCTCCGTGTACTCAGCCCACGGGTGCCGGGCGGAATGGTGGCCGGTAACCGCCAGCTCCTCCCAGTCTGCGATCTCTGCGTCGACGCAGCGTCGCGCTTCGCGTGGCGCCAGTCCGAGGGAATGGCCGCACAGGTAGACGGTGGGACCCGCGCCACGCGCGCGCGGCTGCACGAACTGGGCGCGCAACGCCTGCAGCGGCTCCGCGGCGTCCTGCGCGCGCGCCGCGGCCAGTGAGGCCAGCGCCGTCACGCTCACGAGCGGGAAACCGGCCGGGGTGTGGCCCATGCAACGGGATAGAGCAGCGGTCGACTCGGGACCGCGTCACCCGCCAGCGCCGGCAGCGCCAACTGCAGCAGCGCGGCGCCGTCGCGCACCCGTGACGGTACCGTGGCCAGCTCCGTCACCGTGCACTGCGCGCGCCGCGCGTCGGCAAGCCGATCGCCGCCCGGTGGCAAACCGAAGAACACACGGTGTGCGCACAGGCGACCCGCATCCGACTCCCTGTCGATCGAGGGCATTTCCACGACGAGGTGCTCCACCTGCCTGTCGCGCAACCACTCGGTCGCCTGTCGCGACAGATAGGGTGACGGATGCGCCTTCGTTGCTGCTGCATCGTGGTCCGACGGGCCGACGGGCTCTGCGAGCCGGATCACCAGGGCGAGCGGCGCGTCGAACTGTTCCCGCGTCAGTTCCGTATCGGGCCAGTTGCGCTCGAGCGCCGCGCGGGTGATCAGGCGGTCGCCCGGCCGAGGCAGTGGATCGCTGTCTTCGGTGCTTTGGGTCGCGGCTTGCGGGGCGACGCTCAGCACCACGGCACGCATCAGGCCGAGAGGCACCACATCGCAGACATTGCAGGCCTCGTGCGTGAGGTGACCGACGGATTCGGTGTGCGTCCCGTCGCAGTGCGGCGTGAAGTGCAGGGTGTGGCAGTTGCAGCTGCCGCCCAGGTCCACGCTGCCGGTGAACGAGCCGGCGCGCATCGGGTTGCTGCGCGCTGCGGGCGCGCCGAAGTGGCTGGCGTCCGGCTGGTCGAACCGCAGCGTGCGCGCCAGGCTGACAGGGCGGGTAAGGTCGACGCTCCATTCCACCAGCGATGAATTCAACGCGGCGGCTCCATCACGCTGCCGCAGCGTTCGCAGGTCCGATGCTGTTGGTTGCCGAAGAAGCGTGCAAACACGGGGGGGAACTGCGTCTCGATGTCACGCAGCTCGAAGCGCTCGGCATACAGCAGGTGCTCGCAGCGCTCGCAGTACCACTGCAGGGCGTCGAGCTCGCCCGGCCGTCGCTCGCGTTCGATCACCAGGCCTGCGGTGTCGGCGAAGCGCTGCGGGGAATGCGGGACGCCCGGCGGCAGCAGCAGTATCTCGCCCTCGCGGATCGGCAGGTCGACGACGTGGCCTCCCTGCACGGTCCGCAGCAGCATGTCGCCTTCCAGCTGGTAGAAGAACTCCTCGCCCGGATCGACGTGGAAATCCTTGCGCGAGTTGGGGCCGCCCACCACCATCACGATGAATTCCGAATCGCGGAACACGCGCTTGTTGCCGACCGGAGGACGCAGCTCCGCGCGGTGGCGGTCGATCCACTGCCTGAGGTTGAACGGCCTTAAGTTGAACGGCGCCTGCATGGGATGGGCTCGGCTGCGGCCTCGTGATTTCTCGCGTATGGTACGCACAAGCTTGTACGTGCGGCAGGGTTCGGCCGCACGCGTTGACGAGGAGATTCAACTCATGACCATGCCCGCCGGTCCTTCGAGCAGCGGCACGCCCGCGCGCCTGCGTCTGGTGGCGGTACTCGCTGCCGTAGCGCTGGTCGCCTGCGGCACGACGCCGCGCAGCCTCTGGCCATTCGGCGCGAAGCCAGCACCGGCGCCGCTGGTCGCCGACGAAATCGTGTTCGAGGCCGCCGCCGAAGGCCTCGCCGCGCCCGTTCTGCCGCAGGTGTGGAAGCGCAACACGCTGATCATCGACATGCAGGGCCTCTCCGGCAGTGGGGCCGTGCGGATGCGCGCCAAGGCCGAGGAAGGCTGGCCGTTCCGCATCGCGCTGCGTGTCAGGCCAGGCAGTTTCGAGCGCGTCGAGTTCCGGGCGGATCAGCGCGCCGTACTCGCGGTGGACCCGGCCGGCACCGGCCCGCTCGATCTCGAGCTCGCACCGGGCGTGCACTCCGCGCGCACGGCGGTGATCACTCTCGCCTGGGGACCCGCGAGCGCCGCCCTGGTGCCGTCAGGTCCGGCGGTCATGTCGGCCCCTGCTGCGGCTGGCGCGGTTCAGTCCCCGCCCGGGTCCTGATAGCCCGCGCAGGGCTCGCTCCAGGTCTGCGCGTTGCCGTCGAGCCGGCAGGCCGTAAGCGAACCGCCCCAGACGCAGCCGGAATCCAATGCCAGCAGCCTTGGCCGCTGCTGCAACCCGAGTGCCGACCAGTGTCCGAAAATGACGCGCACGTCGGCCGTGGCGCGTGCGCCGATCTCGAACCATGGCTGCCAGTCGCCGTCGCCCGCGGACGGGGCGCCTTTCAATTGCATGTTGAGCGTGCCCGCGCGGTCGCAGTATCGCAGCCGGGTCATCGCATTGATGATGAAGCGCAACCGCTCCGGCCCCGCGAGCTCCTCCGACCAGCGCGACGGCTCGTTGCCGTACATCGAGTCGAGCAGTGCTCGCGGGTCGGACTGCAGCGCCGCCTGCACCTCGGCCGACAGCGCGAGCGTCTTGCGGGCGTCCCACTGCGGCACGACGCCCGCGTGGACCAGCAGGTCGCCGCACTCCGGATCGAACACCGCGAGCGGCAGTTGCAGCAGCCATTCGCACAGGGCCTCCCGGTCTGCGGCCGCCAGCACGTCGTCCAGTGTGTCACTGCGCCGCAGCTTGCGGCGGCTGCCCATCGCGAGGGCGAGCAGATGCAGGTCATGATTGCCGAGCACCACGCGCGCGCCCGCGCCGAGCGCGCGGACGAAGCGCAGTGTCTGCAGTGATTGCGGGCCGCGGTTGACCAGGTCGCCTACGAACCAGAGCTCGTCCCGGTCGGCGCTGAACCGCAGCTTCTGCAGCAGCGCGCGCAGCTCGACATAGCAGCCCTGCACGTCGCCGATGGCGTAGCGTGGCACGTCAGCTCAGTTCAGCACGCCCGGTATTGCGAGCCGGAAGGGTTCGATCGCCGCATCGAACTGCTCACCCTCGTCGGTCAGCATCCGGTAGCTGCCCTGCATCGAACCTACCGGCGTCTCCAGCACGGCGCCGCTGGAGTAGCGAAACCCCTCGCCGGGCTTCAGATAGGGGCGCTCGCCGACCACGCCCTCGCCGCGAACTTCCTGGACCTTGCCGTTGGAGTCCGTAATGACCCAGTGCCGGTTGATCAGGCGGGCGCTGCGCTTGCCCTCGTTACGGATGGTGACGGTATAGGAGAACACGAACCGGTTGTCCGTCGGCTCGGACTGTTCGTCGAGATAGGCGGTCTCGACGTCGACGCGGATGTGGTCGCGTGCGGGGCTGGCGGCCATGCGGCGCTAGTCCCGAGGCGAGTTCGGCTGGCCGACGCGGACGCCGAGCACGTCACAAGTGGCGCCGTGCAGCACCGTGTCCTCGGTGAGGTTGACCAGGATCGACATGCCATGGCGCTCCCGGCAGCCGATGACGATCAGGTCGGTGCGCCGCTCGCGTGCGATCCGCAGGATCTCCGACTTGACAGGGCCGGCCTCCACGAAGCGCTCCGCGTGCTGCAGGCTGTGCTCGTTCACCAGCGCATCGAGTCTTTCACGCGAGCGTTCCAGCAGTTCCTGCTCGATCTGCACCGCCGGCATGATCGTTTCGCCGACCGGCTCGACCGGCACGAACTCAAACACATGCACGACGTCGAGTTCGGCTGCGTGCAGGCGTGCCAGCTCGCCGGCGCGCTGCAGCACGCCGTGGCTGTGTTCGGAAAGGTCGATCGCGACCAGGATGCGTCGGTAGGGATTCATGCCGACCACGCTAGCGGTTGGGCAGGGCCTGCGCAAGCCGGGCGAACTGCAGCGGGGTCAGTACTTCCGCACGCAGCTGCGGGTCGATGCCACAGCCCCGGATCGCCTCGTCGCTGAGCAGCGCACGCAGGCCGTTGCGCAGGGTCTTGCGGCGCTGCGAGAACGCCGCCGACACCACCGCCGCGAAGCGGGCGTCGGCCGCGAACGCGGGCTCCTGCAGCAGGTCCAGCCGCACCACGGAAGACCACACCCTGGGCGGCGGGCTGAACGAGCCCGGGCCGACGTCGAACAGGCGTTCCGCCCGCACCCACGGAGCCAGCATCACCGTCAGCCTGCCGTACTCGGAACAGCCCGGTTCGGCGACGATGCGGTCCACGACCTCCTTCTGCAGCATTACGTGCAGATCGACCAGCGCCTCACGCGCGTCGGCGAGGTGAAACAGCAGGGGCGTGGAGATGTTGTAGGGCAGGTTGCCCACGACCCGCAGGCGCTGGCCGCGCGTGCGCGCCAGCGCGCCGAAATCGAACTCCAGGGCATCCTGCTCGTGCACGGTCACGCGCGGATCGGCGGCGTAGCGTTCGCGCTGCAGGGTGGCAAGGTCCCGGTCGATCTCGATCAGGTCGAGCGTCGCAGAGACGCCCGACAGCATCCTCGTCAGCGCGCCACGGCCCGGGCCGATCTCCACCAGGGCGTCCTCGGGTCGTGGGGCCACCGCCGCCGCGATCCGTTCGATCACCGACTCATCGTGCAGGAAGTGCTGACCGAACCGCTTGCGGGCGAAGACCATGCCGCGGTTCAGTGCTGACGGCGCGCCGCCGAGAGTTCGATCGCGAGCTCGATTGCGGCGATCAGGCTGCCGGGGTCTGCGCGGCCGGTGCCGGCGAGATCCAGTGCGGTGCCGTGGTCGACCGAGGTGCGCAGGATGGGCAGGCCGAGCGTTACATTGACCGCGTGGCCGAACCCCAGGGCCTTGAGCACCGGCAGCCCCTGGTCGTGGAACATTGCCAGGATGGCGTCGAACCGCGCCGATTCACGCGGCACGAAAATCGTGTCCGCCGGCAGCGGCCCGCTGACGTCCATACCCCGCTCGCGACACGCGGCGACGGCTGGCCGGATCGTGTCGATCTCCTCGCGGCCGAGGTGTCCGCCTTCGCCGGCATGCGGGTTCAGGCCACAGACGCCGATCCGGGGTCGCGCCAGGTTCCAGAGCCGGCGCAGGTCCGCGTCCATCGCGGACAGCACCTGCAGCAGCGACTCGCGGGTGATGGCCGCACTGACCTGCTGCAGGGGCAAATGAGTCGTAGCCAGGGCCACCCGCAGGCTGCCCGCGACCAGCATCATGACCGGCCGCTGCACGCCGCAGCGCTGCGCAAGGTACTCGGTGTGGCCGCTGAATGGCGTGCCGCTGTCATTGATGACGCCCTTGTGGACCGGCGCGGTGACGACCGCGTCCGCCTCACCCGACTGCAGCATTGCCAGCGCGCGATCGAGCAGCGCGATGACGTAGGGCGCGTTGGCAACGTCGAGTTGACCCGCTACGGAAGCAGCTCGCAGCGGCTCGTGCAGCAACTGCAGCGCCGGCGGCACTGCCGCGAGTCCCGCTGCCGCAGCGCGCGCACCGATCAGCGCCGCATCGCCCAGGCAAAGAATCTCCGCGGCAAACGGGCGCGCGGCCAGCGCCTGGGCGCACAGCTCCGGGCCGACGCCCGCGGGTTCGCCGCTCGTCAGCAGGATGCGCAACGGCGGCCTAGAGTTTGGCGTCGACGTAGGCCTCGTCGCGCAGGCGGCGCAACCACAGCTCGGTCTCTTCGTCGGCCTTGCTCTCGCGCAGCTGCATGAATGCGCGCTGGCGGCGCAGCTCGTCGGTATTGTCGAACTGGCGACGGCCCAGCATCTGCACGATGTGCCAGCCGAACTGGGTGCGGAACGGCTGGCTGATCTCGTTGTCCTGCAGCTTCGCCAGCGCCGCCTCGAACTCCGGAACGAATGTGCCGGGATTCGTCCAGCCCAGGTCACCGCCTTCGGCGCCCGAACCAGGGTCTTCGGAGCTGACCTTGGCGATGCCGGCGAAGTCCTCGCCCTTCAGGATGCGATCGCGAATGATGTTGAGTCGCTGGACCACCGTCGCGTCGTCCTGCAGCTCGGTCGGCTTCAGCAGGATGTGTCGCGCCTTGGTCTGCTGCACAACCGTGTCTTTGTCCGTGCCGCGAATCTCGTTGAGCCGGACGATGTGATAGCCCGACGGCGTGCGCAGAGGCTCGCTGACTTCGCCCGGCTTCAGGCGCACCACCAGGTCCGCCAGGATCGTCGGGATCTCCGGCCCCTTGCGCCAGCCGAGCGAGCCGCCCTCGAGTGCAGTCTGGCTGTTGGAATACGCCACGGCGAGCTGCCCGAACTCCTCGCCCTTGCGGGCGCGTTCGTAGACATCGGCGGCGCGCTTTGCCGCCTGGTCGAGCTGCTGCGGCGTGGCCGCCTGTGGCACGGCGATCAGGATATGCGAGACGTTGTACTCGTTGAACTCGGACGGCCGGCTCTTCTCCTTGTCGAGGAACAGGTCCAGCTCGCGCGGCGACACGTTGATGCGCTGGATCACGTCGCGCTGCCGCAGCACCTGCAGCGTCAGGTCGCGCCGGATGCCGTCGCGATACATGCCGTAGTCGATGCCCTGCTGCGCGAGTGCGTCGGGCAACTGCGCGAGCGTCAGCCCGTTGCGCTGCGCAACGTCGCCCATCGCTGCGTTGAGGTTCTCGTCGGCGATGCGGATGCCGGCCTTCTTGGCACGTTGCATCTGGATTTCCTGCAGCACGAGGCGCTCGAGCACCTGTGACTTCAGGACGCTGTCGGGCGGCAGCTGTGCACCGGGCTGCTGGCTCAGGCGCTGCTTGATCAGCAGCATCTGCTCGTCGAGTTCGCTCTGCAGTACGACGCCATCGTTGACGATGGCGGCGACGCGGTCGAGCAGGTCGCCGCGGGTGGCGATCTGCCGTGACGTGTCGGCACCGGCCCCGGCGCCCTGCGCGAGGGCGGACGACGCTGCGACCATCGACAGCGGCCCCAGCAGGGCGAGCGTCGCGAACGCGGCGGGAAGTCGGCGGTTCCTGACGCAACCAATCGGTGCGCGAACAACGGGGGCGCTGTGAAGGGGCACTTTAGGGGCCTCGCAGGGAGTCTGAAAAGGTTTTAACTTCAATGGGTTGCGGCGAGAAATCGCGGCTGGTCCAGGTCAGCGGACGACGGCGGACGGCGAGTATCCACGAACCGCCTGTTCGAGGAAAGTGTCTGCCGAGCTTCCGACACTGGCCAGCCCGTTGAGTTCCAGCTGCAGGTAGATGCCGGTGTCCTGCTCGCCGGTGCGGTTGGAGACGAACCGGCGCGCTACCGCGCGCAGCCGCCAGCAGCAGGCCTTGTACTCCAGCCCCGCAAAGCGCTCCAGCGAGCGGCTTTCCTGGAAGTCGTAGACCCAGCGTGTGTACAGGTTCCAGCTCGAACCGACCGGCCAGACGCCCGAGACCTCCCCCTGTCGCAGCAGGCTGCGCTGGGAGCGATACAGCAGGTTGACGATGCGGTCCGGCGCCGGCCGGTACTGCAATCGCGCCTGGGCCCGTTCCTGGCGTGAAGTGTCCGGATTCCACTGCATGCCGACGTCGACGTTCCAGTCCTTGTAGGCCGTCAGCGCGAGCTGGGCAATCAGGTCCGACGCGCCGCGGCGTCGTGGTGCTTCGCCCGGCAGCAGTACACGCGGCTGTTCAAAATAGTAGGTCTGGCCGATCGTCGCGGACAGGAAGCGCGTACCCGACTGGCTGTCATACAGCGCACCCTGCACTCCAAGACTGACCTGGTTGGCGTCACTGACCCGATCCGCGCCGACGTAGCGGTTGCTGCGGAACAGTTGCACATAGTTCAGGTCCGGCAAAGCGGTATCGAACACCGGCAGCCGGGATTGATCGCGGAACGGTGCGTAGAGGTACAGCGCGCGCGGTTCGAGCGTGATCCGCCGCTGTCCGCCGGAGCCGGCCGGGCGCTCGAGCACCAGCCCCATGTCGAACGAGGTGTACGGCACACTGCGCGTCGGCGAACGGTCCGAACCCGCCGCCGCGGCGTCCAGCCGGTACTGCGTGTAGCGCACGCCGGCCGTCGGGCGCAGGTAAGCGCCCGGAGCCGTGAAGTCGATGGCCATCGAGGGTTCGGCATCGAAACGCCAGCCGGTGACTCCGGTCGAGCGTTCGAAGTTCACCAGCTCGCTGTCGAACCGCACGCGCAGCAGTTCGCCGGGACCGAGCGTCGTGGCGCCGCTTGCCAGCAGTCGAGGCACCGTCGCGTAGGGCCGGTCGGCGCGCGGCAGCGCCCCGTCTATCGTCTGGAACTCCTGGAAGTCGCCCTGCAGGTTCCAGTACGCGTCGCGATAGCCGAGTCGCGCCCGACGGCCAACGAATGGCACGCTGGTGCCGGCCGAGCCCTCGGCGAAATCCTCGAAGTACTCCGGGTCGCTGACGTCATCCGCATCGATCGACAACAGCCAGTCACCGGGCAGGTGCGTGCGATGCAGCCACTGCAGGCGCTGTCTGTTGCCATCGGCGATGCGGTCCGACGGCAGGAAGTTGCCGCTCAATGCGCCGCGCTGGTTGATCGTGAGGTAGCGATACTCCGCGCCAATATCGAGTCCGCGTCGCGAATACAGCGTGGGCTGCATCGTCAGGTCCTGCTGCGGCGCGATGTTCCAGTAGTAGGGCACCGAGGCCTGGGCGCCGCTGCGCGAGCTGAAGCCGATGCTCGGGAACAGGAAACCGCTCATGCGCTGGCTGCCGAGCGGGAACGACAGGTAGGGCAGATAGAGAATCGGCACGCCCTTGAACTCGATCGCCGCGTTGCGACCCGTGCCATTGCGCGCACGCGTGTCCAGGGAAATGCTGCGGGCGCGGATCTGCCAGGCAGGGTCCGAAGCCGGACAGGTGCTGAAGCGCACGTCGTCTAGGCTCACGACGCCGTCCAGTCCCAGCCGCATGCTGCGGGCTGCGCCGCGTGCCGGCCGCGACGGCAGCTCGAACTCCGCGCCCTCGAACGCAGCGCCGCCATCCGCGGAGTACTGCCCGCCACCGCCCTTGACGCGCAGCAGCGGGTCCTCGTACTCGACGCTGCCGCGCACGACAAAGGCGTTGTTCTTCGCGTCGTACTCGACGTCGTCCGCGCGCAACTGGCGATCGCCCTGCCGCACCCTCACGTTGCCGTTGAGTCGGGCATTGCCGTCAACGGTCAGCGAAGCCTCGTCGCTGCCGACGTCGATCGGTGCATTCGGGTCTATCGGGGCGCGCGCCGGCGCTGCGCCGGCCGCCGCGACGGCGCTCAGCGACGCGCTGGCTGGGGCGGGGCAGCGTGGTTGGGGCGCGACCGTCGGTGGACCGCTGGCGGCAGGTGGCCCCTGCGGCTCTGGCGGGCCGTCACCAGGCTGCACGATTGGGGGCTGGACGATCGGGGACTGGACGATCGGGGACTGGGCGATCAGTAACTGCGGGCCGAGCGCGACACTCAGCGCCAGCGTGGTCGGCAGCAGCCACGTCGAACGGCCGACGCGGCGCGGAGCAGGAGGGGCCGATCGCGCGCGGGATTGCATGCCAGCCAACATTATAATGACGCAATGCAGAATCGCCCGGAAAATCATGACTGCCGCTGATCCGCGCCTTGCCGCGCTGCACCGCTGGCTGCAGCAGGACCTCGCCCACGATTTCGCACGGATCGAAGTGGCGTCGGCGGACGCAAGCTTTCGCCGCTACTTTCGGGTATCCGGCCGTGACGGCGCCTCGCAGATCGCGATGGACGCACCGCCGGACAAGGAAGACATCGGCCCGTATCTTCGGGTTGCAGGCCTGCTCGCGGACGTGGGTGTGCACGTGCCGCGCGTCTATGCCACCGATCTCGCACAGGGCTTCGTGCTGCTGGAAGACCTGGGCGCAACGCCGTACCTGACGGGACTGGCCGACGCGCGACGAGTCGAGCCGCTGTATGCCGATGCACTCGGCGCGCTGGCCTGCATTGCCGCACGTGGCCGCGATGTGGCTAGCCTGCTGCCGCCCTACGACGCGCCGACCCTCGAGCGCGAGATGGCGTTGATGCCCGAATGGTTCTGTGCGCGGCACCTGCGGCTGGAACTGGACTCCGAGGAGCGTGGCCTGCTGTGCGCCGCCTTCGACTTCCTGGTCGCCGAAGCGCTGGCGCAGCCGCGCGTGTTTGTGCATCGGGACTATCACTCGCGCAACCTGATGGTTATGGCCGCGGGCAACCCGGGCATCATCGACTTCCAGGACGCGCTCCAGGGGCCGATCGGCTATGACCCGGTCTCGCTGTTGAAGGACTGCTACATCCGCTGGCCGCGTGCGCGCGTCGAGGGCTGGCTGCGCGCCTATCGGGCGCGGCTCGCCGCCGCGGGCTTTGCCGCCGGCACGGGCAGCAGCGAGCGCGAGTTCCTCCGCTGGTTCGATCTGATCGGCGTGCAGCGTCACATCAAGGTGCTCGGGATCTTCGCGCGGTTGTGGTATCGCGACGCGAAGATCGGTTATCTCGCCGATCTGCCGCTGACCCTCGACTATGTGCGCGACACCTGCGCACGCTATCCAGAGCTCGATCCGCTGGCGCGCTGGCTGGAACGGCGCGTGGTGCCGCGGCTGGCGGGTGCGAATGAACGCGCACGGTCCACGAGGGCGGAATGAAGGCGATGATCCTGGCCGCCGGGCGTGGCGAACGCATGCGGCCGCTGACCGATGTCGACCCGAAGCCACTGTTGTCCGTCGGCGGGCGGCGCCTGATCGAATGGCACTTGACGGCGCTGGCTCGGGCCGGAATTGCCGACGTCGTGATCAACCTCGCATGGCTGGGCGAACGCATTCCGGCGGCGCTCGGCGACGGTGCGCGCTATGGCCTGCGGCTGCGTTACAGCCATGAGCCGCCCGGCGCGCTCGAGACCGGCGGCGGAATCCTGCGGGCGCTGCCCTGGCTCGGGCCCGAACCGTTCCTGGTCGTCAATGGCGATGTATGGAGCGACTTCGACTACGAGCGGCGGCCTGCGCTGGACGCGGAGGCACTGGCTGCCCTGGTGCTGGTGACCAATCCCCCGCAGCATCCGCGCGGCGATTTCGCGCTCGGCGACAGCACAGGTCCGCAGCGGCTCGGTGACATCGATGCCGGGCCCGATGCCGGGCCGCGGCTGACGTTCTCGGGCATCGGCGTCTATCGGCCCGAGTTCTTTGCCGGCTGCGAACCGGGCCGGTTCCCGCTGTTGCCCCTGCTGCAACGCGCGGCAGCGGCCAGGCGGCTGCGAGGCCAGCGTTATGACGGCCTGTGGTTCGACATCGGTACACCGCAGCGCCTGCGCGAGCTCGACGAGCGCCTCGCGGGCGGCGCGCTGGGCTAGACTGATCGGAGCCGCCATGAGCCAGCTCAAGAACATTCCGGTCGTCACCGAAGCCGCGCCGCCGCGCAGCGGGGAGAAGTACCGCACTGCGCAGGGGTTCACGGCCGTCAAGGACGGCGTCAAGGCCGACTCCGCCGCGCCGCGGCCGTCCGGCGGCAAGCCGCGCTGGTTACGCGCGCCACTCGCGGCCGGCGCCGCGTTCGACCAGGTGCGCGCGGTCGTGCGTGAGCATCGCCTGGCCACTGTCTGCGAACAGGCCAAGTGCCCGAACATCGGCGAGTGCTGGAACGCCGGCACCGCGACGCTGATGCTGATGGGCGAGGTCTGCACGCGCGCCTGCCGGTTCTGCGCCGTCGACACCGGCAATCCGCGCGGCTGGCTCGATGCAGAGGAGCCGCAGAACGCCGCCCGCAGTGTCGAGTTGATGGGCCTTAAGTACGTGGTTCTCACCTCGGTCAATCGTGATGATCTGCCGGATGGCGGTGCCGCGCATTTCGCCGCCAGCGTGCGCGCCATCAAGACGCGCTGCCCCGGCACCGCCGTGGAAGCGCTGACGCCGGACTTCCAGGGTGTGCTGCGCGACGTAGAGCGCGTCGTCGATTCCGGCCTGGACGTATTCGCGCAGAACGTGGAGACCGTGCGCCGCCTCACGCATCCGGTGCGCGACCCGCGTGCCGGTTACGAGCAGACGCTGGCGGTGCTGGCGCATGCCAAGCGGCATCGGCCGGCGGTTCTCACCAAGACCAGCCTGATGCTCGGCCTCGGCGAGAGCGACGCCGAGATCATCGCGACGATGGACGACCTGCGTGCCGCACAGGTCGATCTCCTGACGCTCGGCCAGTACCTGCAGCCGACTCGCAATCACCTGCCCGTGCAGCGCTTCGTCACGCCGCTGCAGTTCGATGAGTACCGGCAATGGGGCCTGCAGCGTGGCTTCCGTGAATGCGTCAGCGGTCCGCTGGTGCGCTCCAGCTACCGGGCCGAACAGGTGCTCGCCGGAAACAACGCCGGGCTGAGCAACTCGTCGCTCGCAGGCGCTTGAACGCGCCGCTGGTCCGCGCGCTGGGCCTCGCCGAGTACGAGCCCACCTGGCGCGCAATGCAGCACTTCACCGACGAGCGTACGCCGCAGACGCCCGACGAGATCTGGTGGCTGGAACATCCACCGGTATTCACCCTGGGGATGAACGCGGATCCCGCGCACGTGCTCGGCGCGCGCGACATTCCAGTCGTGCGCGTCGATCGCGGCGGGCAGGTGACCTACCATGGACCGGGCCAGCTGATGGTGTATCCACTGCTGGACCTGCGCCGCGCCGGACTCGGCGTACGCGATCTCGTGACGGCGATGGAAACCGCGACGATCCGGCTGGCGGCGGAGTTCGGCATCGAGGCTGGCCTGCGGCCCGGCGCTCCGGGCGTGTATGTCCGGGGCGCAAAGCTCGCGAGCGTCGGCATCCGCATCCGTCGTGGTGCGAGTTACCATGGCATCGCCTTGAACGTGAACATGAACCTCGAGCCTTTCGGTCGAATCAATCCTTGCGGCTACGCAGGACTGACGATGACGCAGTTTGCCGACCTTGGCGGCCTTGTGACCGTCGCCGAAGCCGCCGCCAGGTTCGTGCCGCAACTGCTGGCCGCACTCGCACACAGGAAAGATCGACCATGAGCTCGAGTCATTCTGCCGACGACCTTGCCGCCGTGCGCCGCCTGCTCGCGTACATCGGCGAGGACCCGGACCGGGAGGGCCTGCTCGAAACGCCCGCGCGCTTCCTCAAGGCGTGGGAGGAATACACGGCCGGCTACCGCGTGAAGCCTGAGGACGTGCTGAAGGTGTTCGAGGACGGTGCCGAGAGCGTCGACGAGATGGTCATCGTCAAGGACATCCCGCTGTACTCGCTCTGCGAGCATCACCTCGCGCCTTTCTTCGGCCACGCGTATGTCGGCTACGTCCCCGACAAGCGCATCCTCGGGCTCTCCAAGATCTCGCGACTCGTCGAGGTGTACGCACGGCGCCTGCAGGTGCAGGAGCGCCTCACCAACCAGATCGCCGACGCGCTTGACGAGCACCTGCAACCAATCGGCGTTGCCGTCGTCATCGAGTGCCGGCACATGTGCATGGAATCGCGCGGCATCAGGCATTCGGGCTCGACCACCGTCACTTCGGCGCTGCGTGGCTCGATCAAGGCGAATCCGGATACGCGGCGGGAGTTCCTGTCCCTGATCGGGCGCTGACGCGGCGCCACGCCGCTCAGATCACCATCAGCACGCCGTCGCTGGTGCTCAGCTCGGACACCAGCGCGACAATCTGCTCGCGGCTGCGTGCCACGATGACGTAGGTGATGGCGACGAAGCGCGCCTCGCGGCTGGCGCGTTCCGTAATGCGCGAGGCGTCGATGTCGGGCGCGTGCCGCCGCACGATGTCGTCCAGCCGCTCGCGTGCCGCCCGGTCGCCGACGCTGGAGCCCGGCGTGTCGGTGTCGCGGCGGTGCACGACCTTGATGGGGTAGTCCACCGGGTACTGCAGCAGCGGTTTGCCGTCCGTGCCGAGTGCGGGCGTACCAGGCGTGGATTCGTTCACCATGGTTGGCCTGCCAGTTCAGCGTGCAGCCGGGAGAAGGCGTCGCGCATCTGCAGCGCCAGCGGGCCAGGGCGGCCGGAGCCCACGGGCCGGCCGTCGAGGCGGGTAACTGCGGCGACATCACGCGTTGCCGACGACAGCCAGATCTCCTGCGCGCTGCGCAATTCCGCCTCGGGGACGGGACGATGCTGCAGCGGCAGGCCCAGGCGCTGCGCCAGCTCCTCCGCGACGTCGCGGGTGGTGCCGGGCAGCAGCGCGTTCGAGTAGGCGGGCGCGATAACAATGCCGTTGACTACCACGTGCACCGAGGAGGCGCTGGCCTCGGTCAGGAAGCCGTCGCGCAGCAGGATCGTCTCGTCGGCGCCTGCGTCGACGGACTGCTGGCGCAGCAGTACGTTGGCCAGCAGCGACACGGACTTGATGTCGCAGCGCGCCCAGCGTGTGTCCTCGGCGGTGACGCACGCCAGGCCGCTGGCGAGCTTCTCAGGAGTCGGCCGCGGCAGGGGCGCGCAGAAAGCAAACACGTTACGGGGCAGGTCCGGCAGCGGCACGTGCGAGCGGCCGTACTCTGCGCCGCGAGAGACCTGCAGGTATACGTACTGGTCGCCGCCGCCGTTGCGAGCGATCAGTTCGCTGGCATACGCGCGCCACTGTTCTCGTCCGTGCGGGTTGGCCATGCGGATCGCGGCCAGGCTGCGATCCAGCCGGTTCATGTGCTCGGTAAAACGAAACGGCCTGCCGGCCAGTACCGGTATCAGCTCGTAGATGCCGTCGCCATACAGGAAGCTGCGATCCAGCGGCGAGATCCGTGCCTCGCGCAATGGCAGGAACTCGCCGTTGAGCAGACAGATCGGCAGTGGATCAGCCACGGCGGTTTCTCTTTCAGGCGCTCAGCGCATCCAGAGCGAGACCGTGTCGGTCATCCGCGACCAGATGCCGCCCGCGGCGACCGCCTGGGCCGGCAGCAGCGGCACTCGCGCGATCACGTCGGCGCCATCGCTGATCGTGAGCTCGCCAATGGCCGCGCCCGCCGCCAGCGGCGCGATCAAAGGTTCCTTGAGCGAGGTCTGCGTCTTCAGCGTTGCGGCCGAGCCACGCGGCACGGTGACGATCACGTCACTCCCCACGACGGCATCGACGCTGTCGACGGCGCCCTTGAATACCCGCGGCTTGAGCAGGGCTGCGCCGCGCGAGCGCAGCTTCACGGTTTCGTAGAACGTATAGCCGTGGTTCAGCAGGGCAGCGCTCGCGTCTTCACGTGCCTTGAACGAACTGGAGCCCATCACGACGCTGATCAGCCGCATGCCGTTGCGGTTGGCGGAAGTCGCGAGGCAATACCCGGCCGTCTCCGTGTGCCCGGTCTTGATGCCGTCGACACTGGGATCGCGTCCCAGCAGGCCGTTGCGGTTCTGCTGCCGGATGTTGTTCCACACGAATTCGCGTTGCGAGTACCAGCGGTAGTACTGCGGGAACTCCCGGACGATTGCCCGCGACAGGATCGCGATGTCGCGCGCCGTCGTGTACATGTTCGGGTCCGGCAGCCCGGTGCTGTTGGCGAAGCGCGTGCCCTTCATGCCGAGCTGCTGCGCATACGTGTTCATAAGCTGCACGAAACCGTCTTCGGTGCCGCCGACTTTCTCGGCCAGCGCAATCGTTGCGTCGTTGCCGGATTGCACGATCATCCCCTGGACCAGCGTTTCTACCGGCACCTGCATGCCGACCTGCACGAAAGTGCGCGAGCCCTCCGAGCGCCACGCACGTTCGCTGATGCTGACCGGATCGTTGAGGGCGAGACGCCTTTCCTGCAGGGCCTTGAACACGCCGTAGCCGGTCATCAGCTTGGTGAGGCTGGCGGGTTCCATGCGCTGGTCGGCGTTCATCTCACCGAGCACGCGGCCCGTGGCGCTGTCGATCAGGATGTAACCGCGCGCATCGACGGTCGGCGGCTTCGGAATCGGAACGCTGGCGCTTGCACGGTATGCGGTGGCGAGGCTCGATAGCACGAACAGGGCAGCAAACAGAGTGAGGGCGTGCGGCGCGCGCGTCTGGGGCATGCTGGGGAACTCCGGGCAAACACAGCGGGCCCGTATTGTAGCGGCAGCCACTGCCGTGCGCGGCCTCAGTGCCGGGCGAGTCGCGCGTCCGGCACGCCGGCGAGACGCAGCCGCTCGATGAAGTCGTCGGCTTCGAGTGCATTGGCCACCGGGCCGGCCTGGACTCGAAACACGAGCCGCTCCGCCGCGACAGCCTGCAGCACCCTGACCTGCGCAATCCCGGCGTCGCGCAGCCGCGCCGCCTGCTCCTCGGCATTGGCACGCGTTGCGAATGCGCCGGCCTGCAGCCAGCGCGCCGCGCCGGCCGCATCCTGCGGCGCCACGGGCGCCAGGGTCGTGACGGGTGTCGGCATCGGCATCGGTACCGAGCCGGGTTGCGCACCGGCCGTCGGCGCAGCCATCGCAGGGCGTTCGGGCAGCGCGGTTCCCGGCCCCATGGAGTCGACGGCCAGTACTTCCAGTTCCACGGGCGCCGTACCCTCGCGCAGCATGTCGAGCCGCGCCGCCGCCGCATACGACAGGTCGACGATGCGCTCACCGACGAACGGCCCGCGGTCGTTGACGCGCACCAGCACCGTGCGCCCGTTGCGCAGGTTCGTGATGCGCGCGATCGCCGGAATCGGCAGGTTGCGGTGCGCGGCCGTCAATTGATACATGTCGTAGGTTTCGCCACTGGACGTGCGCGCCTGGTGAAAGCCGGGCCCGTACCAGGACGCGATGCCGCGCTCGATCTGTCCCGGCTGCGCCGCGGTCACGAAGTAGCGGCGCCCGAACACCTCGTAGCTCGCCGGATTGCCATAGCGGCTGCGCGCTTCGGCGCGGACGGGCGGCTCGGGCAGGCCGGCGAGATCGGGAATGGAGGCGGACCCCGCGGGTCCACCTGCGATGGCACCCCCGTCGGGCGCCGCCGGTGGTCGCGTCGGAGCCGCTACGCAGCCGGCGAGGCTGCAAACCAGCAACGCGGTAGACAGTCTCATTGTGCCGCGACGGTGGCCACCGGCTCGGCCAATCGGGTGGTCAGCGCCTGGGCCAGGTCGTGCACCGCCATGGCGTAACGGATGCTGCGGTTGTAGCGGGTGATGACGACAAAATTCGGAAATCCGACGCGTACGTTCGGCTGGTTCTCGAGTTCGGCGGGCATCAGCAGCGCAGGCAGACCTGCCGGCAGATCGTCCCGGTCGAGGCGTACGCCGCGGGACTGCAGCGACGCGACGGTCGCATTGGGCGTCAGGTTGCGCGGGTCCAGCGTTGCCATCAGCTCCGGGTCGGCCTGCGCTTCGGCCAGCACCGGTGCGCCGCGCTGCCAGCCGTGAACCTTGAAATAGTTGGCGACGCTCGCCACGACGTCATCCCAGTCGCGGAACAGATTGCGGCTGCCATCGCCGCCCCCGTCGACCGCGAACCGACGGTAGCTGGACGGAATGAACTGCGGCGCTCCCATCGCGCCCGCATACGACCCGAGGGCCGCCAGAGGGTCGACCGCTTCTTCGCGCGCCAGCAGCAGGAACTGCTCGAGCTCGCCACGGAAGAACTCGGCGCGCGGCGGGTAGTCGAAACCAAGCGTCATCAACGCGTCGAGCACGCGGAAGCTGCCGGTGATGCGCCCGTAGAACGTCTCCACGCCTATGATCGAGACGATGTACGCCGCCGGTACTCCCGTCTGCGCCTCGATTGCCTCGAGGCGCTGACGATGTTCGCGCCAGAACTGCGCCCCCTCGCGGATGCGCTGCTCGGTCAGGAAGCGTGCGCGGTACTGCCACCACGGTGACACTCGCTCTGCCGGTCGGCTCATCGCCTCCAGGATGCGCGGCTGGCGCATCCCCTGGGAGAGAACAGCGATCACGCCCTGGCGCTCGAGCCCGGTGCGTCCCACCACGTCGTCGATGAACGTCCGGATCTCGGGGCGGTCCATGTCGAACGCAGTGGGCGGGCCCAGGACGACCGCAGGCGGGGCCGCCACCACCGGGGCTGCGGCAGGCGCCGCCGCGGCAGCCGATGCCGCGGACGCAGCTGGTGCGGGGGCCGTCGAGCCTGGACCCTGGGTTGCGGTGGCTTTCGAACCGGGTTCGCTGTTGTTGCCTGCCTTCGCGGCAGGCACCGTGGCCTGCGTCGGCAGGCCGCCGCACGAAACGAGCGGGCACAGCAGCAGTGCCAGCAGCAACAGGCGTCCCGGCGCGAGCCGGGCAGGCGAATGGGTCACGGATGGATCCTGGTAGCGAAAAGGCCGCAAGCGACGGCGGACGCTCTAGGCCGCGAGTTTCCGATGCGAGTAGAGCGACATCAGAATACCGAAGCCGGCGAGCAGGGTCACCATCGAAGTGCCCCCGTAGCTGATGAGCGGTAGCGGGACGCCGACGACCGGCAAGATACCGCTCACCATGCCGGCGTTGATGAACACGTAGATGAAGAATGTCAGCGTCAGGCTGCCGCTGAGCAGGCGCGCGAAGGTGTCCTGCATCTGCATCGAGAGGTAGATCGCGCGGGCCACGACGAACAGGTACAGGGCCAGCAGCAGCAGCGCGCCGACCAGACCGAACTCCTCGCCCAGGACCGCGAAGATGAAGTCCGTATGTGCTTCGGGCAGGAACTCGAGCTGCCCCTGGCTGCCGTTGAGAAAGCCCTTGCCGAACACGCCGCCGGAACCGATCGCGATGGTGGACTGGATGATGTGGTAGCCGGAGCCGAGTGGATCGACCTGCGGGTCGAGGAACGTCATGACGCGCTGCCGCTGGTAGTCGTGCAGGAAACTCCAGCCGATCCAGCCGGCAATGCCCGCGGCGCCCGCAAGGCCGGCGATGATGCCGAGCTGGAGTCCCGCAAGCAGTATCACGAGCGTGCCGCCCACCAGGATCAGCAGGCCGGTGCCGAGGTCGGGTTGCACGATCGTCAGGCCGGCCGGCACGAGCACGATTGCCGCTAGCGTCAGCAGTGTCGGTGTGGTCGGCGGCAAAGGGCGCTCGTGCAGGTACCACGCGCACAGCATGGGCACCGCGAGCTTCATCAGTTCCGATGGCTGGAAACGAATGAAGCCCAGGTCCAGCCAGCGTTGCGCGCCCTTGCCGATGTAACCGATGGCGTCGACGATCACCAGCAGCACGATGCCGAGGGCGTAGAGCCAGGGCGACAGATTGCGCAGGAAGCTCGGCTTCACCTGCGCCAGCGCGAGCATTGCCGCCGCACCGAGCGCGATGCGCGTGCAGCCGCGGAGCACTGCGTTCCAGTCCTGGCCCGATGCGCTGTACAGGACGATCTGGCCGTAGAGCGCCAGCAAGCCGAGCCCGAGCACCAGCGGGCCATCCAGCTTCAGCGTGGACAGGATGCGGGTGGTCTCCGACAGCGTGCGCCGGGTCGGACTGGAGACTTCTTCGTAGATCACTCTGGAGGCTCCCCGGAACTGGCCGTGCCGTCTGCCGCAGCAGGCGCCGGCGATGTCGTCGCTGCCGAAGCCGGCTGCGCCACTGCGAGCGGGCCGTCATCGAACTTGCGCAGCAGATAGGCGTCCATCACCCGCCGCGCGATCGGCGCAGCGGAACTGGCGCCGAAACCGCCGTTCTCGACCAGCACGGCGATCGCGATTCGCGGCTTGTCGGCGGGCGCGAACGCAATGAACCACGCGTGGTCCCGCAGGCGATCGGCGACGTCCTTCTCGTTGTACTTTTCGTTCTGGCCCACCGAGAACACCTGTGCGGTGCCGGTCTTGCCTGCGATCGGGTACGGCGATCGCGAGCCGATGGCCGCCGCGGTTCCGCGGGTGGTCGCGCCGAGCATGCCCTCGAAGATCAGCGACCACTGCTCCGGCGACGCCACCTTGATGTCCGGCGACCGAACCGGCGCGATCGTGGTCACCTTGCCGGTCAGCGAGTCGCGCAGCCCGGTGACCAGGCGCGGCTTGTAGACCCCGCCGCGCGACGCGATCACCGACACGACGTGCGCAAGCTGTATCGGCGTGACCAGCATGTAACCCTGGCCGATGCTGAAGTTGACCGTCTCGCCCGGGAACCACACCCGGTCTGCCGGGTTTGAAAATGCCTTCTGCTTCCAGGCCGGCGATGGCAGAAGGCCGGGTTTCTCGCCGCCGATATCGAGCCCGGTGGGCTCGCCGAACCCGAAAGGCTTCAGGTACTCGACGATCCGGTTCACACCCAGCTGCTGCGACAACGCATAGAAGTAGACGTCGCAGGACTTGGCGATCGAGTCGACCAGGTTCATGTTGCCGTGGCGACCGCCGCGACCTTCGCGGTAGGCGTGGCGGCTGCCCGGCAGATAGAACACCCCGGGACAGAACCGGGTCTTGGCGGGGTCGATGATTTCGTAGGCGAGGCCGGCGAGCGCCATCACCGGCTTCACGGTGGATCCGGGCGGGTACATGCCACGCAGCGCGCGGTTCAGCAGCGGCTTGTCCGGGTTGGTGTTGAGGGCCGCGAACTCCGGGCGGGTCAGTCCGCGCGCGAACGCGTTGGGATCGAAACCCGGATGGCTGACCAGCGTGATCACGTCGCCGTTGTCCGGGTCGATCGCCACGACCGCGCCACGCCGATTAGCCAGCGTCCGCTCGGCCACCTTCTGGACTTCCAGGTCAATGCTGAGCAGCAGGTCTTCACCCGGGACCGCCGGCACGCTGCGCAGCTGCGGTGCGAGATTGCCGATCTTCTGCACCGAGCGGCCGCGCGCATTGACCAGGATCTCGCGGGAGCCATTGCGTCCGTGCAGGGCCTTTTCATAGGCCGACTCGATGCCAAGCTTGCCGATCGTCGAGGTACCGGCATATTCGGCGCGGTCGATCTTCGCCACGTCTGCCTCCGAGATCGCGCCAACGTGGCCAAGAGCGTGGACCGCCAGCTCGTCAAACGGGTAGAAGCGCGCCAGCCGCGTCTTGATGTCGACGCCGGGGAATTCGAAGCGTCGCACCGCGAAGCGTGCGATGTCTTCTTCATTGAGCCGCAGGCGGATCGGCACGCTGTCGAAAGCGCGGCGGGACCGGATCAACCGGCGCGTCTCTTCGAGGTCCTCGGCCGCGATCAGCCCGATCCTGACCAGGCGCTTGAGTGTGTCGTCCAGGTCGGGCACTTCCTCGCGCACCAGCTCGAGCTGATAGGCCGGGCGGTTCTCGGCGAGAATCACGCCAGCGCGGTCGTAGACGATGCCGCGCGGTGCGGGTACCGGCTCGATGCGTACGCGGTTGCCCTGCGAGAGTTCGGCGAAGTAGTCGTGGCGCGAAATCTGCAGCCAGGACAGCCGCGCGATCAGCGCGCCCGTCAGCAGCAGGATCAAGATACCGGCGATCGCCACGCGCAGTTCGAAGATGCGCTGTTCACGCCATTGATCCTTGATGCGGCCCTTGGTCCTCATCAGCATGTCGTTGCCTGGTTCATCGAGGATCGTGCGTCCGGCCGATCAGCGAGGCCAGCGGCATCCACGCCATCGCGCCGGTGACGATGTGCAGCCAGCGGTCCCAACCCGCGAAACTCTTGCCGCTCCAGCCGTCGATCGCCCAGATCACCAGTTCCCCGGCGAACAGCATTGCGATCACGAACAGCGTCTGCTCGAACACCGGCTTGTTGCGCACCAGCAGGTGTTGCCGAATGGTCACGTAGGCGATGAACGCAGTCGCGAGTGCGTACTGGCCCAGCACGGCACCCTTGAACACGTCGAGTACCAGGCCCGCCAGAAATCCCAGGGCGATGCCACCCGCGCGCGGCGCCTGCAGACACCAGTAGATGACACCGAGCACCACGAATGCCGGTCGCAGCGAGTTGGCCAGCGGCGGCAGCGGCAGCGTGTTCAGCAGCAGCGCGGCGAGCATTGTCCAGGCCACCGCGCCGCGCGGTTCTGCTTGACGCGCGCTCATCGGCTCGGACTCGCAGGTGCGGACGTTGGCGTGGCAGGCTTCGGCGCCGTTTGTGGAGCTGCCGGCGCGGCGGCCTGCTTCGGTGCTGTCACCGGGGCCGTGCCGCCCGCCGGGATCGCCGCGGCTGCCTGGTTTGCATCGACCCCGACGGGCAACGCGGCTGCGGTCGCCGCTGGCGAGGCGCCCGTCGCTGGCGTTCGCGGCACGGTTACCGGCCGCGGCGTACCCCCCTGCGGCTCGGCATCGGGCGACGTGGTCGGTGCGGCGCTGTTGCCCGGGTTGAACCACAGGAACATCACCTGACGCTCGCGCTCGATGCCCGCCAGCGGTGTTGCGCGGACCTGCGCCAGCGGTGAGGACCCGTCGCGGCGCACGGCAACGATCCGGGCTACCGGATAGCCCGCCGGGAACACGCCGCCCAGCCCTGAGGTGACCAGCATGTCGCCCTCGCGAATGTCCGACTGGATCGGCAGGTAGGGCAGGGTCATCGTGCTGGTGTCACCCGCGCCCACCGCGATCGTACGCAGTCCATTGCGCACGATCTGCACCGGCACGGCGTGTTCCGGATCGGTCAGCAGGATGACTTCGGTGCTCCAGGGTCCGACGCGCAGCGTCTGTCCGAGCAGGCCACCGTCCACGACGACCGTCTGCCCCTTGAACACGCCGCTCGCCTTGCCGCGATTGACGACGACCCGGTGGCGCAGTGTGGTGTTCTCTGCACTGATGATCTCGCCGAACAGCCAGCGCGCCGCCAGCGGCGGCAGCGCGGCGCGCAGGTTGCGCAGCCGGATGTTCTCCTGCTCAAGTGCTTCGAAGCGCAGCATGCGCAGCTTGAGAGCCCGGTTCTCGTTCTTCAGGGCCACGTTGCGCGCCTCGATGCTGGCGCGGGTTTCGAGCGTGTCCGTGGTCCAGCGCCAGGCGGCCGAGGGCGAGTTGACCGCGAGCTGCAGTGGATAGGCCGCCGCCTGCAGTCCGTAACGCACACGCTCCAGCCAGCCGCCACGCTGATCCAGGTACATCAGGGCCAGCGCCAGCAGCGCGTAGCAGAAGAAGCGGAATCCGGGCGCGGGGCCGCGCTGGGGCAGTGCCCGATTCGCGCCTGTGGAGAAGACGGCCAAGCGACCCCGGGCCTGTGATTACACGAGCGCAGCGGGCCAGGGCGGCGCCGTGCGCTTACTCCAGGCCGAAATTGCCCGGGCCCAGCTCGTCCATCAGCTCCAGGATGCGGCCACCGCCGCGAGCAACGCAGGTGAGCGGATCCTCGGCAATGACGACCGGCAGGCCGGTCTCTTCGGTCAGCAGCTTGTCGATGTCGCGCAGCAGCGCACCGCCGCCGGTGAGCACGATGCCGCGGTCGGCCACGTCGGCGCCGAGTTCCGGCGGAGTCTGCTCGAGTGCCTGCTTGACCGCGCTGACGATGCCCTGCAGCGGTTCCTGCAGCGCTTCGAGAATCTCGTTGCTGTTGAGCGTGAAACTGCGCGGCACGCCCTCCGAAAGGTTACGGCCCTTGACGGAAATCTCGCGCACCGTCTGGCCCGGGTAGGCCGAACCTATCTCGATCTTGATGCGCTCGGCGGTGGTCTCGCCGATCAGGATGCCGTAGTTGCGGCGCACGTAGTTCATGATGGCGTCGTCGAAGCGATCGCCGCCGATGCGCGCCGAGTTCGCGTACACGATGCCGTTGAGCGACAGCACCGCGACTTCGGAAGTGCCGCCGCCGATGTCGAGCACCATCGATCCGCGTGCTTCCTGCACCGGCAGTCCGGCGCCGACGGCTGCGGCCATCGGCTCGCTGACGATCGCGACATTGCGCGCGCCCGCGCCTTCGGCCGACTCGCGAATGGCGCGCCGCTCGACCTGGGTCGAACCGACCGGCACGCACACCAGCACGCGCGGCGACGGCTTCAGCAACCGGTTCCCGTGAACCTTGTTGATGAAGTACTGCAGCATCTTCTCGGTGTAGGTGAAGTCGGCGATGACGCCGTCCTTCATCGGACGCACGGCGGTTATGTGGCCCGGCGTGCGACCCAGCATGCCCTTGGCCTCGGCGCCGACCGCGACGATGACCTTGCCGCCGCGGTTGTATTCGTCCTGCACGGCGACGACCGAGGGCTCGTTCAGGACGATGCCCTTCCCACGCATGTAGATCAACGTGTTCGCCGTGCCCAGATCGATCGACAGATCGCTGGAAAAGTATCCGCGCAAGCGTTTGAACATCAGTGAAGCGACCGGGTGCGGAGGAAGCACCGCAAAAAGCCTCGTTAATTTAGCAACCTACGGGACTATGTACAAGACGATTGTGTATCATTCCGCGCTTCCCCCGCAGCCGTTTTAGAGCCTCCCTGACGATGAGCCTGAGCCGCCCCGACATCGAACGCATCGCACAGCTTGCGCGGCTGGACCTCACCGAGCAGGAAGTCCCGGTCTATGTTGACTCCCTCACCCGGATCGTCGGCCTCGTCGGCCAGCTCGAATCCGCGGTGACGACCGGCATCGAACCGATGGCGCACCCGCTGCCTGGCATGGTGCAGCGCCTGCGCCCGGACGAGGTCCTGGAGACGGACCAGCACGAGCGTTACCAGCGCAACGCGGGGCAGGTCCAGGCCGGCCTGTACCTGGTGCCGAAAGTGATCGAGTAGCCCATGGCCGAGTCCCGCAGCATTTCCATGGGCACGGTCGCCGGGCTCGCCAAAGCCCTGAGTCGCGGCGAGTTTTCCAGTGTCGAGCTGACCCGCGACAGCCTCGCGCGCATCGCCCGCGAGCAGCCACGGCTGAACGCGTTCGTCACCGTGACGGCCGAGTCCGCCCTGGCGGAAGCTGCCGCCGCCGATGGCCTGCGGCAAGCGGGCCGGGCGGGGCCACTGACGGGTATCCCGCTCGCGCACAAGGACATCTTCTGCACGGACGGTGTCCTTACGTCCTGCGGTTCGAAGATGCTTGCGAACTTCGTTGCGCCCTACGATGCGACGGTCGTCACAAGACTGAAGGCCGCGGGCATGGTCACCGTCGGCAAGACCAACATGGACGAGTTCGCGATGGGCTCGTCCAACGAGACGAGCTATTTCGGGCCGGTGCGCAATCCGTGGGACCTGGAATGTGTTCCTGGCGGCTCGTCCGGCGGGTCGGCGGCTGCCGTGGCCGCGCGACTGGTGCCGGCTGCCACAGCCACGGATACGGGCGGATCGATCCGCCAACCGGCGGCGCTGACCGGCATCACCGGGCTGAAGCCGACGTACGGGCGAGTATCCCGCTACGGCATGATCGCGTTCGCATCGAGCCTGGACCAGGGCGGCACGCTGACCGCCTCGGCCGAAGATGCGGCGTTGCTGCTGCAGGTGATGGCTGGCTTCGACCCGCGCGATTCCACCAGCGTTGATCTGCCGGTGCCGGACTACAGCGCCACGCTCGCGGCTCCGTTGCAGGGCCTGCGCATCGGCCTGCCGCGCGAGTTCTTCGACAAGGGCCTGGAACCGGGCTGCGAAACGCTGATCCGCGCGGCACTGGGCGAGTACCAGCGCCTCGGTGCAACCCTGCACGACATCAGTTGCCCCAATCTTCCGCTCTCGGTGCCCACGTACTACGTGGTGGCGCCGGCCGAGTGTTCATCCAACCTGGCGCGCTTCGACGGCGTGCGCTTCGGACATCGTTGCGCCAATCCGAAGAACCTCGCCGACCTCTACCGGCGCTCGCGCGGCGAGGGTTTCGGCGCCGAGGTCAAGCGGCGCATCATGACCGGCACCTACGTGCTCTCGGCGGGCTATTACGACGCCTACTACCTGAAGGCCCAGCAGGTGCGGCAGCTGATCAGCCGCGACTTCGCGCAGGCCTTCGAGCAGGTCGACGTGATCATGGGCCCCACCTCGCCGACCCCAGCGTTCAAGCTGGGGGCCAAGACCGATGATCCGATCACGATGTACCTGAACGACATCTACACCATCGGCGCAAACCTCGCGGGCCTGCCGGGCCTGTCGATTCCCTGCGGATTCCTCGGCCACCTGCCTGTCGGGCTGCAGCTCGTGGGCCCGCATTTCTCGGAGGCACGGCTGCTCAACGTCGCGCATCGCTACCAGCTGGCCACCGACTGGCACGCGCGCCTCCCGGGAGCCGCCTGAATGGCCGGAGTGGAAGCCGTGCAGTGGGAGACCGTGATCGGGCTGGAGATCCACGCCCAGCTCGCCACGCGCTCGAAGATCTTCTCGTCGTCCGCCACGGCCTACGGTGCGGCGCCGAACTCGCAGGCGAACCTCGTGGACCTGGGTTACCCCGGGGTGCTGCCGGTACTGAATCGCGAGGCGGTGACCATGGCGGTCAAGTTCGGTCTCGCCATCGGCGCCCGCATCGCCGAGCGTTCGGTCTTTGCGCGCAAGAACTACTTCTATCCCGACCTGCCGAAGGGCTACCAGATCAGCCAGTACGAGCTGCCGATCGTCGCCGGCGGGCACCTGGATGTGGTGCTGGATGACGGCACCCGCAAGCGAGTCGGCATCACGCGCGCCCATCTCGAAGAGGATGCCGGCAAGTCGTTGCACGAGGGCATGGCCGGAGTCACCGGCATCGACCTGAACCGCGCCGGCACGCCGCTGATCGAGATCGTCAGCGAGCCGGACATGCGCTCGGCGAAGGAAGCCGTTGCGTACATGAAGAAGGTGCACACGCTGGTGCGCTACCTCGAGATCTGCGACGGCAACATGCAGGAAGGTTCGTTCCGCTGCGATGCCAACGTCTCGGTGCGCCCCCGGGGTGCGGCGAAGTTCGGCACGCGCGCCGAGATCAAGAACATCAACTCTTTCCGCTACGTCGAGAAGGCCATCAATTACGAGGTGGCCCGGCAGATCGAGTTGCTGGAGTCGGGCGGCAGGGTCGTCCAGGAGACCCGGCTGTACGATCCCGACAAGGGCGAGACGCGCTCGATGCGTTCCAAGGAGGAGGCGAACGACTACCGCTACTTCCCGGACCCCGACCTGCTGCCGCTGGTGATCGATGCGGCCGCGATCTCGGCCGTGCGCGCGCAACTGCCCGAACTGCCTGACGAGAAGGCCGCGCGCTTCGTCCGCGACTACGCGCTTTCCGATTACGACGCCGGCGTGCTGACCGCAAGCCGCGAACTGGGCAAATTCTATGAGGACGTGGTGCGCCGTGTCGGTGGCGACGCCAAGCTCTGCGCCAACTGGGTCATGGGCGATTTCTCGGCCTTCCTCAATCGCGACAACCTCGAGATTGCGACGTCGAAAATCGATGCGGCGGGCCTTGCCGGCCTCATCGGGCGAATCCGCGACAACACCATCTCGGGAAAGATTGCCAAGGAAGTGTTCGAAACGATGTGGGAGGGTGGACAGGCCGCCGATGCCGTGATCGACGCCAAGGGCCTGCGCCAGATCACCGACACGGGTGCCATCGAGCAGGCGATCGACGATGCAATGGCGCGCAATCCAGGCCAGCTCGCCGACTACCGCAGCGGCAAGGACAAGCTGTTCGGATTCTTCGTCGGCCAGGTCATGAAGGCGACCGGTGGCAAGGCCAATCCCGCGCAGCTGAACGAGCTGCTCAAGAAGAAGCTCGCCGCCCCTTGAGCGACTCCGACCGGGTAAGGCGCTTCGCCGTCGAGCATCAGTCGGTGCGGGGGCAGTTCGTGCGCCTGGGCCGGGCCTGGCTCGATCTGCGCGAACATGCCGACTATCCGGCGCCAGTACTCGCGCTGCTCGGCGAAGCGATCAGCGCCGCCGTGCTGCTGGCCTCCACGCTGAAGTTCGACGGCCTGCTGACGCTGCAGCTGCAGGGCGACGGCGCGGTGCGGTTGCTGGTCGCGCAATGCACCCACGATTTTCGCATCCGCGGCGTCGCCCGCTTCGACGCCGAAAGGGTCTCACCCGGGTTTGCCGCCCTGACCGGGCATGGGCAGGTCACCGTGACGGTGGAGCCTGCGCGCGGCGGTTCACGCTACCAGGGCGTGGTCTCCATCGACGGGACTTCGCTCGCTGCTGCGCTGGAGCACTACTTCGCGCAGTCGGAGCAACTGCCGACCACCGTGCGCCTCGCGGCACGCGACTCCGCGGTCGGTGGACTGCTGGTGCAGCGCGTGCCCGGCGAGGGCGGGCAGGGTTCCGACGGAGGCGCGGCCGAGGAAGCGCGACAGGCGGAAACCGAGCGCAGCTTTGCCGCGGCGCGCGCGGCGGCACGCGAGCTCGATGCCGATGACCTGTTGCTGCGACCCGCCGAAGACCTGGCGCGCACCTGCCTGCCGGGGATCGACGTGCGCCTCTTCGAGGGCCATCCGGTGCGTTTCGAGTGCCGCTGCAGCCTGGAGCGCGTCTCCGGGATGCTGCGCGGCCTTGGCGAGGCCGAGATTCGCGACGTGCTGGCCGAGCAAGGCGCGGTGACCGTGACCTGCGAGTTCTGCCAGCGGCCCTATCGGTTCGACGCGGTGGACGTTGAACAGCTGTTCGCCGGCGACACGGAGCGTCTGCCGCCTTCCGACCGGCTCAACTGATCCCGGCCAGCCTGGCTACTGCGCCCGGTGCTCCCGCGCCAGGTACTCCTCGCTCTGCATTTCCCGCAGCCGGCTCGCGGTGCGCGCGAATTCAAAGCGCAGCTTGTCGCCCTGGTAGAGGTGTTCGGGCGCCGCCGCTGCTGACAGCACCAGCTTTACGCCGCGATCGTAGAACTCATCGACCAGCGCGATGAAGCGCCGCGCTGCATTTTCGCGGGTCTCGTCGAACACCGGCACGTCGGCGACGATCACCGACTGGTACTCGCGTGCGATCCCGATGTAGTCGTCCTTACCGCGCGGACCTTCGCAGATCGCGGCGAACTCGAACCAGACAACGTTGTCGCTCTCGCGAACCACAGCAACAGTGCGGCCCTCGATGTCGATCTGGCCGCCGGCCTCGCCGGGGCCATCCGCCAGGTCTTCGAAGACCTCGAAAAGTCTTGCGCCGGTGGTGCTGGCATCGCAGGGGAGGTAGATGGCAGCCTGCGTCAGCTGCCGCAACCGGTAGTCGACGGCGCCATCGACCCGGATGACGCGACAGTGCTGTTCGAGCAACGCGATCGCTGGAAGGAATCGCTGGCGCTGCAGGCAGACGGCGTGGACATCGTGCA
>JANPDV010000331.1:0-3601 GCA_031431655.1 Gammaproteobacteria bacterium | reverse complement strand
GGATGCCGGCGTCGATCTGCTGCAGATGCCACTGCGCCTGCGCGTCGCCGGCGAGTCGCTCGCGCTCCTTCTGGTACGCGACGATCGACGCATACGCGGCCGCACCGGAACGCGGGTTGCGCGGGTAGTCATAAGCGGTCTTCTGGTACTCAGCTGCCGCCTCGGCGAACTGCTGGCTGTCGAACAGCGTCTCGGCGAGCAGGTAATTGGTGCCGGCAGCCTCCGGATCATCGGGGAACGACTCGAGGTAATCGCGATACCAGCGCGAGGCAATCCGGAAATCGGCCGGCTTCTTCGATCCCTGGGCCGTCGCGTGCAGATAGGTGGCGACGTCCTTCAGGTTGGTCTTGAGTTCGCCGACCACCTGGGAATAGGCGGAACGATCGCGTCCCTGCCAGAAGTCGGCGGCGAAATTGTAGCGCTCCACGTACTCGCGCTTGCCCTGCAGTACCAGCTCGGAAAAGCCGCCCTTGCGATACGCTTCGATCGCCTGCACCGCGAGCAGCGGCGCATTCTCATTCACCGGGTCGCGCGCGACGAACGCACGATAGGTGTCGGCGGCGTCCTGGTAGCGCTGCTTCTCGACGTAGAGATCTCCGAGCCGCGAGTAAAGCAGGTGCGAGTAGGCCGGTGTCCCGCGCGTGGCGATGAATGGATCCAGGCTGCGCGCGCCCTCCATGTACGAGAACGCGATGCTCATTACGCGCAACGTGTCGTCGGCGAGTTCACGGTCGGCGCGACCGAGCGATTCGATCGGGCGCACGCGACCGCTACTGGCAGGATCGAGCAGGGTTGCTTCCAGCACGTCGGCGAACGGCGGCAGGCTCTCCTCGTTCAAGCCCTGCTTGAAGAGCGACCAGCCGCGTTTGTACAGGCTCTGCGAGCGGAACCCGCCACGGGTAACCGGGCTCTCCAGTGACGCTCGATAGGCTTTCTCTGCCTCCGGGTAGCGCTGCGCCGAGAAGAGGATTTCGCCACGTCGGAAAGCCACCTCATCCGGATTCGCGATCTTCTCGTAGCGGCGCGTCAGGGTGTCGAGGGTCTCGAGCGCCTTGTCGGTCTGGCCAGTGGTCTCATAGGCGCGGGCGAGCTGGTACAGCACGCGCTCATTAGTCGGCGCTTCGGGATAGTCCTTCAACAGACGCATGTAGAGCTGGATCGCCTCGCCCGCCTGCGCGTCGACCGCGCTCGCCTCGCGATCCATCCGCTCACCCTCGCCCACCTCGAGATTGAGGTCGCCCAGTCGCCGCAGCGCTTCGGCCTGCTGTTCCGGGTCAGCATTCTTGTCCTTGAGATAGCCGCGGTAGTTCTCGATGGCGCGCTGCGCGCTCGCGTCGACCGTGCGGTCCGGCCGCACTTCGATGTTGCGGGGCTTGAGGTCGCCGAGGGTAGGAGCCGGCGGCTTGCGCTCGGCCGCAGGCGCCGCCGACGCCAGCACCGCCAGGCAGCCGACCCAGAGCATCGTGCCCGGCAGACGTGACAGCCTCATGGCGATTGCCCCGGCTCGCGACCGGAAGGCGGCGCAGCGGCGCCCGCTGCCGGCTTTGGCAGCGACGCACGATCGTAGATCGTCGCCAGCGCGAAACGTGCCTGCAGCCGGTAGGCCGCCAGACGTTCCTTCTGTGCATCGAGCTCGCGCACGGCGAGCCCCGTCAGGTAGTCGCGCTGCAGCTGTCGCGTCCGATCGAGGCGCTGCCGCAACTCGACCAGTTGCGATCCCGACAGGTCGATGCGCTGACGGAAGGACCCGGTGTCATTCGGGGCGGCGTCGCGCGCCGCCCGCAGCAGTTCCGTGCGCACGGTCGCTTCCTTGACCGTGGCACTGATTTCGCGCAACTCGCGGCGCTGCGCAAACAGGCTGGCGCGGAATGCCGCGGACAGCTCGAAGTACAGAGCGCCCTTGATCAGGCGCAGCTTGTCGCGCTGCGCTGCAGTTTCCGGTCCGACCGGCTCGGACGCCAGCGCCTGTTCCGCCGCAAGGATCCGCTGCCACTGACCGCGCTGCCGCTCCGTGCCCAGGCGAGCGTAGTCAGCGGCATTGGCGGCGTCGGTCAACTGCTGGTCGATCGCGTTACGTCGCAGGCGCAGGCCGGCATCGATTTGCTTTTCCAGCAGGCTGTCGGCGAGCGGGAGACGCAGCGCGAAAGCGCGCTCCCGCGTCTCGATCATGCTCGAGTACGCCGAGAAATTCTCGCTCCAGCGCGCCAGCATGCGATCCAGGTAGGCGAGGTCGCGATAGTTCTTCAGGCCCTCCTGGAAATCGTTCGAAGCCATCAGCCCGAAAAGGTAGGTCGATTCGGGTTGATCCGGGACTTCGCGCAGCTGATAGAACCAGCCCGCGCCCTCGCCTCGCCCCTCGCGTTCCAGGATACCGTCGAGCAGCGTGCCACTGCCGACTCGAGCGATCGCTGCATCGATGCGCGCAGTCTCCGCGTCGAACGCGACCATCGCTGCCTCGTAGTTCTCGGCTGCCTGAGCCGCCGCGTCGAGCTTGGCGAATGCGTACGGCACCGCCATCCACGCCTCCTGGACTGCGGGGTCCTGCAGTGCCCGGTCCTTCAGTTCGAGCCAGGGGTCGAGTGCCTCGCGCGGCTTGCCCTGCTCCAGCGCTGCCCAACCTGCACCCAGCAGGGCGCGGGATGAATAGGGCCCCTGCAGGCGAACTCGCAACAGCACGGGGCGGGCCCGCTCAGCCTCGCCGGCCTGCAGCCAGGCGAACCCCAGCGCGGTATTGGCGCGGTCGCGCAACGCCAGCAGTTCGGCATTGCTGGTGTTGAGTCGGCCAACGGCACCGAGGTAGCGCGCGCCGAGATCGAGTTGATTGTCGCGAATCAGCGCGACGCCAAGGTTGAAGCGCGCATAGGCGGCCCACAGGTCGGGCCCCTGCCAGCCGTCCAGCAGGTCGGCTGCCTCGGCGAAGCGGCTCTGCCGCATCAGCACGTTCGCGAGAAGATGCAGGCGCTCGGACTCGAGGTCCGTCGGCAGGACGCCCTGCAGACGCCGCGCGGCCTGTTCGGCTCGTCCATCGTAGCCACGCGCGTACCAGACCTTGGCGAGATAGAACCAGGCCCGGTTGCGCACGCCCTGCGGCACCGTCTCACCGAGCAGGCGCTCAAAGCGCTCGCCGGCCTCGTTGTGCAGCCCGAGCTCGAGGTACAGCGCACCGAGCATCAACTCGGTATCCGGGCCGTGATTGGGCAGCCGACCCCAGCGCGCATACGCATCGAGGCGCGTGAGGGCCTCGAGGTTTTCGCTCTGGAAAAAATAGAAGAGACCGTCGCCGTAGCTGAGATCCTTGACCTGCGCGATCTCCAGCATCTGGTCCGACCCGGGTTCAGCCGCGTTCACACCGGGCGGCGCCAGCATGACCAGCACCAGCGACGCCCACGCAGCATGCCGGCGCCGTGACGCCGACCCGCGCCCCGCAGCCGCAGGCCTGCGCGAACGCTGACTGGCCGTCAGCCTCATTCCCAGTCCTTGATCTCGAACTCAGGCTGCCCGCGGCGCTGCCTGTCGGTAATGCGCAGTTCCAGATACTTCGCACCAACGGCCTTGCTGAACTTGAGCGTCGCGCCGCGGCGATACTCGCGCTCGTTCGGCC
>JANPDV010000330.1:0-5682 GCA_031431655.1 Gammaproteobacteria bacterium | reverse complement strand
GCGAGGCGCGATCGAGTCGCGAAGCCAGTCGACGGCGCTGCCCTTCGCCACGAGATCAGCGTCATGCCGCGGCGCGAGGGGGTGTTCTACATTTCGGTCGTCGCGCAGGTGGACTCGGCTGCCGGCACGATCGCGCGCAGTTTCGCCATTCCGGTGATCGTTGGCGGCGGCGCCGCGGCCTCCGCTGCCATGGCCGGCAAGCCCGGCGGGGCGGCGCGCACCTTGGATGAGTCGGGCCAGCCCATCGTCTCGATGCCGGCACAAGAGGCCGCAGGCCCGGCCAGCCCCGCCGCGAGCCCCAAAGCCGCACCTTGAGCCGGGGCAGCGCGCGCCTCACCGACGCTCTGCCGGCCCTCCTCGGGCCGGGTGACCCGCCGCCATACGAGCGACTGAGGGTCGGCCAGCGATTCCCCGCCGTGCTCGCCTGTGACCATGCGAGCCGAGTTGTGCCCAACTCGCTGGGGACCCTTGGACTCGGTCCTTCGCAACTTGCACGCCACATCGCCTGGGACATCGGCGCCTCCGAGCTGGCGCGCCGGCTTGCCGTGCAATTGCAGATCCCTCTGGTACTGGCTGGGTTCTCGCGGCTCGTCATAGACTGCAATCGACAGCTGCACGACGCCACAAGCATCGTTGCTGTCAGCGACGGCGACATCGTGCCGGGCAATCTTGAGCTTTCGCCTGACCATCGTCGCCAGCGTGCCGAGGAAATCTTCGAGCCGTACCATCGGGCCCTGGCCGGGGAGCTGGATGACGCGGCGCAGCAGGCGCCGGCGCCCGCGTTGATTGCCATTCACAGTTTCACCGAACGGATGGGCGGCGCAGTCCGGCCGTGGCACTGCGGCGTGCTTTGGGACCGGGATCCACGCCTGGCGTTACCACTGCTGGCGCGGCTGCGCGAGGAACCGGGGCTCGTCGTGGGGGACAACGAACCCTACTCCGGGCGTCACCCCGCCGACTACACCATCGACACCCACGCCGAGAGTCGCGGCTGGCCGCATGTCTGCATCGAAGTGCGGCAGGACCTGCTGCAGGGCGACGCCGGCGTGGAGAGCTGGGCACGCCGCCTGGCACATTGTCTGGAACCCCTGCTGGCCGATGAGGCACTCTACAGGCCTCGGCACTACTGACTGTTCGGGCGAGGGGGGGGCAGCATGAGTCTGAAGGGGCCACCATTTACGGTCGGCATCGAGGAGGAATACCTTCTCGTGAACAAGTCGACTGGCGACCTGGATAACGATCCGCCCGCGGCACTGCTGGCCGAGTGCACCGAGCTCGGCGGCGGACAGATCAGCCCCGAGTTCCTGCGCTGCCAGATCGAAGTCGGAACCAAGGTCTGCCGGACGATGCCCGAGGCGCGCGCCGACCTCGCACGGCTGCGGAAGATCATCGTTTCCGTCAGCGCGCGGCATGGCCTCGCGCCGATCGCCGCCTCGACTCATCCTTTCGCGCAGGTCCTGCAGCAGAAGCATACCGAGAAGGAACGCTACTTCGCGCTGGCGCGCGAAATGCAGGCAACCGCGAGGCGCATGGTCATCTGCGGCATGCATGTGCACGTAGGCATCGACGACGACGAAATGCGCATCGACCTGATGAACCAGATGGCGTATTTCCTGCCGCACCTGCTCGCCCTGTCGTGCTCATCACCATTCTGGGAGGGCGAACAGACGGGGCTGAAGTCGTTCCGGCTGACGATCTTCAATTCGCTGCCGCGCACCGGACTGCCCGAGCGCTTCGCCAGCTACGGCGAGTTCCGCCGTCATCTCGACACGATGATCCGCAACGAGCTGATCCAGGACACGAGCAAGATCTGGTGGGACATCCGGCCCAGCTCGCGCTACCCGACGCTCGAGACGCGGATCATGGACTGCTGCACCAGCATCGATGACTCCATCTGCCTGGCCTCGTTTTGCGTCAGCCTGCTGCGCATGCTGTACCGCCTGCGCAGCGCCAACCAGCGCTGGCGCGACTATCCGTACCTGCTGCTCGCGGAGAACCGCTGGCGCGCCATGCGCTACAGCACGGACGAGCGCCTGCTCGATCTCGCGAAAGGCGAGCTGGTGCCTTTCCCCACGTTGCTCGAGGAGCTGATCGAGCTGATCCGGCCCGATGCGGAGGCGCTCGGCTGCATCCCGCAGGTCGAGCATGCGCGTGAAATCGTTCGCCGCGGCACCAGCGCGCATCGTCAGATAGCAGTCTATGATGCCGCGCGCACCGCTGGCGCGAGCGAGCGCGAGGCGTTGCGCGCCGTCGTCGAGTGGTTGCGGGTCGAGACGGCGGCTGGGCTTTAGGGCATTGGCGGATTAGGGCACAGCGATGGACAGAGACACGGCCGTGCGCCTCGCCCAGGAGGCTATCCATCGCAACAATCGCCGACTGGTTGAATCTTTGCTGGTCGCGCGGCAGCGTCGAGAGATCGAACGGGCGACGGTCCAGCCAGCCGCGGAACTGCCGCTGATCGCAGTGACCTGTGCGACCGGCTGGGAGTGTTACGCGATCGTAGAGGAGCTGGTAAACACCGAGCGGTTTCGCGTTCGGGCTCTGTACCGGACACCGGGCACCCAGGCTGCCGGCCGGCTGGATGCGCTGCTCGCCAGGACCGAGGCCGTGTCCCCGGGAAGGCTGACGCTGCAGTCGGGTGTCGACATGAACTCCGAGGCGGCCTTGACCACCGCATTTGCCGGTTGTGCCGGGGTCGTGCTGTACAACACCGCCAACACGAGCAAGGCCGGCAAGATCACCAATCACGGCAGGGATGCCGCGGGCGGCCGGGCCATCGTCATGCGGCAGGTGATGGCGTCGCTGGCAGCGCTCAAGGCGAACCCCTGCGTGCGGCAGGTCGTCACGCTGATCTTTCCGACCGACAAGGTCAGCGGCGTCGCAGATGCTTTTCCCGAGATCCCGTGGTGGATAGACCAGAAGCTGCGGATGTCGGATTTTCTCCGGGGGCAGGGCATCAGCGTCACCTGCATCCATCGCCCGGCCTACTATTACGCCATGCATCGCGTCGACTACACCGCGCAGGAGCACTTCCGCGGTGACACGCGGTTCTCACGCACGATGATTCGCGAGAACAACATTCCGGGAATCACCGACCCTGATTTTCTCGTCAACTGGGTCGACGTACGCGACGTCGGCAAGTGGGTCGGCACCTGTTTCGAGTACCCGGAGGTGTTCGCCAACGAGAATCTGTCGATTGCGTCCAGCGCGCTGACCGGCGCGCAGCTGGTGCAGATCGCGGAACGCTCGAACCGTCATGGCACCCGGTTTCGCTATCGGCAATTCCCCTTGTGGCTGATGAAGCTGCTCGGCTTCTTTTCCGAGGAAGTCGTCTATCCGCTGCGCTACGCGCAGTGGTACCACGATCGGGGCAACGGCTACGATTTCGCATCCAACGCCGACCTGGCGGATCTCGAGCGCGTTCATCCGCTCTGGTCGTTCGAGCGCGAGCTCGAGTTCTGGGGGATCAATGATCTCCAACCGCGCGTCCGGGTTCGCTAGCGCGGCCCTCGGGGACTCGTACTCAGGGCTGAGCCGGCGCGTCTACGTCTCCTCGATAGAAGACGCTCACAGCCTGGTTCACGGCACAACCTGCACGCCGTCGCGAACGGAAGCCTTGCTGCCCCCGTAAACCAGCTGCTTTTCGCACTTCGCGCTGTTGCCTCTGTCCACCAGTTTTCCTGGACGTCGTCGGTGGCGGGTCGGTAGTACACTGCCGGCCGGTGGCGCAGAGCGACTCAGCGTATTGTAGTTATGACGATATAAATGCCTGATATATCTAGAAAAATATCCGTAGCGCCGATGATGGATTGGACCGACCGTCACTGCCGCTACTTCCTGCGAGGGCTGTCACCCGGCGTACTGCTTTACACCGAGATGATCACCGCTGCCGCGATCCTGCGCGGCGATTCGCAACGGTTGCTGCGATTCGACGCGGAAGAACACCCGGTCGCGCTGCAGTTGGGTGGCAGTTCCCCTGCGGACCTCGCCCGCGCCGCAGCTGTGGGCGCCGAGTTCGGCTACGACGAGATCAACCTCAATTGCGGATGCCCGAGCGACCGTGTGCGGCATGGCACCTTCGGCGCCTGTCTCATGAGCGAGCCGGAGCTCGTGGCCGATTGCGTGCAGGCGATGCGCGAGGCCGTGCCGCTGCCCGTGACGGTCAAGTTGCGAATCGGCACTGTGGCTTCCGACGAGCCGGACCTCGATCGCCGAGTCGGCAGCTTCGATGCGCGCGACCAGGAGTCGCTGCACCGTTTCGTTGCCGCGGTGCAGGCCGCCGGCGCCGCCGCAATCATCGTCCACGCTCGCAAGGCAGTCCTCGGCGGCTGGTCCCCGCGTGACAATCGCGAAGTGCCGCCGCTGCGCCACGACCTTGCGGCTGCGCTGCGCGCGCAGTTCCCGACGTTGCCGGTCGTGCTGAACGGCGGATTACGCGATGTTGCAGGAGTGCAGGCTGCACTGGGGAGCTTCGATGGCGTGATGCTCGGGCGTGAGGCGTATCACCGCCCGGCACTCCTTGCCGAACTGGGTCAAGCGGTGCTGGGGGAACCAGCCGCGCCGTCGCTGCCGCAGCAGCTGGAACGCATGGCGCAGTACGCCGCGCGCGAGGTACAGCGCGGCGAGCGGCTTGCGTCGATCACGCGTCACATGCTCGGCCTGCTGAGCCATGCGCCGCGCGCGCGCGAATTCAGGCGGCTCCTTTCGGAAGGTGCGCGCGCAGCCGATGCCGGGCCGGACTTGCTGCGTCGTGCGATCGCGCTTGTGGCCTGACCAAGGCTTGGCCCACAGCCGCCTACTGGACTCGCGATCCTGGCTCGGGCTGGAGGAGCGGTGGTCGGATGACCTCCCGTACCTTGCCATCATGACCACCGGCGAGTTTGCGTATACTGACCACACGCAGTCGCTTGCGTAACTTATGCCTCGAGATATCGAGCTTGCTTTGCTGTTTGCTGACGTCGTCGGCTCGACACGCCTGTTCGAGCTCCTCGGCGACCTGCGCGCGCGCGACATGATCGCGACCTGCATCGACGTCATGCGGACGGCCACGGAACAGCACAACGGCACGGTCATCAAGACGATGGGCGACGAAGTCATGTCGACCTTCCCGACCGCCGACGACGCCATGGCGGCGGCCAGCCAGATGCAGAAGCAGATCAGCTCCCACTCCCAGCTGCGGATCGAGGGCCATGCGGTCGCGATCCGCATCGGCTGTCACTACGGGCCGGTGGTGCTCGAAAGCCGCGATGTTTTCGGGGCCACGGTGCACACGGCGAACCGGATGACCAGCCAGGCCAAGGCGGGGCAGGTGGTGACCACCGCAGCTACGGTTGAGCGCCTCTCGCCCGACTGGCGTTCAGCGGTCCGCCAGATCGACGTTGCGACCATCCGCGGCCAGGCCGATGAGGTAGCCCTGTTTGAACTGGTGTGGCAGCCCGACGATGCGACCAGCATGTTGCCCGCGCTGGAGCTGGCGCCGGCTCGTGAGACCCGACGTATCCGGCGGCTGCGTCTGCGGGTACAGGATCGCGAGTTGGTGGTCGACGACGGTCGGCCCAACGTCGTCATGGGCCGCGCTGAGGGCAGCGACCTCGTGGTCAAGGGCAACCTCATCGGCCTGGCCGCGGATGGTCGCAACGTCGATCTGGCGGACCGCTGAACGCCAGTCGGGCGAGAGGCGCT
>JANPDV010000329.1:0-2306 GCA_031431655.1 Gammaproteobacteria bacterium | reverse complement strand
CGCATGGCGTTGTAAGACGTGGCGCGCATGCGCGGGGCCGCTGCGGGGGAAGAGAACCGGGGGGCCGCCGCGCGGGCCGCGGCCGACGCCAGTCAGCGCGAGGCGCGCGCGGCCGCAGCGGCGGCCAAGGCCGGTGCGGCGGAAGCGACCGCGCGCGCGCGTGCCGAGCTCACCGAGCGACTGAACCGCGCGTTGCCCACCACCGACACGCCGCGCGGCCTGGTCGCGCAGATTTCCGGCGTGCAGTTCGCCACCGGCGCCGCGACGCTGAATCCGGGCGCTCGCGAAGCGCTCGCACGCTTCTCGGGCATCGTGGTGGCCTACCCTGACATTCGCTTCGTCGTGGAGGGCAGCACGGACAACGTGGGTGGCGAGGCGACCAATATCGCACTGTCGCTCAAGCGTGCGATCACGGTGCGCGACTACCTGATCGCGCAGGGAGTGCCGGCGTCGGCCATCGACGTCAAGGGTCTTGGCCCGGCGAATCCGGTCGCCGACAACGCAACGCCGGCCGGCCGCGCCAGCAATCGACGCGTTGAGATCATCATGTCCGGTGGGCCCATCGGCGCCAGGTAAGCGACGCGGCGTCGCCGGCGGCGGCGCGTCGGTTGACGGGGAGACAGCAACCTGAACGTGGTCATCACAGGCGGGACCCGCGGCATCGGCCGCGGACTCGCAGTCGAGTTCCTGCGGCGCGGCCACAGCGTCGCGATCTCCGGCCGTGACGCACCGGCCGTTGCGGCTGCCGTCGCAGAACTGTCCGCCGGCGCGGCCGCTCCGGTCGCCGGCATGGCCGTCGAGGTTGGTGACTCCGCCGCCGTGCAGGCCCTGTGGGACCTCGCCCAGTCGCGCTTCGGGCGCGTCGACATCTGGATCAACAACGCGGGAATGACGACCCGCAAGCTGCCGCTGCACGAACTCGGCGGCGCAGAGGTTGCGGCCGTGGTGCAGGCCAATGTCACCGGCCTGCTGTTCGGCTGCCAGGTCGCGCTGCGCGGCATGATCGCGCAGGGCAGCGGCCGGCTGTTCAACATGGAGGGCTTCGGCAGCGATGGCCTGGTGCAGCCGGGAATGACGGTGTACGGCGCGACCAAGCGGGCGGTGCGTTACCTGACGAAGTCGCTGGTCAAGGAGTACCGCGACAAGCCCGTCATCATCGGCACGGTCAGCCCCGGTATCGTCGTCACGGAGTTCCTCACCCGCGACCTGTACGCCCACGATCCGTCGGAACTGATGCGCAGGCGCCGCATGCTCGATGTGCTGGCGGACCGTGTCGAGACCGTGGCGCCGGCGCTGGTCGACGGCCTGCTTGCGCTCGACAAGAGCGGTGCGCACGTGAACTGGATGACGCCGATGAAGGCGCTGGGACGCCTGGCGTCGAGTCCGTTCCGCAAGCGCGACCCGTTCACTGCTCCCGGCCGCGCGGAGCGTGGCTCGTGACCGATGCCGCGAACGTCCAGCACGTACTGGTGCTGGGCGCTACCGGCATCACCGTGAAGGAGCCGCGTACGCCACTGGCTGACGGCACGCGGAACGTACTCGCAGCGATGGCGCGGCATGGCGTCTGTTGGCTGGTGCGGATGATCCAGAAGCAGCTGCTGCGCTGGAGGGTCTCGCGCGCGACGGTGGCCAGGTACGCGCTCGAAGCCGCCGTCACTGGCCGCTACGCCAACGAGAGCCTCAACATGGCGGAGGCTGCGTAGCGCGACGTCGGCCGTGTGGCGCAGCGAGCACATGAGCGAATGAAGGCACAGAACGTCGCGGCGGCAGTGCCGCTGCTCGAGCAGATCCGGGTCCTGGTCGGCGCGGCGTTCGTCACCGGAGCGCAGGAACTGCGCGAGCGCCCGCGCGGTCGCTGGGATCCGACGCCGCTCGAAGCGCTGGCGCATGTGCGTGCGGCGGACACCGAACAGGTCAGTGGCATCCTGCGCCTGTGCCACGCCGCGGGCCAGCCGGTGGTGGTGCACGGCGGGCTGACAGGGCTGGTCAAGGGCGATCGGACTACGGCGCGCGACCTCATCCTCTCGCTGGAGCGGATGAACGCCATCGAGGAGATCGACGCCATCGGGCGCACGGTGACGGTGCAGGCCGGCTGCACGCTGCAGGCGCTGCGCGATGCCGCGCAGGCCGAGGGCCTGCTGCTGCCACTGGATCTCGGTGCACGCGGCTCGTGCACGATCGGCGGCAACGTGGCGACCAATGCCGGGGGGCTCAACGTGATCCGCTACGGCATGGCCCGCGCGAACGTGCTCGGCCTGGAGGCCGTGCTGGCCGACGGCACCGTGATCTCGTCGATGAACCGGATG
>JANPDV010000328.1:0-21488 GCA_031431655.1 Gammaproteobacteria bacterium | reverse complement strand
CTCGGACAGCTGGCGGGTCGTAGGCGTGTTCAGCGACGCCGGCAGCGTCGCGGAATCCGAACTCTGGGCAGATGCCACGGTGCTTCAGGGCGCTTTCAATCGCGGCAAGTCATTCCAGTCGATCCGCGCCCGACTGCAGTCGCCCGCGGCCTTTCGGGCCTTCAAGGATTTGTTGACCAGCGACCCACGCGTGAACCTGCGGATCCTGACGGAGCGCGAGTACCTGGAGTTCCTGTCCGGCTCCCTGCGCACCATCGTTCGCGTCGTCGGTTTCACCATTGCCCTGCTGATGGGCCTGGGAGCGATTTTTGGTGCGCTCAACACCATGTACTCAGCCGTGGCAGCGCGGACGCGGGAAATCGCCACGTTGCGGGCAATCGGTTTCGGCGGCACGTCGGTAACGATCTCGGTGCTGATCGAAGCGCTGCTGCTCGGCCTGATCGGGGCGATCCTGGGCAGCTTGATCGCGTACGTGGCTTTCAATGGCCTGCAGACCTCGACTCTCAATTTCACCAGCTTCACTCAGATTACGTTCGCGTTCCGTGTCACGGCGGAATTGCTGGGCTGGGCTATCCTGTACGCGCTCGGGTTGGCATTCGCCGGCGGCTTGCTGCCGGGCATTCGTGCAGCCCGCATGCCGGTCACCGCAGCATTGCGGGAACTTTAGCCTGTAGCCTGTCCCCGATCGCGGCCAGTCCCGCAGCCGAATCTGTTTGCGTGGCGGCGGCGATGCCGGCGGGTGTTCCACACCGGACCCGAAAGCGGCAGAATCGGTTGGTCGTGCCAACAATAGCCACCGGTCAGGACAACGCGGACTCCCACGCGGTCACCACCAATAGCGCGGGCGGTACCTCGCGCCGCGAGTTCATCAAGCGCGTCATTGCCTCCGGCGCCGTCGCCTCCTCGGTGAGCTTCATGGCGGGCGGGCTCGCGGGCTGCACCACGCAACGTGCGGCGGTGGCCGGCGGCGTCGAGCGGCTGTTGACGCTCAACGTCAACGGCCAGCCGCGGCGTGTGGACGTGCTGCCGCAGGAAACACTGGCAATGACGCTGCGCTACAAGCTGGGCCTCACCGGGACCAAGCTCGCCTGCGATCGCGCCGAGTGCGGTGCCTGTACGGTGCTGATCGACGGCGTGAGCCACTACTCCTGCTCCACCCTCACTCACAGCGTACGGGCACGCAAAGTCGTCACCATCGAAGGGGTACGCGGGCCGAACGGCGAGCTGCATCCGGTACAGCGCGCGTTTGTCGAGGAGCTCTCGCCGCAATGCGGCTTCTGCACGCCGGGCCAGGTGATGGCTGCGGTCGCCCTGCTGCAGAAGAATCCGAAACCCACCCGGGAGCAAGCGCGGCACGCAATGTCCGGCAATCTCTGCCGCTGCGGCGCTTACGACAACTACCTGAACGGCGTGATGCGCGCCTGCGGCAACCTGCAGGAAATTCACCGCGGTACCGAAATCAGCCATGGCGCATAAGCACCTCGGCAAGGACTTCCTTCCGCCGGACGTCGTGGCCAAGGTCACCGGCGAGGCCAAGTACGCCGAGGACTTCCGCGCCGAAGGCATGGTTTTCGCCCGCCTGCTCAACAGCCCCTACCCGCACGCCCGTGTTCGGGCCATCGACACCAGCGCGGCATTGAAGATGCCGGGCGTGGTCGGGATTCTCACACCGGACGAAGTCAAGAATCCGCCTTCGCCCGATCCGCAGCTGCTGTGCGCCGAACCGTGTTACATCGGCGCGCCCGTGCTGCTGGTTGCCGCCGAGAGCGAAACCCAGGCCCAGGACGCGATCGAGAAGATTCGCATCGACTGGGAAGTGCTGCCGTTCCATGTCGATGCGCTTCAAAGCCTGCACCCGGACCGGCCGGATGCGCGCGCCGAAGTCAATGTCGGCGTGAAGAACATCGAGCCTAAGCAGATCAAGTGGACGCGCGAGGACTTCGCCACTGCCGGAACCGGCCGGATGCCAATGGGCAAGCCCGGCGCGGAGTGGGCCTATGGGGACCTGGCTGCGAACTTCGCACGCTGCAAGCTGGTACTCGACGAGAGCTTCGTGCATGCCAGCAACTCCCACCACAGCATGGAGCCGCGCAGTGCGATGGCGTACTGGCAGAACGGCAAGTGCGTCGTGCACGTTTCGACGCAGAGCCATACCTGGATAGTGGCGCGGCTGGCCGAGATGATTGGCATCGCGCCGGCCGATCTGGTCGTCGTCGCGGAGTACTGTGGCGGCGGCTTCGGCTCGAAGGGCAGCGCCTATGCGATCCAGGCGCTGCCGGCACTGATGTCGAAGAAGATCGGCCGCCCGGTGATGCTGCGCATCAGCCGTGCCGAGGAGTACTACAACGGCTCGGCGCGCAACGGCTTCCAGGGGCAGGTCAAGCTGGGCTTTGGCGCGGATGGGCGGCTGCTGGCGGCCGACATCTACCTCGTGCAGGAGAGTGGCGCCTACGCCGGCTTCCCTGATTTTCGTAATGCCGGGGAGGCGTTGTCGCTCGTCTACCAGCCGCAAGCCATGCGCTGGCGCGGCCTGCCGATCCTGGCCAGCACGCCGCTGCATACCGCGCAACGCGGCCCGGGGCAGAACCAGCTTGCGCACATCGTCGAACCGCTGCTCGACAAGGCCGCGCGCCAGCTCGGCATCGACCGGGTCGACATTCGCCGCCTGAATGCGCCGCAGGCGCGCTCGCCGGTTGGCGCAGAGCGCAAGCCGGTCTCGAGCTGCTATCTCAAGGAGGCGCTGGCGCAGGGTGCGGAGTTGTTCGGCTGGGCTGAAAAGAAAGCGCGCAGCGGCACCCGCAACGGATCGAAGGTCATCGGTGTAGGCGTCGGCCAGGCGTTCCATACGGCCGGGTCCTATGGTTTCGATGGCCTGGTGCGCATCACGCCTGATGGCATGCTGAACATTCACACGGGTGTCGGCAATCTGGGAACCTTTTCGCACTCGAGCACGTCGCGGATTGCGGCCGAGGTGCTGAAGGTCGACTGGGATCGCTGCGTCGTCGTGCGCGGCGACAGCCGCAAGCACCTGCCGTGGAACAACGGCCAGTTCGGCAGCAATACCAATTTCACGATGAGTCGAACCAACTTCGTCGCTGCGACTGACGCGCTCAACAAGCTCAGGATGATCGCGGCACAGCGCTTCGGCGGCGCGCCTTCCGACTACGATGTCGACGGCATGCGTGTGTTCCGCAAGGGTCGTCCTGCTGCCGGGCTGACCTACGCGGATGCAGCGCAGCGTGCGATCCAGCTCGGCGGCCAGTTCGACGGGCACGAAATGCCGGACGATCTGAACGCGCTGACCAAGGCGTCAGTCAGGGCGCTTGCCGGCACGGGCCTGATCGGCGTCGCCAAGGACACGATGCTGCGTGATGGCGAGGTTGGCACCTTTGCGGCCGGCTTCATCGAGATCGAGCTCGACGTCGAGACCGGCAAGTACCGCATCCTCGACTATGTTGGCGTGACGGACTGCGGCACGGTCATCCACCCGGCGGGCCTCGAGACGCAGATCAAGAGTGGCGCCGTGCAGGGATTTGGCGTGGCCGGTCTCGAGCGCGTGGTCTACGACCCGCAGAACGGCCTGCCCGCCAGCGTCGGCTATTACCAGGCCAAGCCACCCACCTACGGCGACATCGCGCTGTCGATGCGTACCGGCGCCGTGAATCAGCCGGAACCTACGGGTGCGCTCGGCACCAAGGGCGTGGGGGAACCGCTGCTCGGCTGCGCCGGTGCGGCGCTGCTATGCGCTATTTCCGACGCGCTGGGCGGGCATGTGTTCAATCGCACGCCTGTGCTTTCGGACATGATCCTCAACCATGTCGCGGGCCGGCCACCAGCCCACGGCCCGTTGCAGTCGAACTGCCAGTAGAGGATCCAGACGTGTCCCGGGACATGATGCCGCACTTCGACCTGTACCAGCCGGACAGCCTGCAGGCCGCGCTCGATCTCGCCGCGCGCCTCGGCGAAGACGGCTGGCTGCTCGGGGCCGGACAGGACAGCTACGACTGGTTCAAGAATCGCACCAAGCGGACCTCGGCCGTGATCGACCTTTCGGGCATCGAGGCCCTGAAGGGCGTGCGCGAACTGGAGGGGGGCGTAGAGATCGGCGCCCTCACGACACTCACGACGATCGAAGAGCATCCCCTGCTGAGCGAACGGTTCGCCCTGCTTTCGAAGGCCGCCGGTCGCGTCGCGAGCCCACAGATCCGCAACGCCGGAACACTGGGTGGCAACCTGTGCCAGGACACACGCTGCTGGTACTACCGTTATGGCGTGGACTGTTACCGCGCGGGCGGCATCATGTGTTACGCGGACACGCCAGAGGGGCAGAACCGCGAGCACGCGATCTTCGGCGCCAGCCGCTGCATTGCAGTGTCGCCGTCCGACACGGCCACCGCCATCACTGCGCTCGAAGGCAGCATGGTGCTGCGCAGTGCGCAGGGCGAGCGCGTGGTTCCAGCGACGCAGTTCTTCGTCGGACCTGCCGTGGACATCCGTCGCATGACGGTCCTGCGACCGGGTGAAATCCTGGTCAGCGTGCGGCTACCGGCGAAATGGGCCGGCGCCTCGTTCTACTTCGAGAAAGTCGCGGATCGCGCCGCCTGGGATTTCGCCCTGCTGAGCATTGCCGCCGCATTCCGGTTCGATGGCGGGCGCATTGCCGACGCGAGCCTCGTGTGCGGCGCGGTGGAATGCGTCCCGCGTCAATTGACGGCCGTGCAGGCACTGCTGCGCGGCGCCGAGCGCAATGAGGACACCGCGAACCGTGCCGCGGACCGCGCTGTCGAGGGCGCGGAAGCGCTGAAATTCAATGCGTTCAAGGTCACGCTGATGCAGAACCTCGTACGCCGCGCCATCCGCGGGGCATGAACCAATGGACATCCTCCGCTACGGTCACGACGCATGGGGCCAGGTCATCGTGAATGGCCTGTCCTGGGGCCTGCTGCCCATCGTCGCGGGTGCCGGGGTGGCCGTGATCGTGGTTCACCTGATCTCGCGCGCGTTCGGGCGCACGTCGGGGAACCAGTCCGACCGAAAACAAGACGGGACCTGACGCGTGGCAGTCGAAGTCCCCGAAAAGCTGCAGCGCCATGCCGGAATCGACCGGTGGTTCCACTGGGTGACAGCGGCCACGATGACCGCGTTGCTCGTGACGGGCCTGCTGCCCATCATCGGCATCCACTTCGCCTGGGTCGAAGTGCACTCCCAGGCCGGCCTGCTGCTCACGGCCGTCGTGCTGCTGCACATCCTGCGCGCCGTGTTCGTCCAGGGTTTGCGAGCGATGAGCATTCGCTTCCGGGACCTGCACGAACTCTCCGGCGCGCTGCCCGGCAAGTATTCCCTGCCACAGAAGCTGATGCACCTCGGCTGGACCGTGTCGGTGCTCGTCGCGATCTTCACGGGCCTGCTGCTGCTCAAGAAAGCCGGCGCGCCCTTCCTGCTGCGCGACCCCTACCTGTTCACGCTGAAGACCTGGGGCGCGCTCACCCTGCTGCATGACCTCGCGACGTTGCTCGCAGTGTTCCTGATCCTGGTGCACGTGTACTTCGGCCTCCTGCCTGAGAAGCGCATGTACCTGCGGTCGATGGTGAGTGGCTGGGTGACGCGCAAGGAACTGAGCGCGCATCACGACCCGGAGCGGGTAGCGCGCGGTGAGTGAATCCGCGCCCGATACGGCGCGCCGCCAGCTCGCTGCCACCATCGACACGATAGAACGCGCGTATGAGTACATGCTCGCGTACGCCGCGCAGGGGCGCACCGACGACGCGGGCACCGATGCCCGCACCACCATCGAGGCTCTGTACGCGGCGCTTGCCACGATCGGCCCGCAGGCACGCGCCGCATTTCCCGGCCGGCCCGAGGCCCCAGCCGCCGGCGCCGCGCTCGACGCGGATGCGGTAGCAAGCGTGTCGCACTATCTCGACGCCGTGGAACGGGACGCACTGATCGCGCGCGGCGCCGTTAGCCTGGTCCTGACCAGGCCGCGCATGGGCTCACTGCTGGTGGACAATCTCAACGCCTCCGTCCACCTGCGTGCCTTGCTCACGGACGCCTTTCTGCTTGATCAGGCGCTGCAGAGCGCCTGACGCTCGCGGGTCCGGACTCGTCGAGCAGAGGTCTGCGTGGTCAACGCGCAGCGCTGGGTGATAGACCTCGCAGGTTGACCCTGCGTGCGCCTCGTTTCAAACCGCAACCACCCGCGCTCGTCGCGGCTGACACCCTCCGGCTTCGGTACAATCTGGCTTCCGACTGGCCACTGCGATCGCCGCGCACAATGACAATCATCAAGCAGCAGGACCTGATCGACAGCGTCGCTGACGCGTTGCAGTACATCTCGTACTACCATCCCCTGGACTACATCCAGGCTCTGGGCCGGGCCTATGAACTCGAGGAATCACCGGCCGCCAAGGATGCGATCGCGCAGATTCTGACCAACTCGCGCATGTGTGCCGAAGGGCACCGACCGATCTGCCAGGACACCGGCATCGTCGTCGCCTTCGTCAAGGTTGGCATGAACGTGCGTTGGGACGCGAAATCGGGCCTGGAGGACATGATCAACGAGGGCGTGCGCCGCGCCTACCTGAATCCGGACAACACGCTGCGCGCATCGATCGTCTCGGATCCCGCTTTCGGCCGCGGCAACACGCGGGACAACACACCGGCGGTCATTCACACGCGGCTCGTGCCGGGCGACACCGTCGAGATCACCGTGGCCGCCAAGGGCGGGGGCTCGGAGAACAAGTCCAAGTTCGTGATGCTCAATCCGTCGGACTCGATCGTGGACTGGGTGCTGAAGACCGTGCCTGCCATGGGCGCCGGCTGGTGCCCGCCCGGCATGCTCGGCATCGGCATCGGCGGCTCGGCCGAGAAGGCAATGTTGCTGGCGAAGGAATCGCTGATGGAGCCGATCGACATGGCCGAGCTGAAAGCGCGCGGACCGCGCACGCCGATCGAGCAGCTGCGCGTCGAGCTGTACGACAAGGTCAATGCGCTGGGTATTGGCGCGCAGGGCCTGGGCGGGCTATCGACGGTGCTGGACGTCAAGATCTTCGACTACCCGACGCATGCCGCGTCGAAGCCAGTGGCGATGATTCCGAACTGCGCCGCTACTCGTCACCTGCATTTCACGCTGGATGGCACCGGCCCGGCGCGCATCGAGCCGCCGGACCTCGCGCAATGGCCGCGCGTCGACTGGCAACCGTCGGCGGAATCGACCCGGGTCGACCTGGACGCGCTGACGCCCGCGGAGGTGGCCACCTGGAAGCCCGGCCAGCGGCTGCTGTTGAATGGCCGCATGCTCACCGGCCGGGACGCAGCCCACAAGCGCATCGCCGACCTGCTGGCCAGCGGCAAGCGCCTCCCCGATGGTGTCGACTTCCGCAATCGCGTCATCTACTACGTCGGCCCGGTGGACCCGGTACGCAACGAGGTCGTCGGACCCGCAGGGCCGACTACCGCCACTCGAATGGACCAGTTCACCGAAGTCATGCTCGCGCAGACCGGGCTGATTGCAATGGTCGGCAAGGCAGAACGTGGTCCGGTCGCGATCGAGTCGATTCGCAAGCACCGCGCGGCCTACCTGATGGCCGTCGGGGGGGCCGCTTACCTGGTTTCCAAGGCGATCAAGGCTTCGCGCGTCGTCGCGTTTGCGGATCTGGGCATGGAAGCGATCTATGAGTTCGACGTGCGGGACATGCCGGTTACCGTCGCGGTGGACTCCCGCGGCACATCTGTGCATCAATCGGGACCGGCTGAATGGAGCCAGAGGATAGCGTCCCGGATTCCAGTTCGCGCCCGTTGAAGGCAACGCGCGCAGCCCCTTCCTCAACAGTTAGCCACCAGGAGAATTGCATGACTCGTAGCAAGCCCCTCTTCACCGTTCTCAGCACGCTGGCCGCGAGTGCCGCGCTGGTCGTCACGCTGCCGGCGATCGCCGCCCTGTCGGCCGGGCAGCAGGCACCCGCTTTCACTACCGCCGCTTCCCTCAACGGCAAGGAAATGAAGTTCTCGCTGCAGACGGCACTCAAGAAGGGCAACGTCATCGTCTACTTCTATCCCTCGGCCTATACGTCGGGCTGCAACATCCAGGCGCGCGAGTTCGCACTCAACATCGACAAGTTTGCGGCTGCCGGCGCCACCGTGGTTGGCGTCTCGCTGGACAACATCGAGCGCCTCAATGCGTTCTCGAAAGATCCGGATTACTGCGCTGGCAAGCTGACCGTGGCGTCTGACAAGGACGGCAGCATCGCGAGGTCCTATGATCTCAAGATCGTCGAGCGTCCCGGCATGAAGGACAGTCGCGGGCTCGATATCGACCATGGCTTCGCGGAGCGCACCACCTTCATCGTGACGCGCGACGGCAAGATCGCCGCCACGATCGGCGGCCTGTCACCTGCCGAGAACGTCCGCAAGGCGCTGGAGACGGCCCAGCAACTGGCAGGCGCCGCGCCCCAGGCCAAACCTGCGCCGCTCTGAGTTACGCGTCATGGACCGCGACGCGATGCAGTAGAAACTGTGCCGGGTGCAGGCCCGAGGCGCCCGGCGTGGTCCTGCAGCTTGTCGAGCATCCGGTGCAGCGCGGCCTGGTCGACCGGCGACAGCGCCTGCAGGAGCTGGCTTTCGTACTGCCGCGCCAGTGGCACGACACGCCGGTAGACCGATCGTCCCTCGGCCGAGAGTCGCAGCTGCGTGCGACGCCGATCGTTGGCGGCGACGCTGCGCTCCAGCCGGCGCGCGCGCAACAGCGCGCTGACGGCTCGACTGACGGCAACCTTGTCCATCGCGGTGCGTTGGGCGACTTCGGCCGCCGAGATACCTGGTGCACCGGCCAGCACGGCCAGCACACGCCACTCCGGAATCGAGAGGCCGAACTGCGCCGAGTACGCGGCGGCGATTGCCGTGCTGACGGTGTTGGCGAGCACGGAAAGGCGATAGGGCAGGAATTGCTCGAGGCGCAGCGCTGCACTCACGCCGGTGCAATCCGCTGTTCGATCGCACCGAACACCGACTGCTGAGTCGCGTCCAGCATCTCGATGCGGATTCGATCACCAAAGCGCAGGAAGGGTGTCACCGGCGCGCCGCTGCGCAGCGTTTCCACGGTTCGCAGTTCCGCGATGCAGGAATAGCCGCGACCACCGTCGGGCACTGGACGACCAGGCCCGCCATCGGGTCCACGATTGGACACCGTCCCCGAGCCGATGATGCTGCCGGCGCACAGCGGCCGGGTGCGCGCCGCATGCGCCACCAGCGCCGGGAAGTTGAACGTCATGTCCTCGCCGGCCTGCGCGCGACCGAAGGCCGCGCCATTGAGGTCGACCCGCAGCACGCTGTGAACCCGACCGTCGTGCCAGCACGCGCCGAGTTCGTCCGGCGTCACGGCGACGGGCGAGAACGCGGACGAAGGCTTCGACTGGAAGAAGCCGAAGCCTTTTGCCAGCTCGCCGGGAATCAGGTTGCGGAGGCTGACGTCATTGACGAGCATCAGCAAGCGGATATGCCCCGCGGCCGCCTCGACCGACACGGCCATCGGCACGTCGTCGGTCACCACCGCGACTTCAGCCTCGAAGTCGATGCCGAACTCCTCAGTCGCTGCAGCGATGGGGTCGGTGGGGCCCAGAAAGCTGTCCGACCCGCCCTGGTACATGAGTGGGTCGGTCCAGAAGCTTGGTGGCAGCTCGGCATTACGCGCCCGGCGCACCAGCTCGACATGGTTGACGTAGGCAGACCCATCGGCCCACTGGTAGGCGCGCGGCAGAGGCGCGGCGCAGCGCGAGGCGTCGAACGGCTCGCCGAGCCCGGAGTTGACGCGTACGGAGAGCGCCTGCAATCGCGGCTCGACGGCAGCCCACTGGTCGAGCGCAGACTGCAGCGTCGTCGCAATGTCGCCCGCGTCGAGCATTCGGGCCAGATCCCGCGAGACCACCACCAGCCGCCCGTCGCGGCCCGAACGCAGGCTGGCGAGCTTCATGGCGGCGCAACCTCGGCAAACTCGTCACTGTGCAGCCAGGCCGCGTGGCGTGGCGCCCGCTTCGTCCGGCTCCACTCCTCGAGCATCGCTGGCGCAACCGCGCGGGCCCGTGCCTGGTCCGCGGCGGTGCCGGTGTTTACCGCTAGTTCCAGCCGATGGCCGTTGGGATCGAAGAAGTAGATCGACTTGAAGAGGCCGTGGTCCGTCGGGCCGAGCACGTCGATGCCGTGGCTTTGCACGCGCTCCTTGGCAGCGAGCAGAGTTTCGAGATCGGTGACCTCGAAGGCGATGTGCTGCACCCAGGCTGGGGTGTTGGGGTCGCGTCCCATCGGCGGCTTGGTCGGCAGCTCGAAGAACGCGAGCACGTTGCCCATGCCGGCATCGAGAAACACGTGCATGTAGGGGTCGGGTTCCTTCGTGGACGGTACCCGATCCTCGGAGAAAGCCATGGTGAACTCCATGCCCAGCACGTCACGATAGAACTGCACTGTCTGCGCCGCGTCGTGGCAGCGGTACGCTACGTGATGTATCCGCTTGATCATGATGGTCCTCCCGGCGGCCGGCATGGCCTCACACCTTGAGTGCGCCGCGGCGCAGCTGGTCGCGCTCCAGCGAATCGAACAGCGCCTTGAAGTTGCCCTCACCGAAACCGTCGTCCCGCTTGCGCTGGATGAACTCGAAGAACAGCGGACCGAGCAGGCATTCGGAGAAGATCTGCAACAGCAGGCGCTTCTCCCCGCTGGTACTGCCATCGAGCAGGATGCCGCGCTCGCGCAGCGCCCCGACCGGCTCGCCGTGGCCCGGCAGTCTCTCGTCGAGCATCTCGTAGTAGCTATCCGGGGGAGCGGACATCAGTTTGATGCCGCGTGCGCGCAGCCGATCGACCGTTGCCAGCAGGTCGGGGGTGGCGAGCGCGATGTGCTGGACGCCCTCGCCGTTGAACCGCATCAGGAACTCCTCGATTTGGCCGCCGCCCTGCCTGGCCTCCTCGTTGAGCGGAATCCGGATGCGGCCGTCGGGGGCGGTCATCGCGCGGGACGTGAGGCCGGTGTGCTCGCCCTTGATGTCGAAATAGCGGATCTCCCGGAAGTTGAACAGCTTCTCGTAGAAGCCGGCCCAGTGCTGCATCCGGCCGCGGTAGACGTTGTGCGTAAGGTGATCGATTTCGGTGAGGCCGACACCGGCCGGTGCGCGGTCGGCGTCGGGAGCGAAGCGGAAGTCGATGTCGTAGATGCTGGCGCCGTCGTCGTAGCGGTCGATGAGGTAGATGGGTGCCCCGCCGATGCCCCTGATGGCCGGCAGCCGCAGTTCCATCGGGCCCGTGGCGATCTCGACCGGCTGCGCGCCGCGGCGCAAGGCCTCCGCATAGGCGTGATGGGAGTCCCGGACGCGGAACGCGATGCCGCAGGCCCCGGGCCCGTGCTCGTCGGCAAAATAACGCGCGGGACTCGCGGGCTCGGAATTGACGATGAAGTTGATGCGTCCCTGCCGGAACAGGGTGACGTTTTTCGAACGGTGACGGGCGACTGCCGCGAAGCCCATTGCCTCGAATACCGGCTCGAGCACGCCTGCCTGCGGCGCTGCGAACTCCACGAACTCGAAGCCATCGAGACCCAGGGGGTTGTCGAACAGGTCACTCATCGGGCACCTCCGGCTGCCCGGGCATTATAGTTTCAATTGAAACCAATGTCACGGCGGCTGGACGTGCCGCCCGGCAGCAAGGCCGCAAGGGCATCCAGTGCGTCAGGCATGCGGTTGCGCCAGTTCAGCGCATCCAGCCGCTGCAGTAGCTGCAGGCGCAGCTTCGCCTCGGTGCACAGGGACGCACAGTCCGCGGCCATGCGTTCGGCCGAAGGCGCAAGCAGCAGCCCAAGTTGCGCGCAGCGCAGCACGCGAGCCTGCTGGTCGGCAGCGATCGGCACGGCGACACAACAGGCCCGCAGCGTCAGCGCCTGCACCAGGGTGTCACCGCCATTGGTCAGCACCACCTGTGCATGCTCGAACAGAGCACGCAGCAGGCCGGAGTCGGCGCCACGGATGATCTGCAGGTTCGGCGTGGCGACTGCCGCATCGTCGAGCCGGAGCGCCGGACCCGCCACCAGCCCGACCGAGTGACCCTTTGCGGCCAACGCGGCCGCCGCAACGACGAAGCGCGCCGGAAGATCCTCTGCGCCCGGATGTGCGCTGCCCCCGCCGGGCACCACGATGATCGTCGGCCAGCTGCCCAGGCGCGTCAGCGCACCCGCCTCGTCCGCCGGGGGCAGGAGTGTCTCGAAGAAGCGCAGCCGGGGGCGGCGGAGCACGCCCAGCTTGGCCCGCTCGAGCAGGCCAGTCGGCGGAACGAGTTCGCGCGGATAGGCGATCCAGTGCTCGTCTATGGCGCGCATCCATCCCAGGCGAAACCCTTTGCGGCGCTGGCGGGCGCGGGAGCTGATGTAGACCACCCGCACCCCGAGTCCACGCGCCGCCGCAAGCTGCCGCGAGCGGCCCGCGTTGTCGAACACGACCACGTGCGGCCTGAACTCCTCCAGCGCCTCCAGGGCCTGGGGCGTCGAGAGCGTCACCGACGCTGGCAGCGCCACCACCTCGAACGGCGTCGATGCGCTGTACGGGGCATCGCGACTCAGGAGGAACCGGATGCGGGCGGCTGGCCAGCGCAGTCGGGCAGCCTGGGCAAGCGCGAGGCAGCGTGCGTACTCCCCCATGCCGCGCGGCCCGCTGACCGGGGCGAACATCAGGCGCGGCGCGGCATCTTGCATGACTGCAGTATCGGCAACGCAGCTGAGCAATCTCAAGCTCGTTGGATGCCGGCCTCACAGCGCAAGCATTGCGTTGCGGCCGCCGGCAGGCAGAATACGCGGCGGCCCGGGCAGGATGAGCTGCCGCGCGAGGCCCAGCCCGCCACGTCGCTACAGTCGAGGTTCCTCCCCATGGCCCGTCCCGTCGATCAACTGCCCGGTATGCGCTTCGTCGATCGGCTGACTTCGCGCACGGCACGCCGAGCAGCCTCCCGCGACTTCATGTTCGACATCCTGCCGAAGGGCGGCACCGTAGCGGAGGTGGGCGTGTTCGGTGGTGACTTCTCCGAGCGCATCATCGCTTTGAATCAACCGCGGGAGCTTCACCTCATAGATCCTTGGTTTACCAAGGACGACGGCACGCTGTATGACGGCCCGACGCAGCGCTTTGAGACCAAGGAACAGGCCAGCAGGACGCTTGAGACCCAGTTTCAGAGCGTGGCGGCACGATTCGCCGCGGAGCTCCAGAGCGGCAGGGTTCGGATGCACCGGATGCTCTCGCAGGACGCGGCACCGGCATTCGCGGACGAAGCACTGGACTGGGCCTATATCGACGCCAGCCACTACTACACAGACGTGCGCAATGACATCGAGCTGTACTTCCCGAAGGTCAAGCGGGGCGGGTTCATCACCGGTGACGACTATGGCCGCCGGGGGTTCTGGGACCACGGCGTTACGCGTGCGGTGAACGAGTTCATCGAGCTCGGCCTGACGGACGTCATCCGCCTGCACAACCACCAGTTCGTGCTCCGCAAACGCTGAAGCCGGTTTTTTCCGGCAGGAACTGTCTCTGCGCGACGACAGATGCGCAGATTTCTGTTGCATTCGCTGCGGCGTTTTGTTCAAGTTGCCGCCCAACGTGCGGGCGTAATCGTGGAGGGTAGCTCCCGCGCGCTGAAGAACCCTACCTAACATCGAGAGGAATTCGATTTATGAAGAGCGCCATTCTTGTGAAGGTTGCCGCGGTTGCCGTGGTAGCCGCACTGGCCGGTTGCACGGACCTGAAGCCCATGCAGGCGGAAATTGACGGCATGAAGTCGCAGGTATCGAGCCTGCAGTCGCAGCTTGCCGCCGCGAAGAGCTCGGCGGATGCCGCTGGCAGTGCCGCTTCGGCCGCCTCGCAGGCCGCCAGCAGCGCGCAGAGCGCCGCCAACCAGGCACTTGCCGCCTCCCAGGCGAGCCAGTCCTGCTGCGACGCGACCAACGAAAAGATCGACCGGATGTTCCGGCGCTCGATCTCGAAGTAATTCGAGCTCGATGCAATCTGCGGTTCGCCCGGGCAACCGGGCAGACTGCGGAGAGTTTGGGAACGCCGCGCTTGCGCGGCGTTTTCTTTTGGGCAGCTTCGCGAACGCCCTGCGGCGTCAGTAGCGGATCAGCGCCGAGCCCCAGGTAAAGCCCCCGCCGAACGCTTCGAGCAGCAGCAGATCGCCGCGCTTGATGCGGCCGTCGCGAATACCGGTGTCCAGGGCCAGTGGCACCGACGCCGCTGACGTGTTGCCGTGGTCCTGTACCGTCAGGATCACCCGCTCGAGAGGCATTTCCAGCTTCTTCGCGGTGGCGCTGATGATGCGCATATTGGCCTGGTGCGGGATCAACCAGTCGATCGCGGACTTATCGAGGTGGTTCGCGGCCAGCGTCTCGTCGACCACGCTGCCAAGCGAGCGAACCGCGATCTTGAACACCTCGTTGCCAGCCATGTGGATGTACATCGGCACCCTGCCCGCGGCATTGGGCTTGAACCCGGCCGAGACACCGACCGGGCAGTACAGCATGTCCTTGTAGCTGCCCTCGGTATGCAAGTGGGTGGAAATGACTCCGGGATCTTCCGACGCCTGCAGCACCACCGCGCCGGCGCCATCGCCAAACAACACCGCGGTCTTGCGGTCGGTCCAGTCCGTGATCCGGGAGAGAGTCTCTGCTCCGACCACCAGCGCGCAGCGCGCTTCGCCGACGCGCACGAACTTCTCGGCGATCGAGAGCGCGAAGATGAAACCACTGCAGGCGGCCTCGACCGACATCGCCGGACACCCACGCACGCCGAGCCGTGCCTGCAGCAGCGCCCCGCAGTTCGGGAACACCAGGTCCGGCGTCGTGGTGCCGAACACGATCAGGTCGACGTCGTCGGCAGTGACACCCGCCGCTTCCATCGCGCGGCGCGCCGCCGGCTCCGCCAGGGATACCGTGGTTTCGTGGTCCGCCGCGATGTGGCGTCGCTGGATGCCGGTGCGATCGCGGATCCAGTCGTCGGAGGTGTCGAGCACCTTCTCGAGTTCGGCGTTGGTGACGACGCGCTCCGGCAGGTAGCTGCCCGAGCCCGCGATTCGGGCGTATTTCACGGTGGCGAGTGTCCTGCGTCCGGTGGCGGTGTAACGACGGCGTTCTCGATGTGCGTCAGCAGGCCGCCGCGAACCGCGCGTGCGGCTGTCTGCACTGCCCGCGCCACGGCAACCCGATCGGCGCGCCCATGGCTTTTTACCACGACTCCCGACAGGCCGACCATGACGGCCCCGTTGTAGCGTCGTGGATCCAGCGATCCCATGACCCGGCGCAACACGGGCCGCGCGACCCAGGCGGCGGCCTTGCTTGGCAGATCCGCAGTGAACTCGCTGCGCAAGCGCGAGACGATCAGTTCGGCCAGCCCTTCCATGGTCTTCAGCGCCACGTTGCCGGTGAAGCCGTCCGTGACGACGACATCGACTTCACCGCTGAAGATATCGTGGCCTTCGACGAAACCGACGTAGCGCCATGCGCCATGCGCGCCGGCAGCGGTACCCGCCACCATGTGAGCCCGTAAGCGCCCATGCGCCTCCTGCACGATCTCGTGGCCCTTGGACTCTTCCTCACCGATGTTCAGCAGCCCTACCCGCGGCGATGCGATGCCGTCGACCTCGCGCGCCACGATCGCACCCATCAGTGCGAACTGTTCGAGCTGCAGCGCCGAAGCGCGGGTGTTGGCGCCGAGATCCAGCATGTGCGTGAAACCGGAGCGGTTCGGAATCGCCGACATGATGGGGGCCCGCTCGATGCCGGGCAGGCACTTGAGTACGAAATGGGAAATCGCGGTCAGCGCGCCGGTATTGCCGCAGCTCACCGCGGCTTCGGCGCGCCCGTCCTTGACGAGATCGACCGCGACGCGCATCGACGAGTCCTTGCGCCGCCGCACGGCCTCGCGCGCGTGATCCGTCATCGTCACGACCTGCGATGCAGGGACCACTTCGATGCGCTGGCGCCAGGGTGGGTCGCCGCGGGATCCAGCAGCGCCCTCTTCACCGGTAGCGCGAGCGGCGGCACGCAGGCGCGCGAGTTCGCCCTCCACTACGTCGAGCTGACCCACCAGCAACAGGCGCAGTTCAGGGTCCTGCGCAAGCGCGAGTGCGGCGGCCGGCACGCACTCCGACGGGCCGACATCGCCGCTCATGACGTCGAGTGCGATGCGCGACATCGTCGCCGCTCAGGAAGAGCGCCGCGCGGGCCGCATGCAGCGCGGCCCCGCAGCCACTCGGGTGCTCAGGACTGCGCCTCGTCCTCGACCGGCTTGTCGATTACGCGCTTGCCCCGATAGAAACCATCGGGCGTGATGCGATGACGGAAGTGCGTTTCGCCGGACTGCGGATCCACCGAGAGGGCGGGCGTGGCAAGGGCATCGTGTACACGGCGCATGCCGCGTCGTGAGGGGGTGCGGCGGCTCTTTTGAACGGGCATCTCGATCTCCTGTCAGTTCATCGTGGCCGCTTCAGCAGCTCACTCAATCCAGCAAACGGTGACGACGTTACCGGTGACCCGGCCGACAGCGACCCAGAGGGCGTTGTTGCTGGGTGTCCCGGCGCGGGCCCCACGGCCGACTCCACGGACGCCTGGGGCACACAATCCTGCTCCTCGGGATGGCGCGCGATCAGCGGCAATCCCAGCAGCAGCTCTTCTTCTACGAGGTCCGGCAGCGCAATGCGGCCCTCTTCGACAAAAAACGCATCCTCGTCGAAACCAGTCTGCCCGGCACCATCAGTCGCGTCCTCGGCGACGTTGACGATGCGCACCCGCGACTGCGACTCGACCGGCCAGACCACGATGCCAAGGCAACGCTGGCATTGCAGCGGCACCCTGGCGGACACGCTGACCTCAGCGGTGACCTGCCCCTGCTCGCGGAACATCCTGATGCTGCCGCGGGCGACGCCGTCCTCCGTCGCCAGCTGCTCACGCAGGCGAGGGAAGCGCACCAGCGGCGCATCGAAATCGAAGCTCGTCCCGCGGTCAGCGAGGCGGTCTATATCCTGTGGACGCGACCAGTCGGTCGGCATGCGGCGCGTATGATAGGGATGTGGCCCGGGCGAGTCAAAGCCGGCGCGAGCTAACTTGTTGTTTTTCGGGTGCATTGTTTCGGTCTACCCGCATGATCGAACGCATCCGGCCAGTCTTGGGGCGCTGATCGACTTGGTAGACACTTCCGCTGCGGCGGCCCCACTAACCATGCCGGCCCCGACCCGCATCATCCTTGCCTCCACCTCGCGCTACCGGCGCGAACTGCTGACGCGCCTCGGCTTCGAGTTTGAATCGGCGGATCCGGCCCTTGGCGAAGACCCATTGCCCGGCGAGGCACCCCGTGAGCGGGCGCTGCGCCTGGCTGTCGCCAAGGCGCGTGCGGTGGCGGCGCGGCATCCGCAGGCGCTGGTGATCGGCTCGGACCAGGTTTGCGAGTCCGCCGGCCGGGTGCTCGACAAACCGGGCACGCTGCAGGCCAACCGGGAGATGTTGCTGGGGCTTTCGCGCGGCACAGCGCTGTTCCACACGGCAGTCGCCATAGTGCGCGAGCGGCCCGCACTGCTGCTCCAGCATGTCGATGCAACACGCTGCGACTTCCGCGCGCTTACCGCCGCGGAGGTCGACGCCCACCTGCAGCGCGAACCGGCGCTGGACTGCGCCGGCGGCTTCAAGGCCGAGGGCCTGGGCATCGCGCTATGCGAGCGCATCGAGTCGAGTGACCCGACTGCACTGATCGGCCTGCCGCTGATCTGGCTAGCGGCGGCGCTTCGCGGGCAGCTGGTCGATCACCGCCGCGAGGTCTGACGGCAGCGGCGCGTTGACGCTGAACGGCGTGCCCCGATCCGGCCAGACGAAGGAAATGCTGGCTGCATGCAGGAACATTCGGCGCAGCCCTCGCAGCTTCATTGCCGCGTTGAACTCCGGATCGCCGTACTTGGGATCGCCGGCCACGGGGTGCCCCGCGTGCGCAGCATGCACGCGGATCTGGTGCGTGCGGCCGGTGTCGATCTTCACTTCCATCAGCGTGGCCCAGGGTCCGAAGAACTGCACCGGCCGGAAGTCGCTTAGCGCGGACTTGCCGTGCGAATCGACCTTCACCTTGCGCTCGCCGCCAACCCGCAGATCGGTGCGCAGCGGAGCGTCGATGCGCTTCTTGCCAAGCTGCCAGCTGCCTTTCACCAGCGCGAGGTACAGCTTGTCGAACTCGCCGCCCTCGCGCAGCAGTGCATGCAGCGCTCGCAGCACGCTGGGGCGGCGCGCGATCAACAGCACGCCACTGGTATCCCGATCGAGGCGGTGCACGAGCTCGAGCTTGTCGCGCTCATCCGGTCGGCCCTCCCGCAGCGCCTCGATGACGCCGGCGCTGACGCCACTGCCGCCGTGCACGGCAACGCCGGCCGGTTTGTTGACGACGATGAGTCGTTCGTCCTCGTGGATGATGGCCGCCAGCACCTTCTGTATCAGCGAGTCGGACGGGCGGCTCGGCCGCTCCGCTGCGGCAGCCGGTGCCCGCGCCGAGCCAGTGGCCCTGGACGGCGATTTCACCGAAGCAGCGCCGCTCGTGGCGGCGCGGGCGGGCTCTGCGCGGACTGGCGCACCGGCCGTGCTGAGCGGCGCGGGCGCATCTGCGGCGGCCTCCGGCCGGATGGGCGGCAAACGAACGTCATCACCGGAATTCAGGCGCTGGTCAATCTCGCAGCGCTTGCGGTTGACCCGCACTTCGCCCTTGCGAACCACACGGAACAGGCGGGTGCGCGGTACGCCGGGATAGTGCCGGCTCAGGAAGCGATCGAGGCGCATCCCTGCCCCGTCTTCATCGACTACGACGTGGCGGACCGTGCCGGTCTCGCTAAGGTCTTGTTTTTGAAGCGTGTTTGACGTAGTGTTCACAGGTCGTCCCCAGTCTCGCCTGGCGAGACCTGCCGGGACGGACAATCGAGCGGCAGCTCGCACGCGTGGCCCGCAAGGGTTCACGGTACGCGCAAGGGGCCGCATGTTAGTTGGTCCTCGGCGTCCTAGCTATTGCCGAGGCCATCGCAGAACTTTCCAGGCCAACAGAGATCTCGATCGGCGCAGGGTTAGATCAGCCCCCCGGTCGTGCTGTGGGTCCTCAGATCGCATTGAGCCAAATCGCATTCACGCCCTGTGTCTCAAGACCTCGCATCCCGGAACACTTCGTGTCGGGAATGCATCGCGTGTCGCGAATGCACAGGCGCAGCTTCGCTGCAGACAGGCCGTCACCCAAGACGGCCCGTTACCAATAATGAACGCCGCATCGCTCAACTCGTTCTCATGGTTCCCCAGTGGAATTCTGTTGGCCCCAATCCGGAGATTCGGGGCCCATGAAAAGAATGCTCATCAATGCAACGCAGCAGGAAGAACTGCGCGTTGCCCTGGTTGACGGTCAGAAACTCTACGACCTGTCGATCGAACTCCCCTCCCGGGAGCAGAAGAAAGCAAACATCTACAAGGCTCGGATCGCCAGGATCGAGCCCTCGCTGGAAGCGTGCTTCATAGACTATGGCGCCGAACGCCACGGCTTCCTGCCGCTGAAGGAAATTTCGCGCGAGTACTTCCTGAAGAACCCTTCGGGCGGCCGCGTCAACATGCGCGAGGTCCTGCAGGAAGGCCAGGACATCGTCGTCCAGGTCGAGAAGGAGGAGCGCGGCAACAAGGGCGCTGCGCTCACCACCTTCATTTCCCTGGCGGGCCGTTTCCTGGTGCTGATGCCCAACAATCCGCGTGCTGGCGGCGTCAGTCGCCGGATCGAAGGTGAAGACCGCGACCAGATGAAGGCGGTGATGGACGCACTGCGGGTGCCCGACGGCATGGGCGCGATCGTGCGTACCGCCGGCGTGGGCCGCGCGGTCGAGGAACTGCAGTGGGACCTCGACAATCTGAAGGTCCAGTGGGATGAGATCGTCAAGGCGGTCCTCGAGCGCCCGTCGCCATTCCTGGTGTATCGCGAGAGCGACCCTGTAACGCGCGCGCTGCGCGACTACTTCTCGGAAGACGTCGGCGAACTGCTGGTCGACGAGCCCCAGGCGCATGCAATCGCCCAGGAGTACATGCAGCGCTTCATGCCGGCCGAGGGTGGCAGGCGCCTGAAGTTCTACGAAGACGACATCGCACTCTTCACGCGCTTCCAGATCGAGAGCCAGATCGAGTCGGCCTATGCACACAAGGTGCAGCTGCCTTCGGGTGGTTCGATCGTCATCGACTATACGGAAGCGCTGGTTTCCATCGACATCAACTCGGCGCGCGCGACGCGCGGCGGGGATATCGAGACCACGGCGACCAACACCAACCCCGAAGCGGCCGATGAGATCGCCCGCCAGCTGCGCATCCGCGACCTGGGCGGACTGATAGTCATCGACTTCATCGACATGGAAGAGACGCGCAATCAGCGCGCCGTGGAAGACCGGCTGCGCGATGCGGTGAAGATGGACCGTGCGCGCATCCAGCTCGGGCGCCTGTCGCGCTTTGGCATGCTGGAAATGTCGCGCCAGCGGCTGCGCCCGTCGCTGGGAGATTCCAGCCACGAGGTCTGCCCGCGCTGCCAGGGCATCGGCAGCATCCGGACAGTCGAGTCGATGGCGCTGGCGATCCTGCGTCTCATCGGCGAGGAAGCACGCAAGGACCGCACATCCAAGATCATCGCGGAAGTGCCGGTCCAGGTCGCGACCTACCACATCAACGAGAAGCGCGAGTGGTTGCGTACGCTCGAAGACAAGTCCGACGTGGACCTGGTGATCGTGCCGAACCTCAACATCGAGACGCCGGAGTATTCAATCCGTCGCATTCGCGACGATGAGATCGAGGGTCCCGAGTTCAAGAAGGTGAGCTACCAGCTGCCGACGCCGGCGGACGTGGCCGATCCGGCTGGGACGCGCGAAAAGAAGCCGGTCCAGGAGCCCGCGGCAGTGCCGACCTTCCTGCCGACCACGGCTGTTCCGATCATCGTGCAGCCGGAGCCCGTGGTGCAGGTCGCGGCCGCCGCGCCGGCGCCGCAGATTGTGGTGCGCCCGCCGCGTCCCAGCCTGCTGAAGCGAATCCAGTACTTCTTCATGGGCGACCCGGTGCCAGACGCGTCCCTGCCGGCTGACCAGGGCGCCGCGGACGAGTCGCGTGGTGGCGGTTCGGGCCGCGATAGGCAGCGCGACCGCCCGCGCGACGGTGAGCGACCGCGCGAGCGACCTTTGCGACGTGGCGAACGGGACCGCGACCGCTCGCGCGACGGCGTACGTCGAGGTGCCGAAGGCGGCTCGCGCGGCGGTCGGCCCGGCGGGGACCGGGATCGGGATCGCCCGCGTGCCGACAATGGCCCTCGCGACAGCCAACGCGATGGCGGCCGGGAGCCGGGTCGCGATGCCCCGCGTGACGCGGGGCGCGACTCGCCGCGCGACAGTGCTCGCGACGGACGCCGCCGCGAACGCGACGCGGCGCCGGGACGCGGCCGCGCC
>JANPDV010000327.1:0-2118 GCA_031431655.1 Gammaproteobacteria bacterium | reverse complement strand
CACGAAGCGCGCCATCGACTGCCCGATGTCGTCGAGGTTGCGGCCCATCAGCCCGAATGACGACACGGCGAGACGGTTGTCGTAGACGGCCCCGGCAGCGAGGTCGTCGGCGCCCTGCTCACTGTGATAGCTGCCGGGCATCAGGTGAATGTCCACCGCGGTCACCGAACGCGGCAGCGGGAGTGCTTCGTCCAGCCGCAGCGAGCCCAGCGGAGCCTCGGTCGCGAGTCGCGAGGCGCGCTGCACCAGCTGGTCCCGATGGCGCTCCACCCCGCTGCGAACGGTCTGGTAGACCATGTCCTGCGCCGCGACGCGCAGCGCCGAATAGAACTGGAAGGCCAGCGTCGGCCGCAATGCAGCATGCATCTGCCGCGCATCGGCGAGCCCCGCCTCGCTGGCCGCGGGTTCGCGCCGCAGGCCCTCGGCCAGTTCGTGCAGCACGAAGCTGCGCAGGCCAGCCGTGAAATTGCGGCGGGCCCGCTCATCGCGGGTGGCAGGCAGGGCCAGCGCGTGCTGCAGGCGCAGTGGCAGTACTGGGGCCGTCATGACAATAAGCACATGCGGAAGCGCCAGGACACGGCACAGTGGCCCGTTGCCACGTGCGGCGTTCATTCGGCGGACGGCACATGGTCGCACCGCCCGTCGATACTTGCTAACTTTCGTGCCTCTCTCGCGGAGTAACGACAATGCGCATGCTTTCACCCTGGGTGGTTGCACTGGTCAGCGCTGCGGCACTGGCGAGCCAGACTCCGGTCTCGACTGCGGCGAGCGGCGTACGCGTCAGCACTGCCGATCACAAGGCGCAGGGGCCCGAAATCGCCGTCGGACCCGACGGGGCCATCAACATGATCTGGCTCGACGAGAGCGCCGCTCCCGCGGCACCACAGGACCATGGCGATCACGGCCACTCGCACCAGTCCTCCACCAACCTGTACTTCGCGCGCTCGGTCGACGGCGGCGCCACGTTCTCCGCGCCGAAGCGCATCAACGCGAAGGAGGGCGACGTCTGGGGCTTCTTCGTCAGCAAGCCGCGGATCGCCGTGGGCCGCAACGGCACCATTCATGTGTTCTACCCCGGCAATGACCGCAATCCCGCCAATGGCAAGCCCGAGGCGGTGGCGCTGTATTCGCGTTCCACGGACCAGGGCGCCACCTTCGCGACCCCGCGCATGCTCAACCGCATGGGCACCACCGATGCAGAGCACGTCGTGCATGGTGGCCTGACGCACGCCCATGTGTTCGGCACGATGGCGCTCGACAGCCGCGCTGGCGTCTACACGTTCTGGATCGATACGCGCGACATGGCGAAGGACGGCGACCAGGGCAAGGTCTTCATGACGCTGTCGCGCGACGACGGCCGCAGCTGGGCAGCGGATCGCGAGCTGTTCCCGGCCGATGTCTGCCCCTGCTGCCAGATCACCGCCTTCGTCGACGCGGCCGACCGCATCTTCGTCGGTTCGCGCCAGGTGGAGTCCGGCTACCGCGACAACACCATCGCCGTCTCCACCGACGGCGGACGCAGTTTCGGGACGCGCCAGCGCATCGTCGGCAACCGCTGGAAGATCGACGCCTGCCCGCTAAAGCCCACCGCCATCGCAGCCCAGGGCAAGTCGGTCTACGCGGCCTACTACACCGGCGGCGAGAACCTCCAGGGCGTGTACTTCGTGCGCTCCGCAGACTCCGGCCGGACCTGGTCGACGCCGCAACCGATGCACCCCACCGCGACCATGTCCGACGCCCCGGTGCTGGCGCTCGCGGGAGGCACGCTGCATGCGTTCTGGCACGCCAAGACGGACGGCCCGCGGCGCCTCTTCACCCGCAGTTCGACCGACGGCGGCGTGACATTCAGCGAACCGCGGGTTGTGCCCACGCCGGAAGGCGCCGCGCAACTGCCGGCCGTGGCGGTGCGCGCCGACGGCACCGTGCAGCTGGCGTGGCAGCAGGGCACGGAGGTGCATTCGATGCGCTGGGGTGCTGCAGCTGCGGAGACGCGGCTCGCAACGCGGCCTTAGGCACACTGGCAGTTACTTGCGAGGCACATGGAGTAGGCGATCGCACGTCGAGACGTGCACGACGTACGGCGGCGGGGGGGGGGGGGGGGGGGGGGGGGGGGGGGGG
>JANPDV010000326.1:0-3932 GCA_031431655.1 Gammaproteobacteria bacterium | reverse complement strand
ATCTTGTCGCCGTCGATGGCCAGCGCGAGTGCGCGGCGAATCTCCAGCCGATCAAACGGCGCGCGGCGGAAGTTGAAGCGCAGAAACACCAGCAGCGGGTATGGGCTCACGCGCACGGTCGTGCCGAGTTCCTTTTCCAGGAGTGCTTTCCGGTTGGGCGGGAAACCCGGGTTGCGGTTGATATGCAGTTCACCGGTACGGAAGCGGTTCACCTGGGCATCTACGCTGTCTGCGGGGATGTAGATCACCGTGTCGGTGCGCACCTCTGCGGCGGCATAGAAGTGCGGGTTCCTGGTGAGGCGTATGCGTTCGCCGGGCCGCCGCTCCGCGAGCACGTAGGCGCCATTGCTGACCATCCGCCCCGGTCGATTCCAGGCCTCACCCCAGCGCGCGACGGCGTGGCGGGGAGTTGGAAAACCATTGCCGCTGAGCAACAGGTCAGGCAGGCGCGGTGCGGGATACTCCAGTTCTATCAGCACTTCGGACGGGGTGGGCGCCGACACACCGAGGGTCCGAGGCTCTGCCTTGCCGTTCAGGATGGCCTGCGCATTTCGCAGCATGAAAAGCCGATCCGCCATGGTCGCCGCGGTCGCTGGCGTTACTGCCCGGCGGAAACTGAACACGAAATCCTCAGCCGTGAGCGGCTCGCCATCGGACCACTTGAGCTTCGGCCGCAGCTTGAAGCGCCAGGTGAGCCCGTCCTTGCTCACTTGCCAGCTCTCGGCAAGGCCCGGGGCAACACGCCCATCGACGTCGTAGCTTGTCAGGCCGACAAACAGGTCGTTGATGATGGCGATCTCGCTGGCGAGCCCGGAACGATCAGGGTCCAGGCTCTGCGGTTCGCCAAAAATGCCGCGGTACAGCACGGACTCTGCCGATGCAGGAACCGCTGCGAGCGCCAGTGCGAGCACTACAACTGCGCGAAAGTATTTCACTCGACCGAGCTTACCCTAAAGACTTGGCTGGGCACGCCGCGCACCTGCGCAGGACGGGTGCACTCAATGGGTCGCGGCTGCGCTCCAGCGACGAGTCATGCCGCTATGCAGCGAGTCGAGAAACCTTGAGCGACTTGCGGCGCTTCTCCGCCAACCAGAGATCGAATTGGACCTGCTGATTCAGCCAGCTCTCCGCAGTCGTATCAAAGGCGATAGAGAGGCGAACGGCCATTTCCGGACTGACGCCTGCCCTTCCATTCAACACCGCCGAGAGCGTCTTTCGGCTTACGCCCAAAGCCTTGGCTGTGTCGGTGACCGTCAGCCCGAGAGGCTCAAGACACAGATCCCGAAGAATCTCCCCAGGATGAGGCGGGTTGTGCATCTGAATTGCCATGTCAATGATAGTCCTCGTAGTCGACATCAACTGCATCTTTACCTGAGAAGGCGAACGTGGAGAAAGCGGAGGGCTGGCTGCGCTAACGGTCAGCCGGCAATCGCCCGAGATCCTTGCGCCACGCACCCACCGCGACTGTTTCATCGTTGACGACCGTGATGGTCTTGCGCATCGCGGCGGCTTCGTTCACGCAGGCGGCCAGCACCTGCGCGAGGTCGGAGCGGCTGATGCCGGCGCTCTGGTAGCGATCGCGCGGCGCGAGTCGGACGCCCTTCTGCCCACCGGGGTCGTCGCGCAGGCCGCCAGCGGCAATGATGGTGTAGGGCACGCCGCTGTTGCGGAGGTAGGCCTCGGACTTCGCCTTCCATGGATAGGGCGAGATGGACCACGAGTAGGGAAATCCGTCGCGACCGGCCGAGCCGGCGGACAAGAGGATGAAGTGGCGGACGCCCGCCGCCTTGGCCGCATCGATCAGCGCGCGGTTGCCCTCCCAGTCCACGGCGGCGAAACCGTTTTCGCCGATGGGGAATCGCGCACCCACGGTGCTGATGACCACGCTCACGCCCTTGACAGCCGCTGCGAGGCTCGCGGGCTGGGTAACGTCCGCGATGGCCGCCGCGACGCCAGGCGGGAGTGTCGCTGCGCTTTCAGCGCTGCGTACCATCCCGCGTATCACGAGCCCTCTTCCCGCCAGCGCGGCCACCGTGAGCCGGCCCGTCTGACCCGTTGCACCGGTAACGAGGACGACAGTGCTGTCGGCCGCGCAAGCGAATGCCGGCAGCGCGAACGCCAGTAAGGTGAGTGCGAAATGGCGAAGATGCATGAGACCCTCTGGAAACAAGCGACTGCACTTGATCGGCCGAAGCCGCAGCGGTCGTCGGCGTGTCAGGGCTTCCTGAAACGCAGCACGAATTTGTCGGTGGCCTTGCCCTGCATCTCCGGCATGAAGAACGCCTTCTGACGGTCGTCGGCCGGGTTGCGGAACAGGTCCAGCTCGGCTTCGAGCTTGAAGCCCGCCTTCGCAAACGCGGCCTTGGCGAAGGCCTCGTCGATGCGATGCGGGCCGCGGGGCTCCTTGGCAAAGCTGAACCCGGTGCCCGGCGGCGCGGAGTGATCAACCACTGCAACCCAGGCGCCGCGCTTCAGACCCGCGTACAGGTCCGCGAGAATATCGTCGACGTCATCCGACATGGAGTAGAAGTCGTGGAACACCAGGTTGATCATGGCGCCGTCGAAGTAGTTCGAAGGCAACGCCATGTCGTTCATGTTCTTGTCCCATGGAACGATGTTGGGCATCCGGTTGTTGGCGAGACGCGCCTCGATGTCCTTCGCCCCCATGCGCGTATCCGCCGGGTTCTGCATGTAGACCTGGCCAGCAGGCCCGACCACGCGCGCCAGCAACTCGGCGTACCAACCGCCGGCGCTGAACAGATCGATGACTTTCTGGCCCGGCGCAACGCCTGCGAAAATCATCACGTCCACCGGCCGACGTTTTTCGTCCAGCGCACGGTCCTTGGCGCTGCGGTCCGGATTGGCCACGGCGGCCCGAACTGCCGCTTCGCGTTCGGCGGCGCTGACCCGCGGAGTGCCGCGCGAAGCGGCACACCCAACCATCGCGATCGCGCAAACGAGAATGAAAAGACGACTGAGATGGGTATTCATGTGTCGACAACTCCTGAGGGCTGGTTCAATTTTTGGTGAAGAGCTTCCAGATGTAGCGGCGCTCGGAATCGAAAGCGGTGTAAGTCTTGCCAACCGTCGCCGGGTCACCCAGTGCATCGGCGGTGAGGCGACCGAGATCCGAGCGCGCGAGGAAGCTGAAGGCTTTCGGATCTTCGACCAGCACGGCGGTCGTGCCGACCGACTGGCGTCCAAGTCCGCCGGGCCGGATGATCGTCCATTCCAGTCCGCTGGTGCGCAGATGGTCCTCTGCCTGCGTCTTCAGCGCGGTGACATCCTCGTGGCCGCGGCGCGCCCCCCAGGGCACCGCACCATCCGAGTCGCCAGCGCCGATGACGGTGACGAACACAAAGCGGGCCACGCCGGCCGCTTTGGTCGCGTCGATGAGGTTGCGGTTGCCGATGAAATCGGGACGTTTGTTCAGGTCCATCTTCGCGGCGCCGCGGATTCGCACGTCGACCGGATTGCGCCGACCGGGCAGATCGCGGGCCGAGGTGCCGATCAACGATACGACGGCGTCGTATCGGTTGGCCGCGAACGCATTAGCCAGTTCCTCCGGCCGCATCGAGTCGGCGACGACCTTGTCGACCCCAATGGCATCGAGCGGCGCCGTGTTCGACGACGCCCGCACCATCGCGACCACGCGCCAACCCCGTTGCTTGAGCACGCGCACCAGTTCGATGCCCGAAGCGCTGGTGGCGCCAGCCACGAGCACCGTTTTTCCCAGCATCGGCGCGGAGGCGAGCCTGGCCACCTTCTCGGCAGGCGCGGAGTAGAACACCGCGCTCGTCGCGAACACCATTCCCACCGCGATCAGCACCAGGGCGGCGGCGCCCCACTTGAGGATTCGCAGGAACCACGCCTTCATCAGGAACTCCCTGTAGCAACCGAGGATTGAGAAGAGCCCGTCGCGCGGCCGAGCG
>JANPDV010000325.1:0-2156 GCA_031431655.1 Gammaproteobacteria bacterium | reverse complement strand
GCCAGCCGCTTCCTATGCCGCGTCATGGCCATTTCCATAGTGTGAACAGGCCACTGCGTCCGGCTGCGTGTGACGAAAACCCGGTCCGTTCCGCTGTCAGTTCGCCACCGGCGCCTGGAACTCGAACGACCCGATCTTGTGGACCTCCTTCACGTCGGCCGAGCGTCCTGGACCGTGGCAGAGACCGCAGGTCTCCAGCGGTCCGCCGGCGGTCGAGCCATCGGCATTCTTCGTCAGCGTCTTGCTGCCTCCGTTCTGCAGCATGTGCGCCTCGGCCGTCGTCGAGACGTGGCAGCCAGAACACACCGCGACGTTGGGGCTCCAGGCGACGTCGTCGGTCGTGCTCGCCCGGTTCGCGCCGGCACGAACCGTGGTCGCGTGCACCGTGGCCGGATCGACCGGGTAGTAGCTCGCCGTCTGGGTCGCGGTGGGCGTGTTGTGGCAGCCCTCGCAGTTGTTCAGCTTGCCGGGATACTTCACTTCCGCGAAGGACACCGGGAGGTTGCTGAAGCCGCAGGCGCCGTACTTGGATTCCTCGCCGTTGTGGATGGCGTGGATCATGTACTTGAGGTCGATCGAAGCGTCGTTCGGCCCGAGCGTGCTGACGCAGGAGGATCCGGCGACGCGCCGGCTGATGTCGGTCGCCGACGGGTTGTGGCAGATCGCGCAGACCTGCGGCTCGTCGGTGCGGTTGTTGCCGTGGATCGACAGCTGCTTGTGGCAGTCGTCGCACTTCTTGACGTTGACTACGGAGCGCCGATCGACCTTGGTGCCGGTCGCGGCGAAGAAGCCGGCGATGTTCGTCACCGCGATGCGCTCGATGCCGGCCGTGGTCGGATCGACATCGGCGGCGGGATGCCCCTCGATGCCGACCGTGATCGTTCCGGTGACGTCCGCCGGGATCGCGACGGCCGAGGTCGACGTGAATACCCCGCTGGCATCCGGCCCCGTGGCCGGCGTGCCGCCGCTGATCGCAAGCGGATTGATGCTGATCGGCTGCGCCGGGGCACCGGTCGTCGGGGTGGGGGCGCTGCCGCTGCCCCGATTGGTGTAGTTGGCAGTGTTCCAGCCGATGTCGAGCGCGAGCCGGCTCGCGCCACCGGCCGCGACGTTCCAAGTCGGGTCGGTCAGGATGTTGTAAGGACGATTCGCGTTGGTCGGGTCCGTGACAGAGAAGCGGATCACCGGCCGCTGGCCCGGGGCCGCGTTCGTGACGCCGAGCAGGTTGAACTTGTAGCGCTGGCTGGCCTCCAGCAGCGGGATCCGATGCGCCTGGTCGACGCGCAGCGTGCCGCCGGCGAACGTGCTGGACGGGCCGTGGCAGGTGAGGCACTGGTCGTCCGTCGCCGGCAGGTTCGACGAGCTGTGGCCCTGGCCGGTCGCGAAGTTGACGTTGTCGTGGCAGGCGCCGCAGGCGCGCGCGTACGGCACGGTGCGCCAGTTGCTGGCCTGCGGGGTCTTCGCGTCGCTCTCCTGGTGGCAGGTCTGGCAGTTGCGCTGGTCCTGCGTGAAGGCGACCGTGCCGAACTCGTAGACGACGTTGCCGTTGCCGGTGATCTTGTAGCCGTTCGCGAGCTTGTTGCCCATGTGGATCTTGTGGATCATCACGGGCATGTCGAGCGTGTTGTTCGGCGCTTGGCCGTCGGTCGTCCCTGGGTTGTGACAGGTGACGCAGTACTGCACGTCCGTACGCGGGCCGCCGTGGAACTCCAGCCGGTCGTGGCAGGCGAAGCAGGTGTCATTGTCGACGATCTCGCGGCGTACCGGGAACACGCTGGTCGAGCCGCTCGCGGGCACGAACGTGTAGGGCGCGTTGCTGTTCGGCGCAACGACCGCGAGTGTCGCGGTGCTGCGCAGTTCCAGGCCGATCCGGTGTGTCAGCGACGCGTCGTACGTTGCGCCGTCGGGCCCGTAGGCGTTGAGCGCCTTCGAGAACGTGTAGTCGTAGGTGCCGTCGTTGTTGTCGCGGAACACGGCGCCGGTCGCGTTGGCGGCCTCCGCGGTCGCCTGGACCGCGCTCGCGTCGCGGCGGGTCGTGTAGGCGCGCCACTCACTGCCGCGGCCGCCGGTGCCGGGGCGCAGCTGCGCGGCCACGAATCGGATATTGCCCGCCGGCAGCCCACGCAGCGGCAGGTCGATCTCGTTGCGCAGGCTGA
>JANPDV010000324.1:0-6988 GCA_031431655.1 Gammaproteobacteria bacterium | reverse complement strand
ATGCGATCCTGACGCTCACTCTGCTCAATCTCGGTGCCGAAGAGATCAACCCGGTCATGGAGCCGCTGGTCACCGGCTCCGGTCGCAGCTTCGCGTTGTGGAAAATGGGCCTTACGGCAGGTGGTGTGATCCTGCTCACGTTGCTGGCGAGAATGCGCGCGTTCGGCCGGATTCCCGTCGGCGGCATCCTCTACTCAGTGCTCGCAGTCTACGTCGTGCTGGTTGGATACGAACTGTGGTTGCTGGAGAACCTCAGCGTGTCGGCCTACGATCCCGGCTGAGTCAAATACCCGCCGCGATGCTTTGGTGCCCCTGGCCCGTTGCGGTAAACTATTGTTTTTACTGGACGGTCGGAGCCCCATGTCTGTGTCGCGCAAGGAACTGCTCGAGTCTTCGCCGCTCGCAAGCGGCACCGCCGAGTATGTGGAACTGCAGTTCGAGCGGTATCAGCAGGATCCCGCCAGCGTTGCGGCGCCGTGGCGTGATTACTTCGCGGCGCAGCTGCCGACGACCGCTGCCACGGCATCGCATCGCGCGGTGCAGCAGGGCATCGCGGAGCGCGCGCGGCTTGCGCGACCGGTGCCAGTGTCGCCAGCGTCGCCGGTCGAGGCAGCCGCATCCGCGCGGCAGGGCGCCGTCTCCAGGCTTATCCAGATCTACGCGAACCGCGGCCACCTGATCGCGAATCTCGATCCGCTCGGGCTGATGCATCGCGAGCGCCCCCGCGTGCTCGACCTGCAGTACTTCGGTTTGTCGGAGCAGGATCTGGATGCGGAGTTCTTTACTGGCAGTCGCACCGCCACCGTACCTGCCCGGATGAAGCTGCGCGACATCATCGGCCAGCTGCGTCAGATCTACTGCAACACGATCGGCGCCGAGTTCGCGCATGTCTCCGACACCGAAGAACGCCTCTGGCTGCAGGACAAATACCAGTCCGGCCGCCTGCAGCAGCGCTTCGGCGTCGACGAGCAGCGCAACATCCTGTGGCAACTCACCGCGGCCGAAGGCCTCGAGCGCTACCTGCACACCAAGTACGTCGGCCAGAAGCGCTTCTCGCTGGAGGGCGGCGATGTGCTGATCCCGCTGCTGGACGACGTGATTCAACAGGGTGGCGCGGCAGGCGTCGAGGAATTCGTCATCGGCATGGCGCATCGCGGGCGCCTCAACGTGCTGGTCAACGTGCTCGGCAAGGCGCCGTCGATCCTGTTCTCGGAGTTCGAGGGCAAGTACGACACCTCGCACATGAAGGGGTCCGGCGACGTCAAGTACCACAAGGGCTTCTCCGCGGACCTGCGGACTCCCGGCGGCAATGTGCACGTGGTGCTGGCGTTCAACCCCTCGCACCTCGAGATCGTCAACCCGGTGGTCGAGGGTTCCGTGCGCGCGCGCCAGGAGCGTCGCAACGACGCCGACGGTGACAAGGTCATCGCTGTGCTGATCCACGGCGACGCCGCGTTCGCGGGGCAGGGCGTGGTCATGGAGACGCTGCAGCTGTCGCAGGCCGCCGGTTATCGCACCGGCGGCACCGTGCATGTGGTCATCAACAACCAGGTGGGCTTCACCACGCACCGGCCCGAGGACGCGCGCTCCACGATGTACTGCTCGGACGTCGCCAAGATGCTCGAGGCGCCAATCTTCCACGTCAATGCCGACGATCCGGAATCCGTCGTCTTCGTCACGAGGTTGGCCCTGCAGTACCGCATGCGGTTCCACAAGGACGTGGTGATCGACCTCGTCTGCTATCGGCGGCTCGGCCACACCGAGGCCGACGAGCCGGCTGCAACGCAGCCGCTGATGTACGCGACGATCCGCAAGCACCCGACCGCCCGCAAGCTGTACGCGGACCGCCTCGCGGCGGCAGGCGTCATGAGCGAGAGCGAAACCCTGGCCTACGTCGAGCAGTACCGCACGGGGCTGGACGAGGGGCACCCGCAGGCGCGGGCCTCCCTCGGCATGATTGGCAACAAGCACACGGTCGACTGGAGCAAGTACCAGGTACCCGACTGGACGACGCGCGTTCGCTCCGGGGTCGACCTGGAGCGCCTCAAGGCGCTCGGCGCTGGCCTGGTGCGGGTGCCGGATGGCACGACCCTGCATCCGCGCGTGCAGCAGGTGGTCGCCAACCGGGTCAAGATGATCGCCGGCGAGTTGCCGCTGGACTGGGGCTGCGCCGAGACGCTTGCCTACGCCAGCCTGCTCGAAGACGGCTACGCGGTCCGTATCTCGGGACAGGACGCGGGCCGGGGCACTTTCTTCCACCGGCACGCTGTCTGGCACGACCAGCAGACCGGCGAGCGCTATATCCCGCTGGCACATGTCATGGAACGCCAGCCGCGCTTCCAGGTGATTGACTCTGTCCTGTCGGAAGAAGCGGTAATGGGCTTCGAGTATGGGTTCTCCACGACCGAGCCCGACACGCTGGTGATCTGGGAAGGCCAGTTCGGCGACTTCGCCAACGGTGCGCAGGTGGTCATCGACCAGTTCATTTCTTCGGGCGAGTCGAAGTGGGGCCGCATCTGCGGGTTGACGCTGTTCCTGCCACATGGCTACGAAGGCCAGGGCCCCGAGCACTCTTCTGCGCGGCTCGAACGATTCCTGCAGCTTTGCGCCGAGATGAACATGCAAGTCTGTGTGCCATCGACACCGGCGCAGATGTTCCACATGTTGCGCCGGCAGATGCTGCGTCCGTTTCGCAAGCCACTGATCGTCATGACCCCCAAGAGCCTGCTGCGCCACGACCTGTCGGTTTCTGCGCTGGAGGATCTGGCCCGCGGCAGTTTCGCCACGGTCATCGACGAGGTCGACGAGTTGAATGCCGCTGCGGTGCACCGGGTCGTGTTCTCCAGCGGCAAGGTCTACTTCGACCTGCTCAAGGCGCGCCGTACCGCCGCGGTCGCGGACGTGGCGCTGGTTCGCATCGAGCAGCTCTATCCGTTCCCCGACCACGAGTTCGAGGCCGTGCTCGCGCGGTATCCGAACGCGCGCGAAGTCGTCTGGTGTCAGGAGGAGCCGCAGAACCAGGGTGCCTGGTACCAGATCCGGCATCGCATGGACCGTATCGTCGCGGGTCGTCGCGAGCTTCTATACGCGGGTCGGGCGCCGGCCGCCGCCCCGGCAACGGGCATCGGCAAGATTCATGACGCTGAACAGGCGGGGCTTATCGAGGCGGCGCTGCGCGCCAGTGCACGCGAAGACGCCGGTCCGCAGACCACTCGGCTGGCGCCGCCGGTCGCCGAACCGCCGGGCGCGGCGCCTGCCCCGGCCATTTCCGCGGGCGTCGCCGTGGCATCCGTCGCGCCGACTACGCTGCGCAAACGATCCTGAAGGACACTGAAGCGATGACGATTCAAATCCGCGTTCCGAACCTGCCTGAGTCCGTGGCCGATGCCATTCTCGTTGCGTGGCGCAAGCAGCCCGGCGACGCGGTGATGCGCGACGAGAACCTGGCGGATCTCGAAACCGACAAGGTTGTCCTCGAGGTGCCGGCTCCGGCCAATGGTGTGCTCAGGACGCTGCACGTGAAGATGGGCACCACGGTGAAGAGTGGCGACCTGCTCGCAGATATCGAGGAGGGGGCCATCGCCGCGGTTGCAAAACCGGCGGCGGCGGTCGCTGCATTGGCGCCCGCTGCCACCGTCGCGACCGCCGCGCCGGATGCGGCTGCGGACAAGGGCAAGCTCAGCCCGGCCGTGCGTCGCCTGGTGGAGGAGAACAAGCTGGACCCCGCGCAGATCGCGTCGTCGGGCCGCGATGGGCGGCTGACGAAGTCCGACGTGGTCTCGCATCTGGCAAGACCGGCGGCCGCATCGGCAGCGGTACCGGCAGCGGCAGTGGCATCGGCGCCGGCGCCGGTTGGAGCCCGCGCTGAGCAGCGCGTGCCGATGACGCGGCTGCGACAGCGCATCGCGGAACGACTGGTGCAGGCTCAGCATGACGCGGCGATGCTGACGACATTCAACGAAGTCGACCTTTCGGCGGTCAGCGCGCTGCGCGCGCGCTACAAGGACCGCTTCGAGAAGGAGCACGGCGTGAAGCTCGGCTTCATGTCGTTCTTCGTCAAGGCCGCGATCGAGGCCCTCAAGAAGTTCCCGGTCGTCAATGCGTCGGTCGACGGCGCGGACGTCATCTATCACGAGTACTACGACATCGGCGTGGCGGTCTCGACCGATCGGGGCCTGGTGGTGCCGGTGCTGCGCGACGCCGACAGCAAGGGCTTCGCGCAGATCGAGAAAGAGATCGCAGACTTCGGCGCGCGCGCCCGCGCGGGCACCCTCAAGCTTGAAGAGCTGACCGGCGGTACGTTCACGATCACCAACGGTGGCGTGTTCGGCTCGATGATGTCGACGCCGATCCTCAACGCGCCGCAGAGCGCCATCCTGGGAATGCACAAGATCCAGGACCGGGCGGTCGTTGTCGATGGGCAGGTGGTGGTGCGGCCGATGATGTACCTGGCGATGAGCTACGACCACCGGATCATCGACGGCCGCGAGGCAGTACAGACCGTGGTCACCCTCAAGGACTGCCTGGAAGATCCGGGCCGCATGCTGATCGGCCTTTAGGCCGCTGCCCAGCAGGAAACCAAGCGCATGAGCGATTCATACGACGTCATCGTCATCGGCGGTGGCCCGGCGGGGTATCCCGCTGCCATTCGCGCCGGCCAGAACAAGCTGACCGTGGCCTGCATCGATGAGTGGAAGAACTACGATGGCAGCGCAACTTTCGGCGGAACCTGTCTGAACGCGGGCTGTATCCCGAGCAAGGCGCTGCTGGAATCGTCAGAGCTGTTGCATCGTGCGCAGGTGGAGTTTGCAGCGCATGGCATCAGGACCGGTGGCGTGTCGGTGGACCTTGCGCAGATGCAGAAGCGCAAGGCCGGCATCGTCAAGGGCATGACCGGCGGCATCGTGCAGTTGCTGAAGGCGGCCGGCGCGGTTGCGTTGCAGGGTCACGGCCGGTTGCTGCCTGGTAACCGGGTCGAGTACACGGCGCATGACGGCAGACAGCAGATCCTCGCTGCGAAACACGTGGTGCTCGCCAGCGGATCCACGCCGACCGAACTGCGCAGCGCGCCGTTCGACGGCAGGCAGATCGTCGACAGCTGGGGCGCCCTGGAGTTCGACGCGGTGCCGAAGCGCCTGGGTGTGATTGGCGCAGGAGTCATCGGCCTGGAGCTTGGCAGTGTCTGGCGGCGTCTGGGCAGCGAAGTCGTGGTGCTCGAAGCGCTGCCGGATTTCCTCGCCATCGCCGATCAGCAGGTTGCCAGGGAGGCCCTCAAGCATTTCCGCAAGCAGGGCCTGGACATCCGTCTCGGCGCCAAGGTCAGCAGCGCCAGGGTCAAGGACGGCGCCGTCGAAGTGACCTTCGAGGATGCCAAAGGGGCGGGCCAGGTCCTGGGTGTCGACAAGTTGATCGTATGCATCGGCCGCCGGCCGTTCACGCGCGACCTGCTGGGTGATGGCAGCGGCGTGCAGCTCGATGAACGGGGCTTCATCAAGGTGGACCACGAGTGCCGCACCGACGCGCCGAACGTCTGGGCCGTCGGTGATTGCGTGCGCGGGCCGATGCTTGCCCACAAGGGCAAGGAAGAAGGCGTCGCGGTCGCTGATCGCATCGCCGGGCTGTACGCCGAGGTCAACTACGACGTGATTCCGTCCGTGATCTACACCGCGCCGGAGATCGCCTGGGTGGGCAAGACCGAGGAGCAGGTGAAGGCCAGTGGTCGGGCTTACAAGGTGGGTTCATTCCCGTTTCTCGCCAGCGGCCGCGCGCGCGCGATGGAGGCCTCCCAGGGCTTCGCCAAGATCGTTGCAGCGCAGGACAACGATGAAATTCTCGGCGTGCATGTCATTGGTCCGATGGCCGGTGAGTTGATTGCCGAGGCGGTGCTCGCAATGGAGTACTCGGCCAGCACTGAAGACCTGCAGCGCACGATTCACGCACACCCGACGCTATCCGAGGCGTTGCATGAAGCGGCCCTCGCGGCGGACAAGCGCGCGATCGACATGCCGAACCGCTGAAGCCGGTGCCTTGACTGGCGGGCCTGCGAGGTCAGGCCGCGTCCAGGAAGCTGCGGAATGCGACGATCCGCGCTGCGACCTGCTCCGGCGTGGCATTGGTGGCTTCGATGCGCGGCAGGCCCAGCGAGCGCGTACCGGGAATGATGCCGGCGAGTTCGTCGGTGGTCAGGGTCGCGACTCGCAGCAGCGGCGCGCGCGCCGCCACGTCGTAACGCACGGAACTCTGGAAAACCGCCGGCAGCTGCGTGCTCTTGAGGATCTCCATCGTCTTGCCGTGCAGCGCAGCGGGCGGCGGCATGTCGATGAAGTTGCGCTGGTTCGCCAGCGTCTGGCGGTACCACGGAAACCAGACATAGGCGTCGCGGCAGAAGTCGAACGCTCGCTGGAACTGCGAGCCGGCTGCGTCGGGTGCCAGGTCCGGGATGTAGCGCGTCAGAAAATCCGGATCAGTGTGCGGCAGGCCGCCGGGCTCGTCGAGGATCAGGCGGCGCACGCGGTCCGGCACGCGCAACGCCAGCTCGATGGCGACGCGGGCGCCGGTCAGCGTGCCGTAAAGATCGAAGCGATGCAGCTCCCAGGCATCAGCCGCCTGCAGCACGCTGTCGGCCAGATCCTGCAGCGACGGTTGCGCCGCCGGATGTGGCGAGGAATCGCCCATTCCGGGCAGGTCCGGTGCCCAGGTGCGGCGCTCGCGTCCCAGCTCGTCGATGAACGGCTGCAGCGCCCAGGACGAAGACGGAAAGCCGTGCAGCATCAACAGCGGCGCGCGTTCGGCCGATGTGCCGCCAGCCGCGTTTCGTCCGGGCATACGGGCGCGAAAGTGCAACTGGCCGTACGACAGGTCGACGAAGCCGCGGTGCAGGCGCGCCTCACTCGGAATGCGAGCGGCTTGCGGCGTGCGTGCCGCGAGCGCGGCAGACGATGCGGCAGCCGCAGCCATGGCGGCGGCCCGCAGTGCGTTACGACGGGAC
>JANPDV010000323.1:0-17360 GCA_031431655.1 Gammaproteobacteria bacterium | reverse complement strand
GCCTCGGGTTGCGCGGCGAAGTCCGCTTCCGCCTGGTCGCGCAGCGCGGAGCTGGAGAACTTCTGCAGCGATCCGAGTAACTGCAGGCCTGAGCGGCCGCGTTGTTGCAAGCTGATCATTTGCTGTTACTCCTGGCATTGTCGGGTTTCGCGTCGAGTTCGGCCCAGAACGCACGAACCGCGCTGCTGAACTCCTGCGGCGACTCCAGCGGCAGCAGTCGTCCGGCGGCCGGGATCACGACCACGCGGGCGTTCGGGAACTGGGCAGCCATCCTGCGAGCGCCTTCGACCGTCACCACGGTGTCGTCGCGGCCAACCGGGATCATCACCGGAACGGTGATTTTCGCCGGAATGTCACTGAATCGGGGCCCCTCGCTGGTCGTCAGGAAGGCCACCATGGATTCATAGGGCGTCTGCTCGAGCATCGTCTTGTAGCGGGCGCGCGCGATCAGCGAGGCGCTGGGGCTGACGATGTACTCGTTGAACCGGCGGTAGAGCGCATCACGCCCTTCGATCACGACCGTGCGCGCATTCTCTGCCCGGTAGCGAATCGCGGCAGCATCGGCGCCGCCGCTGAAGCCAGCGCTGATCAACACCATCGAGCGAAACCGTTGTGGCTGCTTCGTGTAGGCCAGCGCAGCGATGTTGCCACCCGCGCTCAGCGCCACCAGGTCCACCGGCTCGCGCACCTTCATGGCATCGAGATAGGCCAGCAGCTCGTCGGCGTAGCGCTGGTAGTCGACGGTGGTGCCGATCATCGGCGACGAGAATCCGAACCCCGAGAGATCCGGTGCCAGGATGCGGCGGATGTCGCGCAGGTCGCGCATCGGGTCGAGCCACAGCCGTGAATCGATCAGCAGCGCGTGCACGAACAGCGCGGGGCGGCCGGTGCCCGCCTCGCGATAGAACAGCGTGGCTTCGGGCAGCTTCACCTGCCCGGTGGAGAACGGATCCGCGTGTACCGCGGGCGGCACGGCCGTGATGAGGCTTAGCGCGGCGCACAGCATGGGTGCAGTCAAAGCAGCGGCGGATCGGGCCATGGGTACTCGTCCTTCCCTTGAAGGCCCGAGTATCCCGCGTCACGGCCCGCGGCGCGAGACGCAGCGCCGGGGACGGCCGTTCTACAGCGCAGCGATCAGCTGGTCAGCCGAGTCGTAGCGGTCGTTGGGTGACTTTGCCAGCAGCCGGTCGATGACCGGCTGGAATCCGGCGACCTCGGCAGGCAGGGGCGGCGCGGCTTCCGAGACGTGTTTCTGCAGGATGTCGATCGCCGTTGCTCCATAGAAGGGCTTACGACGGGCGAGCACCTCGTAGAGGATGACGCCGAGCGCATAGAGGTCCGAGCGTCGGTCGACGGGCATGCCCTGCGCATGTTCCGGGCTCATGAAGTAGGGCGATCCGCGCAGACCCTGGGTGCGGGTCGAGCCGTGACTGGTCTGCAGGTTCTTGGCGAGGCCGAAATCGATCAGCACGGTTTCATCGCTGTCGCGCAACATGACGTTCTGCGGTTTGAGGTCGCGGTGCACCAGCCCGGCCTCGTGGATCACCTGCAGTGCCGCCGCGATGCTGCGCACGTACGCCAGCCCGGCGGCGATCGAACAGCCATCGCGCAGCCGCTTCGACAGGTCGCCGCGCGGGAAGAACTCCATCGCGAGGTACTCGCGCCCGGCGTGCACGCCGTAGTCGTAGATGTCGATGACGCCGGGGTGGGTAATTTCCGCGATCGCCTGGTACTCGCGCGCCAGCCACTCGCGTGCCTGCTCGCCGTCGCAGTCCTGTTCCTCGCTGACCTTCAACGCCACGTTCTGATCCATGTCCGGCGCACAGGCCAGGTACACGGTTGAGTTGTCGGATTCGCCCAGGACGCGCAGCACTTCGTACTGGGGAATCACGTCACGGGGGACGTCGCGGTCGCTGGGCTCGCTGCCCGCCATGCGCCGTTGCTTGGCGGCACGGCGTTCCGCCAGGTTGCTCGCCTGGCGTAGCACCGCATCGAGCCTCGGGCCGTCCAGGTGGGTCTTGGGCAGGTAGTCCGCTGCGCCGTTGCGCAGCGCGTCGACCGCCGCAAGTTCATTGCCGTCTTCGGCGATCGCGACGATGACCTGGCTCGCGTCAATGGCACACAGGCGGCGCAGGCAGGCCATGCCCTCGGAGTCGGGCTGCTCGAACGACGTGTGCAGCAACACTACGGACGGCGTTGGTGTCGAGCCTGCGGAGGAACTGCAGGGAAGCAGCTCGTGCGGATGAACGGTTGCCAGGCTGGAGTAGGGCCGCAGGGTCCCGACGCGTCGTTCGAGCCAGGACGCGAACGCCCGGTCCGAACTGGCAATCGTGATGCTGGCGGGTGTTTCGTTCACTGCGATGCCGCGCCGTGACCTGCCGTGGTTCAGTCTGCGCTGAAGCGCAGCCGCAGCCGGGCGCGCTGTTCTACGGCGCTGCCGTCGCGCCGCACGGGCTCGAAGCGCCACTTGCCGAGCGCCTCGACTGCGGAATTCTCGAACACGCCGGCTGGCTCGGCCCCCACGACGCCGATCGCATCGACCAGGCCGTTTGCCGTGACCGTGAACTCCAGGTCGACCCAGCCTGAGATGCTTTTCGCTCTCGCCGCGCGGGGATATGCAGGCTCGACGAAGCGCACGCGCTTCAGTGAACCGGCGCCCACCACGGGGCCCTGTTGTTGCTGCCGGCCGCGTGCCAACTCGACGTCACTGCGCAGGGTGGCGAGTTCGCCTGCCGCCACGCCGACCAGCTCGGCCTCTGCAATCCAGCGCGACGCAGCGTCCGTGTCGCCCGCGTTCACTGCGGTCCGTGCCTCGGCGAGCATGGCCTTGCCAAGCGGTTGCTTGAGGGATTCCGCCGTCAGCCCGCTGCCGTCGGTCGCCCGCAGCGCCTTGTAGTAGCTGCGCGCGCTGTCATCGGCCGGCTCGATCAGCCGGTTCTGCGCGATCCGCTGGGCGACGAGCGCGGCGAGTCGCGCCACCTCGGAACTGCGCGAGTTGCTCTCAGCAGCCGCCAGCTGGGCGCGCAGCGCGTCGAGTTCCACCGCAGGAACCCCGTTGTCCGCCGCGGCGCGCAGCCACCGACCGGTCGCTGCTGCGTCCGTTCGTCCGATCGCGCCGCGCGCTTCGCTCATCAGGCGCTGGCGAAACGCGTTGGTCGCGCGCTCGACGTCAACGCTGAGCGGTGCCAGGGAGCGTGCACGCTCGAGATGAAACCGTGCGCTGTCGCCGGCAGGCTCCAGCAAGGCGCCGGAGCGCAGGCGCTGCTCCATCAGTTTCAGGCTGTCTGCAGACTGGGACTCCAGCAGCAGTCGCTGCGCGTCGCCCATGGTGGTCGCGCTGCGCGTGCGCGTCAGCGATTCCCGCTCCCGCTCCTTCCCCAGCTGCGCCTGGACATAGGCGATACGCACGTTGTCCGGGCGCACCAGTCGCGCGCTGTCGAGCGCGCGCGTCGCCTCGTCGAGGCGTCCGGCCGCGAGCGACTGTTCGGACTGCGTCAGCAGCGCCGCAACCACGTTGTCGAGTCCGGCGGCGGCGCGCGCATCTGTCGGGACGCGCGCCAGCACCTGGCGATACAGCGCGACGGCGCTGGTGTCGGCGGGCATCATCAGCCTGCCTTCCAGCAGCGCCTTGTCGGCTGCTGCCAGCCGCCGCCGCGTCTCGGCGTCGAGCAGCGGGGCCGGCGTCGCCGGCGTGGCAGGATTGGCGGCGGAGGTGGGTGCCGTGGCCGCCGTGTCGGCCGGCTTGTCACGCAGTACCGCCCAGGCGGCAATGGCCAGCGCTGCGATGGCGGTAGCCGCGTAGACCCACGAACGTGGCAGGCCCTGCGGTCCGCGCGAGGCGGGCGCGGCGACCGTCGCCGGAGCCGCACGGGCTGCGGCATCGGCCTCGACGGTGACGTTCAGGGCGTGCTCTTCAGCATGCCGGCGCAGCGCGGCATCGACGAAGGCGCGGATGCGCTGCGCGGACACCGGCTTGTGCAGGAAGCGGTAGACCTCGCTGCCGGCAATCTGCGCCGCCAGTGCGGACTGGTGCTCGCTGCCGCCGGCAACGATCAGCACCAGGTCCGGAAACTGCGCGCGCAGGCGCGCGGTGAACCGCTCGAGTTCCGCGGGAACCGCTGCCGCATCGAGCAACGCCACACCGCAACTGGTGCTGAGGATCAGGTCGGCCAGTTCGACTTCGTTCTGCGCAATGCTGATGGCATGGTCTGCGCTGACCACTTCCTCGATGGTGTCGAGCAACACGTTGTCAACCGAGAGGACCGCGAGACCGATGCCGGCGCCCAGTCCGGCGCCAGGCAGGCGCAACTCATCGGTGACATCGCCGGGCCGCAGCCCACGATCCATCGCCGCGACGTTAGATTGTCGGTTCTGCACGCAAGCACTCCTGAACCTGGCCCGCGGCATTGCGCCGGGGAGCGACCTCGGGCCCGCCGACCATGCAGACGTCGGGCCCCTGCTGGACTTCTACGTGGTTGCGGCGTGCAATTCCGTGATCGGGTACCGATGCTTGCGTCGGCGCTCGCGGCGCGTTATGTAACGCCACAGAACTACAACAATCTTCGGGGCAACCTCCAATGAGTTCACGACTGTCACGCTGGCTGAAGCTCGATCCGCTGGAAGAAGGGCGCAGTGCGGACAACCCGCTGGGACCGCTGCGTCCCGACCAGCGCCGTGATGCCCTGCCGTTGCTGACGCTCGCGTTCGGCTGGGGCTTCCTGGTCACCGGGCTGCTGGTCGGCGGCTCGCTGGGCGCAGGCCTGACGTTCTGGCCCGATCTGCTGCAGTACGCGATGTGGGGGAACCTGGCGAACTTCGTGGTCGGGGCACTGGTGGGCTACATGGGCTATCAGACGGCCTGCAACAGCGGGCTGCTGTACCGGCTCACCTACGGCAACATCGGCGCGAGTCTCCCGGTGCTGTTCCTGGCTGCGCTGACGATCGGCTGGCAAGGCATCGTGGTGGGGGCGTTCGGTCTCACCTGGGCCGGCAGCTTCGACAGCCCGTGGTTCTATCCGGTCGCGATTTTCGCCGGCGTGCTCTACACGGCGACGACGTACTTCGGCGTGAAGGCCCTCGAACGGGTCGCGGTGCCGTCGACCGTCGTGCTGGTGCTGGTCGGGCTGTACGCGGGCTGGCTCAACGTGGACAAGGCCGGTGGCTGGCAGGCCTTCCTGCAGCTCTCGTCGAGCACGGCGGCACGAACACCGCTGGCACCGATGGATGCCGTTAACCTCGTGATCGGTTCGTGGGTCGTCGGCGCGATCGTGATGGCGGAGTACACGCGCTTCGCCAAGCGCGCCTGGGTCGCCATTGCCATTCCCTTCGTCGTGCTGGTGGTCACCCAGCTGTTCCTGCAGGTCATCGGCGCGATGGGCGGGGTCGTATCCGGCACCTTCGATTTTTCGGCCTACATGCGCACCGCTGGCGCGGTGATCGGGGCGATCGGCCTGATCGCGATGAGCCTGGCGCTGTGGACCACCGGCGACACCAACCTCTACCTGCCTGCCATCCAGACGGCCAGCGTGTTCCGGCGTCCGAAGCGGGTGATGGTCGTGGTGTGCGGCGCTCTCGGGACCCTGCTCGGCCTCGGCATCTACCAGCACTTCATGACCTGGATCGATCAGCTTGCGCGCATCGTCCCGCCAATCATCGGCCCGGTGATCGTCGACTACTACCTGTTCCACGGCCGACGCTATCGCACCGAGTTGCTGGATCGCCTGCCGGCGTGGAATCCGATCGCCGTGCTGGCATTCGTCTGCGGAGTCGTCGCGGCCTATGCCTTCACGCCGAGCTGGATCGCCGCCGGGCTGTGGGGGCTGATCATCTCGATGCTCACCTATGCGCTGCTGTTCGTGGTCGCGCGCGCTGCAGGCCTGAAACCCGGCTACTCCAGCGCGCTGTCGAATGAGTGATGCCGGCCGGCAGATCGTTGTCGCACTCACCGATGCGCTGGTCCTTGCTGCTGTCGTCGCCAGCGTTCTCGCCCTGTGGGCCGGCGACTGGTGGTTTGCAGAGCTGGCGGTTCACTTCCGCGTCCAGTACGTCGCGATAGCCATCGTGGCGCTGGCTTGTGCGGCACTGGTGCGGCGGACCCGCCTCGCCGTGCTCGGAGTGCTGTTGCTGGGGCTCAACACTGCCGGCATCGCTGCGCTCATTGCGGACGTCGAGGCCGCGCCAGCGGCGACCAGCCTGGCAGGCGCCGGAGGGCCGCGATCAGTGCTGCGAATCGCCACTGCCAATGTCCTGTTCCTGAGTTCGGATCACGCAGCCGTCAGGAAGTGGGTCGAGCGCGAGCGCCCGGACGTCGCGATCTTCATCGAGGCGACGACCGCATGGAAGGCCGGACTGCAGCCCCTGCGGCAGCAGTACGCATATCAAGTGGAGGCGGGCGTCACGGGACGTCGTGGCGTGCTGGTGATGTCGCGTCTGCCACTCGAACCGGCCCGGGCACTGTTCGATTTCGGTGCGCGCTCGGTGGCACTTCGGACCGGCGTGACGGTCGGAGGACGGATGATCTCGATCATCGCGGCGCATGCCACCTGGCCACTGGGCCCCGGGTCTGCGCAGGCGCGCGCCAGGGAGCTGGAGCGCCTTGCAGCGGAGGCGACACGGTTGTCCCAGAGTGGCACCATGCCGCTGGTTTTGGGCGGGGACCTCAACGTTTCGCCGTTCTCGCCGGATTTCGCGAATCTGCTGAATGCCACCATGCTGCGCAGCGCGGTCGGCCGCGGGTGGTTGCCGACCTGGCCCATCCAGTTCATGCCGGCGGCCATCCAGATCGACCACCTGCTCGTGTCAGCGGCGGTGGAAGTCCGGGGCGTGCATCGGGGGCCGGCGGTGGGTTCGGATCATCTGCCACTCGTGGCGGAACTGCGGTTCTGAGGAACGGCCATCATTGTTAGGAAAGGGCGCCATCAAATGAAGCGAGCAGTCATCTGGGTCTGGGCGGGATGCATCCTGCTTGCCCTTGGCATGGGCACGGCCGGTGCGGCCGACGAGGCTTCCAGTTCACAGCGTCGTGCTGCGGAGGAATACCTCACCGCCGCCGCGTCCGGCAGCCCGCAGGCACTCACCTTCGCCATCCATCCGTCCGAGCTGGACCGGATCCGCGTCGGCGTCATCGCCGCGGTGCGCGACGAGGCGACGCGCGGCGGGAGCGCGGTGCGCGCGCGCCTGTTCGGTGCGGCCACTTCGTTGTCCGAACTCGAGCGCCTGACCAGCACCGCCTTTTTCACCGCCCTGGGTCGCAGGCTGCAGTTCGGCGGCCGACCCTTCGCGAGCGTGAAGGGCGTGGCCGCGGTGGCCGACGGCAAGGACAGGGTTCACGTCATCGTTCGTGGCAAGCAGCCGGACGATCGCGGCGAAACCGAGGTGCTGGCGCTCGTGACGCTGCTCCCCTACGGCAAGGACTGGAAGGCCGCCGTCAGCAGCGAGTTGGAGGCGCAGATCGAGGACCTGATCGCGGGTCACGAGCCGGTACGGCTGGTGGGTGGCAGCGCGCCGGCCGCTGCGCGCGGCGGCGCGAGTGCTGCGGCGCCGACGGCAGCCACGCCTGCGGCCACTGGCCAGAGTTCGCCCGAGATACTGGCTTTGCTGAGCAGCGCGGAGAAGTCGCTGGTGGACGGGCGCTGCGACGCCTATTACAAGGACTCGCTGAGCCCCAATTTCCGCCGGTCGCTGTCCGGCAAGGCGCTGGATACGCTGATCACCAACTGCCGCAACAGCATCGCCTCGCGCGAACTGCTGATTGCCGCGTTGCGCGTGGTTCGCCGCGCATCGCCGCGCTATGAATTCGATGGGCAGCGCGCCAGCTACGATGTTTCCGGCCAGGGGCTGCCGTTCGATCAGTTCGTGCTCGAGCGGCTGGACGGGCGCTGGTACGTCGCGGAGTGAGGAGCAGCGCTGGGCTGGTGCATCGGGTCAGCGACCGAGCGCGCCGAACACCTTCTGCAGCAGCGTGCTCGACTGACCGAGCGGATTGTTGCGAATCGCGGCTTCTTCCCGCGCCATCATCACGAACAGGCCATCAAGCGTCTTCTGCGTGACGTAGGCCTCGATAGTCGCATCCTTCTCGTCGATCAAGCCGAGCTGCCGCGCCTTGCCACCGAGCTCGTTGTAGCGCTGTGTCACACCGACTTTCGCCGTGGCGGTCTTCACTATCGGCATGAATCGCTCGGTGAGCTTCTGGGAAGTGCTGCGGCGAAAATACTCGGTCGCCGAGTCCGGCGGTCCGGTGAGGATGCCGGTGACATCGGCGACGGACATCTGCTTGATCGAGTCGACCAGCAGTACCTTCGCTTCGGGCACTGCTGCTTCCGCGGCCCGATTCATCGCGACGACCAACTCGTCGGCCTGCTTGCCCAGGCCAAGCGTCTTGAGCAGCTTTTCGGCCTTCGCGAGCTTGCCCGGCAGCGGGATCTTCACGTCGGGGTTGCCGAGGAAACCGTCCGCCACGCCGAGTTTGCTCACCGCCGCTTGTGCGCCCTGGGTCAGCGCTGCCCGCAATGCGGCAGACTTGTCCTGGCTGGTCAGTGCATCGAGCGGCCCTGCAGCCAGCGCCGGTGTGACGCCGAACGCGAACGCCGCGAACGCAGCAGGCACGAACAGCGAAAAACGTCGGCGCCGGGCGGGGCCGGGCGGGGCTTCAGCTCTCATAGAGTCGATCCTCCACGGTGTCCGAGGGCGACGCCGTCAGCTTCCCGATCGTACCCCGCGCGGCGCAGCTGTACTCAGGATTCCCGCAGGGGCGGCCTGCGCTGATGCTGTTGCCGCGCCTGGTCGATCCACCCGAGGCGGCGCGCGCGGCCACGGAGTTCTGGGTGCTGCGCTTCAAATCGCTCGATATCCGCATCGGTCCATTCAGCGAGCTGGCGGAACAGCGTGACACCGGCCTTGTGCAGGGCACGCGCGGCGCGCGGATCGATGCCATCGATCCGGGTCAGCTCATCGCGCTGATAGCGACGCTGAGTCGCCGCCACGGGTACCTCGACTCGAACCTCGACTTCAACCGGGACCTCGACCGGCACCTCGACGATCTTCTCGACGATGCGCTCGACGACGCGATCGACGACGCGATCGATCACCTTCGGCGGCCGGCGCTCGAGCTGCTCGACCCGCAACAGCAACTCGCCCTGTTCGCGGCGCGCTTCTGCCATCGCGAACGCCTGCGACTCGCGCGCCTTGTGCAGCCGGATCTCGAGTGTCGCGACCTGGGTGGTGAGTTCCGCGATGCGCGCCTCGCGCTCACGCGACTGCTTCGCAGCGGACTGCAGCTGTGACTCGGCACGCTCCCGCGATTCGACCTCGGATCGCAGGCGCGCATCCAGCAACGCCTGCCGCGCCGTCTGGCTCGTGCTGTCGGCCTGGAGTCGCGCTGCTTCGGCGCTGCGCGCGGCCTCGGCATTGCGTGCGGCCTCGGCCGCCTGCAGGCGCGTCTCGAGATGCGCAACACGGGCATCGCGCGCGCCGAGTTCCGCATGCAGCCCGGCGATGCGACCCTGCAGGGTCTCGAGTGCCGCAAGATGAGCCTGCTCGCGCACCGACGGCGCGGGATCGACGGGCTCCCGGGCGGGCTCAGCCGCCGCGGGCGCGGAGCGCAGCGGCTGCACGGCCGGCCGTGCGCGCTCCGCGGCGTCGCGCCTGGCCTCGGCGACGGCGCGTCGCGACTGCAGCTCGGCCAGCAGGAAGCGCTGCTGTTCGCGCAGGCCGCGCCAGCTCCAGCCGATCAGGCCACCGCCGAGTGCACCGCCGGCGAGCAGCAGCAGCGCATACAGTGATGGGACTTCCATGGATTCAGATCTCGCGGCCGTCGGCCGGCAGCAATGCTCGATCGTTCATGAGATGGCGCCCGGGCGGGTCGCGCGCGGGTCCCCGATGGGTTCAGTGTTATCGTTGGTTTGAGAATTGAGCCTATGCCCCGCTGCCGTGTGTGTAAACGTTTGCTGCAGCATGGCTTGCGGTGTGACTTAATGTACGGCCACATGCACACTCTTGAGGCCTCGAAATCATGCTTGCCCGCCGTCTGCTCGTCGCCTTATGTCTCATGGTTGCGCTCGGAGCCTGTGTGAGCAGCCCATCCAAGCCCACCGTTGCTGTCCAGCCGTCAGTCGACCTGCCGCGCTTCATGGGCGACTGGTACGTGATCGCCAGCATTCCCACCTTCATAGAACAAGGCGCCCACAACGCCATTGAGTCCTACGCGATCGATTCCGACGGCAGCATCGACACCACGTTCACCTTCCGCAAGGGCGGTTTCGACGGACCGGCGAAACGCTACAACCCGCGTGGATTCGTGCGCCCGGGCACCGGCAACGCGGTGTGGGGCATGCGCTTCATCTGGCCGATCAAGGCCGAGTACGTCATTTCCCATGTGGACGAGGCCTACACCGAGACCATCATCGGCCGCAGCGCACGCGACTACGTCTGGATCATGGCCCGCACCCCATCCCTGCCGCCCGAGCGGTACTCTGCCCTCGTCGAAAGAGTGAAGAAGGACGGCTACGATCTGTCGCGCCTGCAACTCGTCCCGCAGCAGCCGCTGAGTTTCCGCAACCCCACCAAGCCCTGAGATCAGTATCCAACGCCTCGCCCCGGAAAGCCCAAGGAGCCCGCCATGGCCGTAGCACGTGTGACCGAGATCATCTCCTCGTCCAAGAAGAGCTTCGATGACGCCATCGAGACCGGCGTCAAGCGCGCCACCAAGACACTGAAGAACGTCCAGGCCGCCTGGGTCGCCAGCCAGGAAGTCTCGGTATCCGGCGACAAGATCAGCGAGTATCGAGTCCGGTTGAAGGTGACGTTCATCCTCGCCAAGTAGTCGGCCATCCGGCTGGATCGCGCGCGTCTTGACATAAGTCGGCGCGCCGTTCCGGCTTCCCACCGGATCGCGGACTCGCAGTTTGATTGCGTGCGCCCAGTCGCGGCAGCCAGTACGCTCGGCGCTCACGCTGTTTCTTCACCTGACTGCGGCGGTGGCCGAGCTTGCGCATCCGGATCCTCGGTCAATACATTCACGTCTCGATCGCAGCGCTGCTGCTGGTCGAGGCGCTGATCTGCTTTCTCGCGCCGTTCGCTGCCGCGCGTCTGTGGCTCGGCGCCGCCGCGGCCGGCAGCACGCTCGCCGAGATGACTCCGGCCGCGCTGGCGTTCTCCGCCGCGATGCTGCTCGGCCTCACCGCCACCGGGCTCTATGGCTTCCAGCAGCGCGCGCGCAGCATCGGCATCGTCGCGCGGATCGCCGCCGCTGCCGCGCTTGGCGCCATCGCGCTGGCGCTGACCGTGTACCTGTTCCCGTCGCTGGAGTTCGGCCGCGGCGTGCTCGGTGTGTCGATGGCGATTGCCGTGCCCGGCTGCATCCTGGTGCGGATGCTCGCGCTGCACGTATTCAGCTCGGATGTGTTCCGCCGCCGCGTGCTGGTCTACGGCGCCGGGCGACGGGCGCAGAGCGTCACACAGCTGCGCCGCCGCACCGACCGGCGCGGCTTCGTCGTTGCGGGCTTCCTGCCGGCCGGGGAGGCCGAGACGCTGGTTCCCGCGGAGCAGATCATCCACTCCGACCGCTCGCTGTACGAAGAAGTCATCAGGCACGGCGTCTCTGAAGTCGTAGTGGCGATCGACGATCGGCGGCGGGGCTTCCCCACCGTCGACCTGCTGAACTGCCGGCTGCGCGGCATCCGCGTGATCGAACTGGTCGGCTTCCTGGAGCGCGAGACCGGCAAGGTGCGCGTCGACATGCTCAATCCGAGCTGGCTGATCTTCTCGGACGGCTTTCGCACGGATGCGGTGCGCGCGGCCGTCGAGCGCGGCTTCGATCTGATCGTGGCATCGGGCGTCGTGCTGCTCAGCTTGCCGCTGATGCTGCTGGCCTGGCTCGCGATCAAACTCGAGGACGGCATCACGGCCCCCACGATCTACGCGCAGAGCCGCGTCGGGCTGCAGGGCCGGCTGTTCCCATTGTTCAAGTTCCGCAGCATGAGCGTGGACGCCGAGCGCAAGGGTGAGGCGCAATGGGCGACGCCGCGCGATCCGCGGGTCACGCGCGTCGGCCGCCTGCTGCGGCGTACCCGTCTCGATGAGCTGCCCCAGCTGTTCAATGTGCTGCGCGGCGACATGGGCTTCGTCGGCCCGCGCCCCGAGCGGCCCGAGTTCGTCGACGTGCTCAGCGAGCGGATCCCGTACTACCGCGAGCGGCACTGGGTGCGCCCCGGCATCACCGGCTGGGCCCAGATCTGCTACCCCTATGGCGGCTCCGAGCGCGATGCCCGTGAAAAGCTGCAGTACGACCTGTACTACGTGAAGCACCGCAGCCTGTTGTTCGACTGCCTGATCCTGGTCGGCACCGCCGAGGTCGTGCTCTGGGGCAAGGGTGCCCGCTGAGGTAATGCTTCTGTCAAATCGGTGATTCTCCGAATGGCCGGGTTTTCAACTAGAATTGCATTGCAAGCTGTAGCGCTTCAGCTTGGTCCGGTTCGTGCTGCCCGACACGATGTAACAGGGGGACTACCCGGCATGCTGCCCGCCCAGATGCGGCAGCCGGATTCTGCGTGCGAATAAGGATACTCGGCCAGTACGTGCACTTCTCGATCGCCGCGCTGGCCGTCGCGGAGACGGCCGTTTGCGTGGCGGCGCCGATCCTCGCCTATGCACTGCGATTCGATGATGTCACGACCGCCAAGGCGCTCGAGAAACTCCCCGAGGCGAGCATCTTCGCCGTCGCGATGATTGTGTCGATGATCGCGATGGGTCTGTACGCGTTCCACCAGCGGGCGCGCTTCCTCGGCATCCTGATGCGCATCGCCGCCGCGACGTTCTTCGCCGGCCTGATCGTCGCCGTCGCGGTCTTCCTGTTCCCGGACCTCAACTTCGGTCGCGGTGTGCTGGCGCTGTCGATGCTGGTCGCATTCGTGTTTCTCGGCGGCGTTCGCCTGGTGTTCCGGCGCCTGATGGACGAGCGCATGATGCGCCGGCACGTACTGGTCTACGGCGCCGGCCGGCGCGCCCAATCGCTGACCCAGCTGCGACGCCGCACCGACCGGCGTGGCTTCGAAGTGGTCGGATTCATCCGCTCCAGCGAGGACGAGTCACTGGTGCCGGCCGACATGATCGTCGCCTGCCCCGCCGCGCTGTTCGACGTCGTGCGCAAACGCGGCGTGTCCGAGGTCGTCGTGGCCATCGACGATCAACGCAAGGATTTCCCGGTCGACGATCTGCTCGCCTGTCGTCTGCGCGGCATCAACGTGATCGACGTCGTCTCGTTCATCGAGCGCGAAACCGGCAAGGTGCGCGTCGACATGATCCATCCAAGCTGGCTGATCTTCTCCAGCGGCTTTCGCCGCAACACGTTTCGCGATGGCGTCGTCCGGTTGTTCGACATCGTGATCTCCGCCGCGCTGCTCGCCTGCACCTGGCCGTTCATGGTGCTGACATGGGCCGCGATCAAGCTCGAAGACGGCTGGCGCGCGCCGGTGCTCTACACGCAGCAGCGCGTCGGGCTGGACAGCAAGCCCTTCGACATCAAGAAGTTCCGCAGCATGCGGCTCGACGCCGAGCAGGACGGCAAGCCCGCCTGGGCCAGCGAGAACGATCCGCGGATCACCCGGGTCGGCGGCGTCATTCGTCGCCTGCGCATCGACGAACTGCCGCAGCTGTTCAACGTGCTCGTCGGTGACATGTCCTTCGTCGGCCCGCGTCCCGAGCGGCCGCAGTTCGTCGCCTCGCTCGGCGAGCTGATTCCGTACTATCACGAGCGGCATCGCGTGAAGCCGGGCATCACCGGCTGGGCGCAGCTCTGCTATCCCTACGGCGCATCGGAACGGGACGCCAAGGAAAAGCTGCAGTACGACCTGTACTACGTGAAGCATCGCAGCTTCGTGTTCGACCTGTTCATCCTGCTGGAGACCGTCGAGGTCGTCCTGTGGGGTCGGGGTGTGCGTTGAAGAAGATCCACCTGATCGCCGCGGCGCGGCCCAATTTCATGAAGGTGGCGCCCCTCTATCACGCGCTGGCCCACAGCGGCTGGTGCGATCCGGCCATCGTCCACACCGGCCAGCACTACGACGCCAACATGTCGGATGCCTTCTTCAGGGATCTGCGCATGCCGGCGCCGCGCTTTCACCTGGAGGTGGGCAGCGGCACGCACGCCGAGCAGACCGGGCGGGTGATGATCGAGTACGAAAAGGTCGCGATGGCCGAGAAGCCGGACTGGATCGTGGTCGTCGGCGACGTCAATTCGACCGCCGCCTGCGCCATGGTGGGCGCCAAGCTCTGGATGCCCGTCGTGCATCTGGAGGCCGGGCTGCGCAGTCGCGATCGACGCATGCCCGAGGAAATCAACCGCCTGGTCACGGACGCCATTGCCGACCTGCTCTGGACGCCCTCGCGTGACGCCGACGCGAACCTGCTCGCCGAGGGCGTGCCCGCCGAACGCATCGAGTGCATCGGCAACATCATGATCGACAGCTACGAGATGATGCGGCCGGCGATCGAGTCCGATGGCACGCGCGCGTCCCTGGGTCTGGGCGGTGCGGCATACGGTGTTGTCACGCTGCATCGCCCATCGAACGTCGACGATCGCGAGCAGCTGGGCGTACTGGTTCAGCGGCTGGTCGAAGTCTCAGCCAGGTTGCCGCTGGTGTTCGCCGTGCATCCGCGCACCCGACGGCGACTCGCCGAGTTCGGCCTGGAGGCCACGCTGGCGAAGGCGCCCCAGATCCGGCTGATCGACCCGCTGGGCTACGTGCAGTTCATGAACCTGGTCACGGGCGCCCGCGCGGTCATCACCGATTCCGGCGGCGTGCAGGAAGAGACCACCTACCTCGGCATTCCCTGCCTCACGCTGCGCGAGAACACCGAGCGGCCGGTGACCGTCACCGAAGGTTCGAACCGCCTGGTCAAGCCCCACGATCTGCCGACGGCCGTCGCGACCGCACTCGGTGCCCGCGGGGCCACCGGCCGCAAGCCCGATTTCTGGGACGGCCACGCCGCCGATCGCGCCGCCGCCAGCCTGAAGCGGCGCTGCGCCGCCTGAGCCAGCCCGCTTGAACCTCGTCGCCGCCAGCTTCGGTCTGACCGCCGTCGTCTTCGCGGTGTTGTGTGTGCTGTCGACAGGTCCGTGGCGGGCGCAGCTGCGTGGTTCGTGGCTGGCCGGCGCGTTCGCCTGTGAGTCTCTCTGGAGTCTCGCGGCCGCGGTGCTGGCCCGGAATTCCGCGCTGCCCTTCTCGCTGGTCGTGGCGCTGGAAATCGCCCGCGGCCTGACCTGGCTGCTGGTGCTGCTGGCCGCGCTGTCGCCGCTGTTCCTGCGCTCGCCGCGCCGCACGGTCATGGTCACTGCGGTCGTGGCGACGCTGCTGGTTGTACTGGCCCTGCTGCTCGCCCCGCTGTGGTTGCCGGGCGAAGTGCTGGCGACGGCGCTGTTCGACGCGCAGCGCTGGAGCGGGCTGCTGATCGCGATCACCGGCCTGGTGCTGGTGGAGCAGTTCGCCCGCAACACCCGCGAGGATGTGCGCTGGCACCTCAAGTACATCTGGCTCGGCATCGGCCTGATGTTCGCGCTGGACGTCGTCGTCTGGTCGATGGCGCTGCTGGTCGGCCAGATCGAGGTGCTGCTCTGGTCGATCCGCAGCCTGGTCAACCTGCTGGTCGGCGGCCTGTTCTTCGTCGGTCTGCAGCGCATCCGTCGCTGGGACACCACGCTGTTCAAGTCTGGTGGCACGCTGTTCTTCAACACCACCCTGGTCGCGGCCGGCGGCTACGTAATGCTGATGGCGGTCGCCAGCTACCTGATCGCCAGCGGCGGCCAGGAGTCGTGGCCGATCGTCGAAGCCGTGTTCCTGGCTGCGGCGGTGGTGCTGCTCGCGGTCGCCGGATTCTCGGACCAGTTCCGCGGCTGGTTCCGCGTCAGCGTCGCCAAGGTCCTGCGCCGCTACCAGTACAACTACCGCGACGTCTGGCTCGGCCTGACGCGCTCGCTCAGCGAAGCGGGTGACACCCCGCTGCACGATCGCATCCCCCTTGCGATGGCCTCATACGTCAACAGCAATGCCGCCTCCCTGTGGCTGCGCGAAGCCGACGGTCCGTATCGCCGCACCGGTGGCGTGGCGGACCTCGTCAGCGCGCCCAGCCTGCCGCACGACGCCTTTTTCGAGTTCCTGCAGCAGAACGACTGGATCTTCGATGTCACCGACTCGGGCGAGATCTCGGCGCAGCGGCTGACACAGCCGGTGCCGCCCAAGCCGGACTGGCTGGCCGGCTCGAGCCGGGCCTGGCTGGTCGTGCCGCTGGTCTGCAACGACGCCATGGTCGGTTTTGTCGTCATCGCCCGCCCCATGACCCCGACACCGGTCGGCTGGGAGCAGCTCGACATCCTGCGCGCCTCGGGCCGCCAGGCCGCCAGCTACCTCGCCTTCGAGCAGGCCGCCACCCGCCTCGGCGAGATGCACCAGTTCGAGGCTTTGAACCGGGTCTCCGCCTTCGTCATGCACGACCTGCGGCACCTCGTGGCCCAGCTCGCCCTGGTGGTGGAGAACGCCGCGCGCCACCGCCAGAACCCCGAGTTCATCGATGACGCCCTGCTGACCGTCGAGAGCTCGGTCAAGCGCATGAACAGCCTGATGGAAGTGCTGCAGGCGGGCGGCGCGCAGGCGCCCGAGCGGCGCGTCGACCTGGTCGAGATCGGCCGGGAGGTCAGTGACCGCTGCCGCCACCGGCAGCCGGCGCCCGGGCTGGACGCCGACGTCGGACCGATCGAGGTTATGGCAAATCGGGAGCGATTGCTGCAGGCTCTGGAGCACTTGGTGCGCAACGCGCAGGACGCCACGCCGGCATCGGGTTCGGTCACCCTGAGAGTCCGACGCGGGTCACGCAGCGCATCGGTGGAAGTCGCGGATACTGGCTGCGGCATGGACAGCGAGTTCATACGGACTCGCTTGTTCAAGCCGTTCGACACCACGAAAGGACAACAAGGGATGGGACTGGGTGCGTACGAGGCACGCGAGATCGTACGCAAGCTCGGCGGGTCCCTCAGTGTGGAAAGCCGTGCTCAACAGGGCAGCCGCATCGTGATTGAATTACCGCTTGCCCCGGCGCTCGCCGCTTAAGCTCCCTGCCGCATGGACAGCCCCCGACACACCCTGTTGATCGTCGAAGACGACCCCGGACTGCAGCGTCAGCTGCGCTGGGCGTTCGAGGACTACGACGTGCAGCTCGCCTCGAACCGGATCGAGGCCATTGCCGCCGTACGCCGCTTCGAACCCCAGGTGGTGCTGCAGGACCTCGGGTTGCCGCCGGACGCGGACGGCGTCGAGGAGGGCTTCGCGACGATTGCCGAGGTCCACGAGCTGAACGCGCGCGCCAAGATCATC
>JANPDV010000322.1:0-6871 GCA_031431655.1 Gammaproteobacteria bacterium | reverse complement strand
AGGTCTTCGTTGGCTCGGCGTGGATGAGCCCAGTGACGAACCGCCGCGCGCCGCGGCTCGGCGAGACGAACGCGCCGGCCTTCACCGAGAAGCTCTATTACGCCAGCGGCGCCGGCAACCTGATGCTGATGGTCGTGCCCGGGCACCAGCTGGTGATCCTGCGCGTCGGCAAGGAGTCGCCCGCCTGGCGCGACCAGGCGATCCCCAACCTGCTGCACGCGGACCTCGACGGCGACCGTGCCGACGCCTGGAACTGGGTCTATCCATGGCGTATCGCGCTGCGTTCCGGCCCGCAGCCGCCGGTCTCGATCCTCGAACGCAACCCGCTGAACTACTGGCCGGCCGAGCGCGTAGTGGGTCGCCCCGGCCGACCCCTCGCACGGCGTCCGTCGCAATGTCTCGCAGGCGAGGGCCTCGAGCCGGTGCTCACCCTGCTGAAGGCCAATGGCAGCCGCTCGTTCATGGTCTGGCGCGACGGCGCGGTCGAGGTCGAATGGTATGCCAGTGACTTCGCGCCGGACCTGCGGCTCGAATCGGCGTCGATGCACAAGTCGGTTCTGGCGCTCGCGATCGGGGCGGCGATCCAGCGCGGCCGCATCAAGTCGGTCTCGCAGCCCATCGCAACCTGGCTTACTGAATGGCGCGACGACGCGCGCGGCGCGATCACTCTCGAGCAACTGCTGACGATGTCGAGTGGCCTCGCGCCGTACCCGTTCGACCTGCGGCCGAACACGCCGAGCCACCGCTTCACGTTCGGCACCGACCTAGAGGAAGTGCCGCTCGCGCTGCAGCTCGGCGGCCGCCCCGGCGAGACCTTCAACTACAGCAGCGCAGTCTCGCAGCTGGTCGCGCTCGTGCTCGAGCGTGCGACGGGTCGCCGGTATGCCGATTTCCTCTCGGAGGTGATCTGGCAGCCGCTGGGCGCCCACGACGCCTTCGTTTCGCTCGACCGTCCGAACGGCCACGCGCGCGCCAGCGCATCGTTCCTCGCCCAACCCGAAGACTGGTTACGACTGGGCCGGCTGATCCTGGACCAGGGCCGCTACGAGGGCCGGCGTGTACTGCCGAGTGCTTGGATACGGCAGATGACCGCGCCCGCCAGCACCAACCCGAACTACGGCTACCAGATCTGGCGCGGCTCCCCCTACCAGCCACAGCGCCGCTACAACAGCGCCAACCCGGCGTTCGTGCCCGCAGCGGAACCGTTCGCCGCCGAGGATGTGATCTACTTCGACGGCGCCGGCGCGCAACGCGTCTACATCATCCCGTCGCGCAAGATGGTGATCCTGCGCATGGGCCAGGCGGACGCCGCCTGGGACGATTCGAAGCTGCCAAACCTCGTGTTGAACGCCTACCGCGGGTCGTGCAGCCGTTAGCTGCCACGCTTACGGCCCCACGACCAGCGCCCAGCTCATCGCGCCGTGCGTCGGCACCACGGGCGGGACAATTGGCTTTCGACATCGACCACGGGTCAGCGGCGCAGCGTCTGCACGATCCGTGAACGCGACTCGAAGTCCTGCTTGCCGTCGGCGAACTGCACGTCTTTCCAACTCTCCACCCTGTCGCCGTTGCGGACGCGAATGTAACGCAGCGTCGCAGGGCGTCCCTCGTACTTCTCCGAGCCCGGGGCCGAGGCGATGATCGTCTTCCAGTGGGTATCGTCGGTCGCTTCGACGCTCACGAACGAGAAACGGTAGGGCGAATCCTGTCCGCCGGCAAAGTAGGAGGTGCGGAACGCCTTGGCAGCGTCGTCGATGAACGTGACCTTGACGGTGGAAAGGCCGCTGCCGAAACGCTCGCGAACGATGTGAAACCGCGACGCCTCGGTACAGTCGTGCGTCGTCACGAGCTCCAGTCGCTGGCGCTTGCCGTCCGCTGCGGTCACATCGATCATCCCTGTCCAGGTTCCGGCCTGGGTGCACCAGAGGTGCATCACCTTCTCCATGTCAGCGGCAGTGGGTTCAACGGCCAGGACGATTCGAACCGGCGCAAGGGCCGCGCCGATCACAAACAAGCTCAATGCGAGTCGATTCACGAGATGGCTCCTGCGTCTAGTCCCTGGATGGTGGAGCATTAGTCGCTTGCTGTCGAACCGTGCAGAGCAGCGTCAGAGGGCTTCGGAAACTTCCAGTGCGGCGCGTTCGGCTGACTCCATCGCCCCTTCCATCCCACGATTCGCGCGCGCCGTATGTTCTCCGCAGAAGTGAATGCGGCCGTGTGGCGCGCTCATGTTTCGCGCGAAACGCTTGATTTGTCCGGGTCCGAAGACCGCCCAGTCGCCGGCGGCAAACGGATCGCGTCCCCATGAGTGGATCCAACCGCCCGCCAACGCGCCGCGCGCAGCGGGACGCAATCGCTCGATTTCCAGACGCACGAGACGGATCGCCTCGGCGGGCGGCAGTCGATCGAGCCAGACGGCCGCATTGCCGCGAGGATTGGCGACGATGGCGGTCACGTCGTCGGGATTCTTGCCAAATCGCTGCGCCACGATCGTGCCGGCGATGCCGTCTGTCCACATGGTCGGGCTGAAACCATCCTCGGCCCAGAAGCGCTTCTTTGGCACGAAGAAGACCAGCGTGTTCTGCATGTAGGGCAGGTTGTTTACCGCCTCGGCCTGCGGCGCCGGCAGTACCGGATCGATATGCACGTGGCGCAAGACGGAAAACGGTATTGAGCAGATCACCTGTTTCGCGCGGTAACGGGATCCGTCGCGACAGTCCACGGCCACCATGGAGGCGTCGTCGCGGATGGCCACGACCTCTTGATCGAGTCGAATCTCGTGTTTCAGTTTCCGGGCCATCGCCGCGGGCAATTGGTAGTTCCCGCCGTCGATGGACAGCGCCGCGTTCGATCCCTGCGCGACCGCCTTGATCCAGGCATCGTTGAACAGGGACTGCAGCGCTGATACGTCGAAAGCCGAGGAGCCGAAATAGGGATTGGTGCTCCAGCAGAGCTGGATCACACGTTCATCGAGACCGCGCTTTGCGAGCCAGTCGTGCAACGACACATCCAGTTCGGCGTTTGCATCATCCAACCAGGCATCGGCCGATTGCAGTGGATTGTTGCGAGCAAGCCAGGCGGGGCCGAATTCCCAGGGAAATCGCCCGCGCACGTCCGCTGGCAGCGGGTTGGCGAGGGAGGTTGTCCACGCTTCGCGTGAGACGATGTCGGATCCCAGCAGCAGCTCCATCTTCGGATAGCGGACGCGTAGCGGCGCAGTATCCAGCAGGGGCAACTGCAGGGACTGCACCCGGTCCAGCACCCGGCCATAGCCGGCAGCAAAACCATTACCACCGACCTCCGGAAAGCCAGGCCGATCGGTCAACGTGTACACACGCCCGCCGATGCGGTGTCGCGCTTCGATCACCTGTACTTGTGCGCCGAGTTCCTCCAGCAGCAGTGCCGACTGCAAGCCCGAGAGGCCCGCGCCGATGACCAACACATCCACGCTCTGCGGCGCCCGCGACCGTGTACGGACAGCCGCCGCCTTCGCCTGCATCACACCGGCGATGGCCGGCAGTGCCGCGCCAGCGGCCAGTTGCGCGGTGAACTCCCTGCGATTCAGCGACATGCCGGGCTAGCGCTGCCGGCGATCCGCCGGCTCGACAGCGGGGCGGCGGTAAGCGGGCAGTCCCCGCAGAATCGAATTGACCAGAAACGCATGATCCCAGTCCTCTACGGCCTGCCCATGTCGGAAGATGACAAGTTGCGCGGACGGAACCATGTAGATCACCCGGAAACCGCCCCCTTCCATCATGCGCACGTCGTTGGCAAGAAACGGCTCCGACTGCGGCAGGATGCCTGGCTGTCCCTCGAAAAAGCTGCGCTTGGCGACATAGGGACTGCCGAGCCACAGACCGAGCCCGTGATTCGGGTTGCGCGGCGACGGCGTGGCCATCGTGCGCACCCAACCGGCGGGCAACAGCTGCCTACCCTGCCAGCGACCGTCCTGTGCAACGAGAACGCCGAGGCGCGCCCAGTCCCGGGGCGTCGCCCGCATGCAGCACATCACCCGAGCGACACCGCCGGGACGGTCGAACTGGAACGTCGCATCGGCGGCCCCGATCGGTCCCCACACTCGCTCGGACAACAGCGACTGGATCGGCACGCCCAGCGCGCGTTCTATCACGAGCGCGAGCAGCTGCATGTTCTCCTGCGCATATTCAAAGCGCGATCCCGGTGGGTGCACGTAATCGTAGGCGAGCGCCGCGCGCACCACGTCGCCGCAATAGGCGAGGCACAGGTCCTTGTTGCCCGCGATCACTTCAAGTCCCAGCTGTGGAGTCACCTCCAGGCCGGAAACCTGCTGACCGAGCTGCTGGACCGTGATCCGGCCGCGCGGATCGTCGCGCCATTCGGTGATGAACTTGCCGATCGGGTCGTCCAGGGCCACCTTGCCTGCCGCAACCGCGAACCCCAGCAGCATCGGCGTGACGCTGCGCGTGATGGCGCGGCCATTCACGAGCTCGTCGGACCGCACGCCGTTCCAGTAGCGTTCCAGCTGCACGACCCCGCGATGTACCACAATGAGAGCGCCGGTCTTGTGCGCGGCTGCCCAGTCGGCCGCTATGTTCAGGGCCGCCGCAGCGATGCTGGTACGGCTCGAAGCGGCGGCCGGCAAGAAGGTCGCGGGTGCACCGCGGATGACGGCATCGGGCCAATAGAAATAGGCGTCCGGTTCGTAGACGTCCGGCGGACGCGATGTCATGCGCCACCAGAAGACCGGATCGCTGTAAGTCGGGTCGCGCAGCGCCGCCTCAGGATCGACGACTCCCGGTGGCATTCCTGCTGCGGCCTCCCGGGCGCAGAGCTCGCCCGCGCCGCCCACCAACATGAGGCACGGGAAGAAAAACAGCACGACAGAGATGCGCCGCGCGCGGTGCCAGGGGCTTTCCAGGTGAGTCATTTCCGAAGGCTCCCAACAGGTGCGCTGGATGGACCGGCCAGCACGCGCATAAGGTCGCGTTTCGTTGCGCGCTCCCGATAGGCTGCCGGCAACTCATCGAGCGATGCAAGCTTGTTGGCACCGCAGTGCCACAACAGGTGTCCCGGCACTTCGTCCATCTGCATCCATTTCAGCCACGGAGAGAGGTACGACACCGTGCCGTGTGCCGGCACGGACGGCACGGAGGGGTCGAAGAACGGCTTCGCGGGCACGAAGTTCGTCGAGATCTCGAGCCAGGGCTGCGCTGGCGTCGCGATGCTGCGGCTGGTGGTCGCGAACACCTGGTCGCCCGATTCTTCCCAGCGGAACTCTCCGCGCGGCTGGCTCGCATCCGGCGCCGGCGCCTTGAAGTTCAGCTGCCCGGTGTTGCCCATGCTGCCGACGAAGTAGCTGCCCGAGCCATCCTTCGGATACAGGAAGCCCGATTCGGGACCGCTTTCGAGCACGTTGGGGCGGATCTCGCTGCGCCGCGCCGTCAACGGGTTGGCGAACTCGTCGAGCCACTGCCGCTTCGTAGCGTCGCGGAAGAACGTCAGGGTATTGCCACGCAGCAGGTAGTCGCCATTGGGCAGCCGACGCGGGAAATAGACCTCGCAGCCTTCGCAGACCACCATGGGCACGGGCGCACGCGCCAGCTGTACTGCATAGATGATGCCGGTGAACCACCACGGGGCCGGGCGTGCGTCGAGCGAGCCGAGCAGCTTCAGCAGTCCGGCGTTGCTGAGTCGCGGGTCGGTCGATGCGCCTGCCGCGCCGCTTGCGGCGAACGGCGCCGTCGCGAAACCGCTGGCGCCGGCGGCCACGATGAACGATCGGCGGGTGATGGCACCCTCCGGCAGGGCGGCGGAGGTCGCTTGATCCGGCTTCTGGGAACTCATCTTTGACGATCACTCCCTGGTTGGTGCGGCAGCGACGCACAAGTGCTTGCCTGCGCGCCATGAGAATCCGACGACCGGTCCCGAACGTCAACCGGCACCGGCTCGCCTGCCGCTTAGCGCGCCGCCGGGCGCTTCACGGTTGGGTCCACCGACGCCCAGGTCTTGTTGGCGCATTTCGGATTGCCGATGCAGTCCACCGTCACGAGCGCCAGATCGGCGTACTGGATCATGCCCAGCACGCTGCGGTCCTCGGTGAGCGAGGCCTTGCCCGTCGCGGGTACGCCGTACCAACTCACGCCGCCGATACGGATGATGACATAGGCGAGCCCGCTCGCCTTGATGTTCTCTTCGGCGATCAGCCGTTCGGCATGCACCACCTTCGTGCGCTCCCGCGCCTCGGGGGAATAAGCCATGGCGCTGTCGCCGACGCCAACCGAGCTGAGATAGATCAGTTCCGCAGTACCCGCCTTCCTGGCGGCGGCGGTGATGTTGATCTGGCTGATCGCCCAGAATCCCCACTGGTCCCTCCCGCGGCCCAGGGCGTTGATCGCCACGCGCGGCTTGGCTTTCAGCATGGCGGCCTCAACATCGGCTGCGACCATCGCATCGCCTTCGATGATCGACACCTTTGCATCGCCCAATCGTTTGCGGTCAGAGCTGCGCCGCACAAACGCGGTGACGGTCTCACCTTTCTTGACCAGTAACTTGATGATCTCCGAACCAGCCTGGCCCGTGGCACCGAACACCATGACACCGCCTGAATTGATGGCGTCGGCCGCCGAGACCGTCGTCGCAACAAGAGTCGTTAGGACGAATGCCGATGCAAGGACAGCAACGCGCGTGATCATGAGTACCTCCTGGGTGCCAAAGACAGTTGCGCGGCCACTAGTGTGAGGGGTGACGCCGGGCGGCGCGCATGGTTGCCGATCAATTGCCGGTGCGAAACCGCGTCCAGGTTCGCGTCAGACGCCGTCGGAACTCGGCGCTCTCGGCGCGAGAGCTCTCGGCACGTGATGTCTCGGCACGCGCGCTCTCGGCGCGCGCGCGC
>JANPDV010000321.1:0-6970 GCA_031431655.1 Gammaproteobacteria bacterium | reverse complement strand
CCCATCATGCCGACGGCGGCGCCGCCGGGTGCCGAAGCCGCCGCGGTTGCGCGCGGCGGCGTCATGAGGGTCAAGGCCATGGCCGCGCCTATCACCAGCAGATACAGCAGGTACTCGATACGAATGCTGCGCCGGATCCGGGCGCCGGCACCCTCGGCGGCAGACTCGAGCGCGGGCGTGAGCTTGTACTTGTTCCACACCGCGATGCCGAGCACGACCAGGAACAGCGCCAGCTTGCGCAGCAGGCCCTGGCCGTAGTCGCTGCTGAGCAGCGTGGAGTAAACGCCGCCCAGTTGCGTCCACGTGATCACCGCTCCGCTCAGCACCACCAGCCCCACCGACAGGACCGCACGCGACGAAAACCGGTTCATCAGCGCGCCGGCCTCGCGCACCGGCAGCAGCCCGCTGCTGCGATACAAGGGATAGAGCGACCCCAGCCAGAAAGCCGTGAAAACGAGATGCACGCCGACCACCGGGGCCATCAGCCAGACAGGCGCAGCCGTTGCCGCATGACCTGTGACCAGGAAACTGGCGACCGCGCCTGCAGCGCCTATCGCCAGCGCCACGCTGCTCGGCGGACTTGCGCCGCGACCGAACGCCCACCACAGCAACAGCATCGCCGGTACGCCGATCGCGGCACTGGGCGCCAGCGTGCTGGCCAGGCCGCGAGCCCAGGTCGAAGCCTGGAACAGCGCGGCTGCGCCGCCGAGGCTCATCTCGGCTCCGCCGAATCCTACCGAGAACAGATAGGCGAGCATTGCGATGACAGCCGCAATCCGCCCAAGCCCGAAGCCCGCATTGATCACCGGGGCAGGCGCATTGAGCAGCAACGCGAACAGCGCCGAGCCAGCGGCGATCAGCATCGTTGCGTACAGCAGCCAGCGATTCAGCGCGACGACCGTCGTCCAGCCGCTGTTGGAGCCGGCCGCTGCGCTCGCCGTCATGCTGGCGGAGTCCGCCACCGGTTCTCCCACGGAGAACACGATGGTGGCTCCAACCGGATGCGTGTCTGCCGAGATGACGCGATACGTCATGATGTAGGTGCCGTTGGACAGCGAACTGCCCAACGGCATGATCATGCGAGTGCCATCGAGACGGATCTCACCCGGCGAACCGACGTCTTTGCCGGTGCGATCGAGAACCCGGAAGAAGATCGGACCGACGCTCTCATTGAACGTGACCGACAATTCTTTGGGCGATGCATCCAGCTGCTGCGCCGCCTTTGGATCCGAATCCATCAGCACCGCATGTGCCAGCGCGCGATCGCTGGCAAGCAGACAACCCAGCAGCACCGCGCCGGCTGCAGCCAGCCGCCTGCCCGACAACAGCACGACGCGCCGCCGACTAGCGAACGACGGGGCTGGTTCCAGCCGACGCCGCGCGAGCGGGCGCCGCCGGCGCAGCGAACGGATACTGCGGCCGCGCAGGCTTCTCCAGGATGAGGAACGGCGCCGGACCCGGCGTCGCAGTCATGAACTTCCAGAGCTTGTCTGACAGGCCCGGGGAGTTAGCCTTCATCGCCTCCTTGGGAAGATCGATGTACTTGTCGTCGCCTGCCTCGCAGACGTTGACCGTACGGAAGAACAGCATCTCGCCAGGCGTGTTGGGCAGCGAACCTCGAAACTTGAAGCCCTCGAAGACACCCATGCCCGGAATCGGCGACTTGGGGTTCTTCCAGATGATCTCGTCGACGGTCTCCGTGATCATGTTGCCGCCTTCGCCCGGAACGGGCTTGGCGAGCTTGCGCATCTTGGTTTCGACCGTCCAGTCGCGGTTGTGGCCGACGCTGACCCGCATGACGCCTTCCGGGATCTTGACGCGTACTTCCTTGACCGGGCTGCCCTTGCAGCCGTGCGTAACGCGCATCTCGAGATCCTGCACATAGCCGGCCGGCGCATACATGGATGTGAGCGTGTTATGCGCATACAGTGGGGCGGCCACGAGGCACCCAACGCCGAGGATCAGAGTCTTTCGAACCGTCGAATTCATGATTGACCCCTCAGGACCGGATGGTCCGGTTCTGGCCGGCACGAACCGGCCTGGTTTTCGAATTAGTAGTAACCCCGTCGTTCGCATTTCGTCTGCGGATTCGACTGCCGATTCCGGAAGGAGCCGTCAGCCTGCAGACCTGCGAATCGCTGCTGATACGTTAGCGCATTTCCCGGTGAAATAGCCAGAAAGTCGCGCCCGCCGCGTCAACCGGGCGCTCAGTCCGGGCACGTGCAGCGGCGAGTCCAGGCCAATCGGTGATCAGGCTATAGTGCATTGCAATGCCATCCGCACCGTTGCAACCGCCGCGCTTCTTCTATGGCTGGACCATTGCCGCCGTCAGTGGCCTGGGCCTGGCCCTCGGCATTGCAACGATGGTCGCCGCCACGTTCAGCATCTTTCTCGCCCCGATCCGCAGCGAGCTCGGCTTCAGCGCGGCCCAGATGTTCATCGCACCGCTGGCGGTTACGCTGGCCGCCGCCTTCAGCGCGCCGCTGGTCGGCGCGCTGATCGACCGCATCGGCGCACGGACCATCATTGTCGTCTCGTTCCTGTTCGAAGCCGCGATCCTCGCGTCGTTCTATTTCCTCACCGACTGGCTGCCGGGCCTGTACCTGCGCTACGCCCTGCTCGGAATCCTTGCCGTCGGGACCACGCACGTAGCCTTTGCCCGGATCATCGCGCTGTGGTTCGATCGCCGCCGCGGGCTCGCTCTCGGCATAGCGCTCGCGGGGGTCGGCGTCGGCGGCATCGTCATGCCGTTGCTGTGCCAGGCGCTGATCTCGGCGTTTGGCTGGCGACTGGCCTATGTGGTGCTGGCCGTGCTGATCGTCGCGCTCGGCGTCTCGATGGTGCTGCTGCTGTTGCGCGACTCACCGGCGGCCATGGGCCTGCAGCCCGACGGCGATCCGCCGGGAAGCGATCCGGCCGGCGGCGTCCGGTCCGGTGCGGTCGTGCTGACATCGGGCGTCACGCTGCAGGCAGCGCGCGCAACCGGCTTCTACTGGATCATGCTGCTGACGTTCTTCGTCGTCGGGGTTGCTCTGCAGGCGATGATGCTGCACATGGTGCCGCTGCTGCGTGGGCGCGGCGTCAGCGCGGAACTCGCGGCCGCGGCGCAGTCGACGATCTTCGCCGGCCTGCTGGTGGGCCGCCTGATCACGGGCTGGCTGATGGACCGGTTCTTCGCGCCGCGCGTGGCCCTGGCCTTCCTGCTCGCGCCGATAGTGGGCGTCGCGGCGCTCGCGCTGGGCGCCGACGGCGGCGTCGCGTTCATCGCCGCGGCACTCATCGGCCTGGCCGCCGGCGCTGAGGTTGACGTTATCGCCTACCTGACATCGCGCTACTTCGGCATGCTGCAGTTCAGCCGGATTTACGGCACCTTCTATGCGCTGTACTCCCTCGGTGGTGGCGTGGGCCCGCTGCTGACCGCCGAAGGGGTCGAGCGCGGCGGTGGCTATGGCCCGGTGCTCTGGGTGCATGTATTGCTGCTGTTCGCCGCCGCGGCCTCGCTGGCTCTGTTCCCGCGCTTCCCGGTTCATGCTGCGCCAGCGGCGCAGGGATCGACGGCGTGAAGCAACTGGCCGGGAAACGCTCAGGATGATTGCGCCCCCCCGCTCTTCGCCGGGCTGCGCGGCGCTCGCCGTCCTGTTGTTGATGGCGACGCCAGCGCGCGCTGTCGGACCAGGCGCACCGCCGACCGATGTGGCCACGAGTGGCTCGCCGCCTGCGGCCTATCGCGCCGCCCTGGCGGCTGCCGGCCTGCCGCCCCGGGCTGCCAGCGTGGTGATCCGTCCACTCGACGGCGGCCCGATCGAGCTCGCCGAGAACGCCGCCGCTGCCGTAAGCCCGGCTTCGACGATGAAGCTGGTGACCACCTATGCGTCCTTGCTGCGCCTCGGCCCCGCCTATACCTGGACCACCGAGGCGTTTGCGCTGGGCCCGCTGGAGAACGGCGTGCTGGACGGCGCGCTGGCGATCCGCGGCCATGGCGATCCCACGCTGGTGATCGAGAAGCTGTGGCTGCTGGTGCAGCGCATCCGCGGCTTCGGGGTGCGCGAGATCCGTGGCGACCTGGTGCTGGATCGCACCGCCTTCGAACCGGTTGCCTTCGACCCGGAGGAGTTCGACGGTGCCGAATCGCGTGCCTACAACGCCGGCCCCGACGCGTTACTGGTGAACTTCAAGGCCGTCTCGCTCGAGTTCGTTCCGGATGCGGCCAGCGCCACGGCGCGCATCCTGATGACGCCCGCGCTGGCGGGCGCCCGCGTGCCCGCTGCGGTGCGCGCCGTGGGCGGCGCGTGCGGTGACTGGCGCGCCCGCCTGCGCGCCGACATTTCGAACCCGCTGGCACCGCGCTTTGCGGGCGAGTACGCGCTGGCCTGCGGCACGCGCGCCTGGCACCTCAATGCACTGCAGCCGGCGGAGTACTTCGGCGCGGTGTTTCGCCGCCTGTGGGAAGACTCGGGCGGCCGCTGGAGCGGGAAGACGCGCGAAGCCGCAGTACCGGCGAATGCGCGCCTGGTCGCGATGCACGAGTCGCGCCCGCTGATCGACGCGATCCGCGACATCAACAAGTTCAGCAACAACGTGATGGCCCGGCAGGTCTTCCTGACCATGGGCGCCGAGACGAGCCAGGCGCCGGCGAACACGGCCAACGGCGCCGCTGCAGTGCGGCAGGCACTGGCGACACGCGGCCTGAACTTCCCGGAACTGGTACTGGAGAACGGCTCAGGCCTGTCACGGGTAGAGCGGCTCGCGCCGGCCAGCCTGGCGACGCTGCTGCAGGACGCCTGGCGCAGCCCCTGGCAGGCGGAGCTGATGTCGTCGCTGCCGATCTCCGGCACCGACGGCACATTGCGATCGCGGCGCGTCGCGGCCGGCGCAGCGCATCTGAAGACTGGCCTGCTGTCGAACGTCCGCGCCATTGCCGGCTATATCCAGGCCCGCAGCGGCCGTCGCTACGTGCTGGTGGGGATCATCAACGATCCGCGCGCCGGTGCCGCGCAGGCTGCGCACGACGCCCTGATCGACTGGCTGTATCAAACCGGCTGATCCGGTCGCGCGACTGCGCAGTGGACTGCACGCGGGCCGCGCAGCGCTAGAATTGGGCTGATCGAAACCGGAGAGCGCCCATGGCAGACCAACCCAAGGCTTCACGCCCCACCTTCACGGCGCCGCCTATCAAGGGCGACACGGATGCCGCCGTGTTCCTCGGCAACCCGCACATCGACAACCTGATGACGGTCGTCATCGCGATGGGTGCGGAGATCTGGTCCGACCGCCAGCGCATGCGCGTCATCGAACGGCTGCTGGAGACCCACGGCAAGGTGACGCGCGAGATGATCGAGCAGTACGTGCCTGCGGCCGAGGAGCGCAAGGCCTGGGACGCCGAACGCGATGCCATGGTCAAGCGTGTCTACGACGTGATGTCGCGCGACACCAGCGCCGCCCGCCCGTTCGGCGAGGATCACCAGTTGGCGCCGGACGGCAGCCCCACCCGGGAGAAAATGTAATGGATCGCCGCAAAGCAATGAAGGTCAGCGCTGCCGTGGCCGTCGGCACCAGTCTCGCCGCCGAGGCCGCGAACGCCGCCGCAGCGGGTGCTGCAAAGTCAGGCTCCGCTGGCGGGCCTGCGGCAGCGACCGGATCGCCGGCCGGCACGCTCGCGCCACGCGGGCGCTTTGGTCGGATGGAGCGCTTGCCATCGCTCGACCTCGAGAGCCGGCAGGAATTCCTCAAGTCGTTCCGCATCTGGGCCAACACGGCCCTGTCGCGCGCCGCTGCCACTCGTGCGGACGCCATTCTCGAGTCCAGGGGCGTGGCGAAGGACAGCGCCGTGCCATATGCCGATGCCGTCAAGCTCCTGCAGGACGATCCCCTGCTGCAAACCAGCGCTCGTGCCTGGCTCAGTTGCCAGCAGCTCTCGTGGCGCGGCCTGCAGGAAGAATTCGAGGGCAACCCCGACAGGTACCTCGCCGAAATGGAGGCCGTGGACAAGCGGGGACCGGGCACGCTGGAGCTGAACCCCGATCTGAAACTCCCCGCCTACACGCGCCACGAAATCCACATCCAGCCGGGCGGCTACGTGGGCAGCCCGTTTGCCGGTCACCTGTACCACTACGGCACCAACGGCTTTTACAGCGGCCGCAACGACCAGGATGGCCTGCACGTCGGCGCCGCGCAGAAACTGCCGATTCCCGCGGATGGCAAGGTGCGCCGCATTCTCGATGTTGGCACCGGCATAGGCCAGCTGGCAATGGCGCTCAAGGAGCGTTTCCCCGATGCCGAGGTCTGGGGCATCGATGCCGGCGGCCCGATGGTGCGCTACGCGCATCTGCGCGCCGTCGAGCGCGGGCTGGGCGTCAACTTCGCGCAGCGCCTCGGCGAAGACACGAAGTTCCCCGATGGCTTCTTCGACCTCGTAACCAGCTACATCATGTTCCACGAGGTTTCGCCTGAAGGCACACAGGCGATGGTCAACGAGGCCTGGCGAATCACCCGACCGGGCGGCGTGTACTACCCGATCGATTTCAAGCTGACGAATGCGCCGCGGCGCACCGCCTACGGGTCGTACCGGTCATGGTGGGACCATCGCTGGAACAACGAAGTGTGGTCGATCAAGTTCCGGCAGAACGGCCTGCCGGACATGATCCGCAAGGCCGGCTTCAACCTGAACGAGGTCGAGCCGGTCGCGTTGCAGAACTTCGGCGTGCTGAACGCGACCAAGCCGGTCTAGGGCCAATAGCACTTAGACTTACGGGTCGTATGCGTCACGCGATCGCATGTCCACGTGCACGACGTACGGCGGCGCCTGGCTCGTGCGAGTGTTCTTGCGGGGCGTGGGGGGCCCCGACCGCGGGCCCCGAGGTAACACGGGTGTTGGTATCGCGTCCCCCCCACAAAACAACCCCCCCCCCCGCGCCCCCCGACGGCGGGCCCCGGGGCAAGCGATCGGGGGACGCCAACACCCCCGAAAACA
>JANPDV010000320.1:0-7118 GCA_031431655.1 Gammaproteobacteria bacterium | reverse complement strand
GGTTTACGGCCAATATAGGTCTCGTCCGCTTCGACCGTGCCGCCGCCTGAGCCCATTAGACCGCCTTCGCTGGTCATGGCATGGCGGATGCGATGGGTCATGAACCACGCTGTTTTGTACGTCACTCCGAGCGTGCGGTGGAGCTGGTGACTGCTCATGCCCTTCTTCGAGGACGTGAGCAGATAGACCGCCATGAGCCATTTGGAAAGCGGCACCTTGGACGACTCGAAAACAGTGCCTACGGTCACGGAGAACTGTTGACGGCAGGTTGAGCACTTGTAGAGGCCCGGACGATGCGCTTTGCCCTCAAGGGCGTAGGCGCCTTCTGAAGTCTCGCAGTGCGGGCACACCGGACCATTCGGCCAGCGCAGAGCCTCTAAGTGCTCGCGGGCTTTGTGCTCGTCGTGGAAGTACGGGGCGTTTAGTGCGGTAGCCATGGCGGTATCCCTCTATGGCTGCCATTTTCGCCCCGGCGTATGGGTTTGTCAAGTATATAATCACCTAAAATATCCCAAAATTGAAAACACTTTCCAAGCCCGCACAGCGCAGTATTCATGGCCTGTTTCTGGAGGAATGCATGTCAGATCCGAAACGCGGCGAGGGTTCCGGCCGTGCGCGCAGCGCCAGGAGCGCCAGCAGCGCCACGCCGCCGGCCGTGCTGAGCGCCGCCGCGGTCGCGGATTCCCCGGAGGATCTTGCCTATAACGTTTCGGGCATCAACCAGCGTGCGCTCGAGGCCGTGCGGGCTAACTGCTGCGCCGACGCCGCGCCGGCCGATGCGGCGCCGGCGAGGCTGCCGGCCGCGGTGCATGCGCTGCGCGAGGCGTGGAAACTGCTCGGTGACGACGCGCTGCGGCGGCTTGCGCGCTCGTCCTATCTGCTGGTGGATGCGCGCTTCACCGACGCGGGGGCCTGGCACGCCGCAGTCGCCCAGCTCGCCCCGACGTCGGCCGGCGCGCCGCTGCAGCCCGGGCCGTCGCCGTTCGTCAATCGCGCGCGCGCGGTTGCACCCGCGGCGCTGGAACCGTCCCGCTCGCTGTTCGACGCCGGCGCGCAGGCCGCGTTCGCCGGTACGCTCTACCTCTACGCCTGGCACCTCGCCCGCGCCACGCCGATCGAGGCGGCCGCGGCGCTTGGCGCCGCGCCCGCAGTGGTGGAGCTGCTGGCTTCGCTGTCGCTGCCGTCGGTCGACTCGCTGTCGCGCCGCTGCGCAGGCTGGGTCACGCTGCGCTGGGCCGAGCAGCCCGCGGCCTGGGCCAACCTGCTGGCCGCCGCCAACGCGGCCGATCCTGCCGCGCTGCGCGCCGAGCGGCTCAAGGGGCTGCAGCGCATTGCCGGCCAGTGTCTTGCCGCGGCCGGGGCGACCCCGGGGCGTGCTTCCTGAGCGACCATCGGCCGCGTGGCCCTGGCTACGATCCTCGGCTGCCCAGAGGGCGCCGCCTGCTGTCCGATCAGACATAACACCGCTCCGCCGTCCGCCGCCGTGACGCCGCTTCGCGCGTGCGGCGTGGCCGGCCGCTAGCTTCGAAGCCTCAGCCCCGCTTGCGAACGCGGACCCAACGAGGCACGGCCCATGTCCAGCACCACGACGACCCCCCGCTACAGCCTGCGCAAGCGCGTGCTCGTCACGGGCGGCGCGGGCTTCATCGGCTCGCATCTGTGTGAACGGCTGCTGGCGCGCGGCGACGAAGTGCTGTGCGTCGACAATTTCTTCACCGGCCAGAAGCGCAACATCGACCACCTGCGCGACGAGCGACGTTTCGAACTGCTGCGCCACGACGTCACCGCGCCGCTGTTCGTCGAGGTCGACGAGATCTTCAACCTCGCCTGTCCTGCGTCGCCGGTGCACTACCAGTGGAACCCGGTGCAGACCATCCGCACCAGCGTGCAGGGTGCCATCCACATGCTGGGCCTCGCCAAGCGCCTGCGCGTGCGGGTGTTCCAGGCGAGCACCAGCGAGGTCTACGGGGACCCGCACGTGCATCCGCAGACCGAGAGCTACTGGGGCAACGTCAATCCCACGGGTCCGCGCGCCTGCTATGACGAGGGCAAGCGCTGCGCCGAGACGCTGTTCTTCGACTACCGCCGTCAACATGGTCTCAGCGTGAAAGTGGCGCGCATATTCAACACCTACGGCCCGCGGATGCATCCGAACGACGGGCGCGTGGTCTCCAATTTCATCGTGCAGGCGCTGCGGGGTGAGCCCCTGACGATCTACGGCGACGGCCAGCAGACGCGCTCATTCTGCTACGTCGACGACCTGGTCGAAGGCTTCCTGCGTTTCATGGACACGCGCGAAGACCTTGTCGGCCCGATGAATCTCGGCAACCCGGGCGAGTTCACGATCCTCGAGCTCGCCACTCTGGTGCGCGAGCTCACCAACTCGCGCTCCAGCATCGTGCGCAAGCCGGTGCCGCAGGACGATCCGAAGCAGCGCAAGCCGGACATCGCGCTGGCGCAGCGTGAGCTGGGGTGGGTGCCCGCGGTGGCGCTGCGCGAGGGATTGCAGCGGACGATCGCCTACTTCGATGCAATGTTGCGCGACGCGGATGGCGGCGCTTGCGATGCGCTGCAGCGGGGTGCTCCGGTGGCAGACACGGAGCTGCAGCGGCTGCGCGAAACGGCCTGAACCGTCCGCGGGGCTGGCGGGCACGGCCCTCGCCGAGGGAAGCGCGGTCGCGTCGGCAGGTGGCCGCGGGCCGCCCCGTGTTATCTTCACCGCCGTCACCATGCAGGCGCTTTCAGTACGCGGTCTCACCAAGACCTACAAAAACGGCGTCCAGGCCCTCAAGGGCGTCGATCTGGACGTCGCGCAGGGCGATTTCTTCGCCATGCTCGGCCCGAACGGGGCTGGCAAGACCACGCTGATCGGCATCGTCACTACGCTGGTCAACAAGACGTCCGGCAAGGTCAGTGTGTTCGGCCATGACCTGGACACCGACCTGGAAGCCGCCAAGTCCTGCATCGGCGTGGTGCCGCAGGAGCTCAACCTCAACTTCTTCGAGACGCCCGAGACCATCGTCGTCAACCAGGCGGGGTTCTACGGCATTCCGCGCAAGGTGGCGCGAGAGCGGGCCGAGAAGTACCTGACGCAGCTGTCGCTGTGGGACAAGCGCTCGGCGATGGCGCGCACGCTGTCGGGTGGCATGAAGCGCCGGCTGATGATCGCGCGCGCGCTGATGCACGAGCCGAAGCTGCTGATCCTCGACGAGCCGACCGCCGGCGTGGACATCGAGATCCGCCGCTCGATGTGGGATTTCCTGCGCGCGCTGAACGACAGCGGCACCACCATCATCCTGACCACGCACTACCTCGAGGAAGCCGAGTCGTTGTGCCGCAACATCGCGATCATCGACCGGGGCGTGATCGCCGAACGCAACGAGATGGCGAAGCTGCTGCGCAAGCTGAACACCGAGGTGTTCGTGCTGAACCTGCGTGACGCGCAGGCTGCCGCGCCGGTGCTGGCGGGCTACGAGGTCGAGATGCCGGACGATCACACGCTCGAGATCGAGCTGCGGCGCGACCAGAGTCTGAACGAGGTGTTCGCGCGGCTCTCCGAACGCGGCATCGAGGTGATCTCGATGCGCAACAAGGTCAACCGGCTGGAAGAGATCTTCATGCGGCTGGTCGACAAGTCGGGCGCGGCGAGCGCAGCGGCCGCCGGAGGCGCGGGTCCTGCTGCCGCGGCACAGGCGGTCACGCCAGCGCACGGCCACGCCGGGCGGCACCCGTGAACGCCACCGCGGCACCCATCAGCGCTGCGACGGCAGCGGTCGCGAGCGCCGGGCGGGTGCGCTGGGTCGGCTTCCTGACGATCATCCGGCGCGAGTTCCACCGCATCACGCGGATCTGGGGCCAGACGCTGGTGCCGTCGGCGGTGACCGCCCTCCTGTACTTCGTGATCTTCGGCAGCCTGATCGGCCGCCGCGTCGGCACGATGGGCGGCGTGGACTACATGCAGTACATCGCGCCGGGCCTGATCATGATGGCGGTGATCACCAACGCTTATGCGAACACCGTCTCCTCGTTCTTCGGCGCGAAGTTCCAGCGGTTTCTCGAGGAGATCATGGTTTCGCCCCTGCCGAACTGGGTGATCGTCTGTGGCTACGCGTCCGGCGGCGTGCTGCGTGGCCTGCTGGTCGGGGCGATCGTCACCGCGGTGTCGCTGTCGTTTACGCAGCTGGCGGTGCACCACGTGTTCGCGATCGTCGCGGCGGTGCTGCTGACGGCGATCATCTTCTCGCTGGCCGGCTTCATCAACGCCGTGTTCGCCAAGAATTTCGACCAGGTGAACTGGATCCCGGCCTTCATCCTGACGCCGCTGACGTACTTCGGCGGGGTGTTCTACTCGATCTCGCTGCTGCCGGAATGGGCGCAGAAGCTGAGCCTGGCAAACCCCATCCTGCACATGGTCAATGCCTTCCGGTACGGCTTCCTGGGCACCTCGGATGTCAACGTCGGGCTGGCTTTTGGCATCATGTCGCTGGCCGCCGCCGTGCTTTTCGGGATTTCGGTGACACTGATGAACCGCGGCACCGGCATGCGGGATTAGAATCCGCTCAGCGGGCTTTCACGGCACTCTTTCGCAGGAGACGTCAGCATGGATTCGAACAACGGCAATGGGCTCACACGGACCTGGGTTGCGGGCCTGGCGGCGCTGTGCGTCGCGGCGGCGGCCGGCGCTTCGGCGCAGGGCGTCACGGGCTACAAGCAGGGCAAGGGCGCAAGCCCGGTCACCGGTGCGGCGGGCACCAGCGGCTCCACGGGCGACAGCGGCATCGAGAAGTGCGACAAGCCGATGGGCGCGGTGGCCGTGGTCGAGCCGCAGGACTTCATCATGTCCTCGCTGCGCGGCTATGGGCTGCAGTCGCCCGTGCCGCTGATCCGGATGATGATCCAGCAGTCCAACTGCTTCCTGGTCGTCGAGCGCGGCATCGGCATGCAGAACGCGATGCAGGAACGCGAGATGGCCTCGTCCGGCGAGATGCGCGCCAACGCCAACATGGGCAAGGGGCAGATGGTCGCCGCGGACTTCGTCCTGACACCGAGCGTGGTGTTCTCCGAGGGCAACGCCGGCGGCATGGGCGGCGTGCTCGGCGGCGTGCTGGGTCGTGCCAGCCCGGTGCTGGGCGCCGTCGCTGGCGGCCTCAAGTTCAAGGAAGCGCAGACCAGCATGCTGCTGGCCGATGCGCGCTCCACGATCCAGGTGGCCGCAGCCGAGGGCAGCACCAAGAAGGCCGACCTGCGGCTGGGCGGTGCCCTGTTCGGTGGCGGCGCGTTCGGCGCGATCGGTGGCTACGGCAACACCAACGAAGGCAAGATCATCGCCGCCGCCTTCATGGACAACTACAACAAGATCGTCCAGGTGGTGAAGGGCGACGAGAGCCTGCAGCGCGACGTCGGCACGCTGAAGCAGGAAGCGGCGGCGGGCGGCAAGAAGGGCACCGGCGCGCCGATGAACGAGGGCGATGTCGTGACTCCGAAGCTCGCCAACGTCAAGATCCTGAGCGCACCGAATGACGGCGCGAAGGCTGTGGCGACCGTGGGCAAGGGAGCCGAGCTGATCGTGATCGGCGCGGAGGAGAACGGATTCGTCAACGTGCAGGGCGATGCCGGCACGGGCTGGGTCAAGAAGGTCCTGGTCAGCAAGCAGTAAGTTCTTCGGCGCACTCACCGCCCGCACATCTGCTTCCGCGAGCGGAGCATGTGCGGGCGGTTTGCGTTCTTCTCGGCCCACGAGGCCACACTCAAGCTGTTCGGCCTGCCCGAGGGCACGCCGGCGATCGAGCCCCACTACAACCTCGCGCCGACGCGCTTCGTGCCCACGGTGCGCGTGGAGCATGACGGGGTGCGTCGACTGGCCATGCTGTACTGGGGCCTGGTGCCGCACTGGGCTAAAGAGAAGGCGATCGGCGCGCGGCTGATCAACGCGCGCGCCGAAACCCTGAGCGAGAAGCCCTCGTTCCGCACCGCCTATCGCAAGCGCCGCTGCCTGGTACTGGCCAGCGGCTACTACGAGTGGCAGGCGCTGCCTTCGGGCAAGCAGCCGTGGTTCATCCGGCGACCCGACGGCGCGCCGTTCGCGATGGCGGGGTTGTGGGAGAGCTGGATCGAGCGTCCGGGCGAAGCTCCGCTGGAATCCTGCGCGATCATCACGACCGAGGCGGGCGGCCGCATTGCCGAGATCCACCATCGCGTGCCGGCCGTGCTCGGCCCGACGCACTACGCGACCTGGCTGGACCCGAAGCTCACCGACACTGCCGTGCTGGCGCCGCTGCTGCAGGGGCCGCCGGACGGCGAGCTGGAGCCACTTGCCGTCAGCCGTCGCGTCAACAATGCACGCAATGAAGGGCCTGAGCTGCTCGAACCGGCGCGCGAAGCCGGCTGACAGCCCGCGCGGCTGCGTGCTCCAGGCGCCCTGGCTCCGTGCGCTGCTACTTGGTCCAGGCGCCGCCGCCGTCCTGGTGGTACCAGCCTTCCTGCTTGGCACGCGCGATCCAGCGCTGCGCAAATACACTGCGGATATCGGCTTCCCACTCGGGGTGGCCGTTCGCCTTGGCGATTTCGGCATAGAGCGTGCCGCGATCCGAGTTGTCTTCTGCGACCAGGCGCTTGGCGGTGGCGCGTTCGGCAATGGGAATAGCCGCGGCGTCGCGGATCTCGATCAGGCCGTTGGCCGTGACGCCGACCGCGCCGGACAGCAGATACGGCTTGAGCTGGTCGAAGCGCGCCTGCATCGAGGCGGTGACCGCGCGCACGCTGGGCGAGGAGATGTCGATGTTGGCCTGCGCCTGGGCCTGTGCGCTGGGTATCAGCCATTCGAGCACATGGCCGGCAGCAACCAGCAGCCCGGAAGGCTCGTACCGGCTGGCACCGAGCTGCGATTTTGGCGGCGCCGTCCCCGTGGCCGGCGGCGCACCGCTGGACGGTGCGGGAGTAGCCGGCGCGGGCGCGGGCGCTGGCGCGCGCGCGGGCCCGCTGGCGCTCCCGCCCGAGCCGCTGGTGACCGTGTTGATGACCTGCTCGGCGGCCTGTTCCGCGGCGGCCGCGGGGAAGTACACATTGATGGTGACGCAGGCGGCGAACGCGAGGCTCGCCAGCGCGACGTTGAGCTTCAT
>JANPDV010000319.1:0-8735 GCA_031431655.1 Gammaproteobacteria bacterium | reverse complement strand
TTTTCGTTTCGCGATGAACAGCGCCGTTGGGACCCGAAGAACCAACGACCCGAATTGTGGGACCTGTACAACAGCTGGGTCCACCGCGGCCAGAGCATCCGCGCGTTCCCACTCTCGAACTGGACTGAATTAGATGTCTGGCAATATATCCATCTTGAAAGCATCCCACTGGTGCCGCTGTACTTTGCGGCGGAGCGGCCAGTGGTGGAGCGCGACGGTGCACTGATCATGGTGGACGACGCCCGCATGCCGCTGCGCGCCGGCGAGCAACCAGCACGCCGGCGGGTGCGTTTTCGCACGCTGGGCTGCTATCCGCTGACCGGGGCGATCGAGAGCGACGCCATCGACGTCGCGGGCATCATCGACGAAATGCAGCGGGCGACGACCTCCGAGCGCCAGGGACGCGTGATCGACCACGACGCCGCCGCGTCGATGGAGCAGAAGAAGCGCGAGGGCTACTTCTGATGACCGCATCGACACCCGCGCCTGCGCCTGTCCCGGCCTCGGTACCGGAGCCGGATCTGCTGCGGTTCATTACCTGCGGCTCGGTGGATGACGGCAAGTCGACGCTGATCGGCCGGCTGTTGTATGAGTCTCAGCAGGTCCTGTCGGACCAGATGGACGCGCTGCGGCGCGATTCGGCCCGCCACGGCAGTCGCGGCAGCGCACCGGACTTCGCGCTGCTGGTCGACGGTCTCGCTGCCGAGCGCGAGCAGGGCATTACCATCGACGTTGCCTACCGTTACTTCTCGGGCCAGGGCCGACGGTTCATCGTAGCGGACACGCCCGGGCACGAGCAGTACACGCGCAACATGGTGACGGGTGCGTCGACGGCTGACCTGGCGGTTCTGCTGGTCGATGCGCGCAAGGGACTGCTCACGCAGACTCGGCGCCACAGCGCCATCGCGGCGCTGCTCGGCATCCGTCGCATCGTGCTGGCCGTAAACAAGATGGACCTCGTCGGCTACTCGCGCGAGGCGTTCGAGGCGATCGTCAGCGAGTACCTGCTGTTTGGCGCGCGGCTCGGGCTCACGGACGTTACGGCGATCCCGCTGGTTGCCGTCGATGGCGAGAACATCGTGACGCCGGGGCCCAGCATGCCGTGGTACCAGGGGCCTACGCTGCTGCAGCACCTGGAACGCGTACCGCCGGCGGATGACCTCGTGGCCCGGCCGCTGCGGATGGCGGTGCAGTGGGTGAACCGTCCTGACAGTGAGTTTCGCGGTCTCGCAGGCCGTATCGCCAGCGGGCGCGTTCGCCCGGGCGACGCGGTGCGGGTATTGCCGTCCGGCCGCGAGGCGCGCGTGGCGCGCATCGTGCTTGCCGAGGGCGACGCCAGCGAGGCCGTCGCCGGCCAGTCGATCACCCTGACGCTGGATCCGCCGGTCGACGCCGGCCGCGGCGCGCTGATCGCAGCGCGGGCCGATGCGCCCGAGGTTGCGGCGCACCTGGAGGCCACGCTCGTCTGGCTGCACGAGGCGCCGCTGCTGCAGGGGCGCACGTACCTGATGAAATGCGCGACACAGCTCGCGGTGGCGACGGTCGCGCCGCTCAAGCATCGACTCAACGTCGACTCCCTCGAAACGCTGGCGGCCGAGACCCTGAACCTCAACGACATTGGCGTAGCCGAACTGCAACTCGATCGACCGATCGCCTTCGAGCCTTATGCCGCGAGCCGCGAGCTCGGCAGTTTCATCCTGATTGACCGCGTGAGCCACGAGACGGTCGGCTGCGGCATGATCCGCTTTGCGCTGCGTCGGTCGCAGAACGTGCATTGGCAGGCCCTCGAGGTGGACAAGGCCCTGCGAGCCAGGCTCAAAGGGCAGCGACCCTGCGTGCTGTGGCTGACGGGCCTGTCCGGTTCCGGCAAGTCGACGATTGCGAACCTGGTCGAAAAGCAGCTGGCCGCGCGTGGCCACCACACCTATCTGCTCGACGGCGATAACGTCCGTCATGGCCTGAACAAGGACCTGGGCTTCACGCCGCAGGATCGCGTCGAGAACATCCGCCGCGTCGCCGAAACCGCGCGGCTGATGGTCGATGCGGGCCTGATCGTGCTGGTGGCGTTCATCTCGCCCTACCGCGCCGAGCGCCGCATGGCGCGCGAGCTGTTCGCGGCGGACGAGTTCGTCGAGGTGTTCGTCGACACGCCGCTGGCGGTGGCCGAGCAGCGCGACCCGAAGGGCCTCTACCGCAAGGCTCGAAGCGGCGCGTTGCGCAACTTCACCGGCATCGACGCGCCGTACGAAGTGCCGGAGCATCCCGAGCTGCGCATCGACACGACGCAGCTATCTGCCGAGCGTGCTGCTGAGCTGGTCGTCCAGCGGCTGCTGAGCGCTGCACCCGCAGGCACATCGGGAACCTGAGCATCGAGTGGCGCAACGACACACGCGGGATCGACCCGAGACTACAATGGTCGCGCGGACCCGCGCCGTGCGGCGCGTTCCGCAGTCTCCCGCCAACGCTCGCCATGAGGTAACCGACGATGACCTTCTCTTTCTACGCCGCCACGATCCCTAACTTCTGCCAGACCCTCGGGGCCGTGGGCGGACTCGTCGCCAAGGCCGAGGCCCACTGCGCGGAGAAGGGGCTCGCGCCTGCGGAGCTCATCCAGGCGCGGCTGGCACCGGACATGTGGCCGTTCGCGGACCAGGTCAAGTCCACGATCTGGCATTCGATCGGTGCGGTCGAAGGCGTACGCAAGGGGGTGTTCTCGCCCGAGATGAAGTCGCCGCCCGACACGTTCGCGGGGCTGCGAACCTGGGTCGCGGATTCGCTCGCGGCACTCGAGAAGCTCGATCCGGCCGAGGTGGACGGATTCGTCGGTCGCCCCATGAGGTTCGAGTTCGGCGGGCGCGGCATGGATTTCACCGCCGAGGACTACCTGCTGTCGTTCGCGCAGCCGAACTTCTATTTCCATGCGGCGACGGCGTACGACATCCTGCGCGTGAAGGGGCTGGCGCTCGGCAAGAAGGATTTCATGGGCCGGGTTCGCCGGAAGACCTGAACCGCGGGCAGCGCCGACGAAACCGGTGCACGCGCCGGCGGCGCGCAGCCCGCTCAACGGCGCGGCGCAGTCGTCACTCGTAGCGCTGCCGTGCCTTCCAGGGTCCCGCGTCAGTGAAACTGACGGCCGGCGATTTCTTCGGTTTGTGGTCGCGCGAGAAGCCCAGGAACGTCCGTGTACGCGCTGTCGCCGGCGTCACCGCGGCGGCGAGGATGGCCGCGGTGCGCTGTCTTGTCAGGGACTCCAGCGCTGTCAGTGTCGCTTCCTTGCGCGTCCAGTCGGCGTCCTGGTCGTAGGCCAGCTCGAACAGCCGACCCGCGCGCTCGCTGATGGACTTGTCCTTTTCCAGCAGCTTGGCGCGCACGCCCGCGACGATGGCCTGCCACTCGGCATCGGGGAGGGCCTCGAGTTGCGCCGGCAGCTGCCGGATCACCGCGTCGGAGCGGGACTCGAGCAGGTCGGCGGGGTAGTCGCCGGACTGGACGATGACGTAGGCGAACTGGCTGTGCTCCTCGCTGCCCGCGCCGCCGCCGACGATGTAGCCGAGCTGCTGCCGGGTGCGCAGCTCGGTGTAGACCGGCGGCCCGATGAAGGCCGACAGCGCCAGCGTCGCCGCACGCATCTCCGGCGTGTCGGTGCCGAGCAGCATTTCGCGCCGGAACGCCGAGTTGTTGACCTGCAGCTTCTCGCTGCTGCGGACTGCCTGGCCCGGCTGGCTTGCAAGCAGTCGGCGGCGCAGCAACTCCTCGGCCGCGACCGGTGCCGCCTGCAGCGCCACGGCGACCCTGCGCGCCGCCGCGACGGCCTCTGCCTGGCCGAGGTTGCCGTAGCTCAATGCCTCGAGCTTGCCGCGCGCAAACACCGTGCGCGCGAACTCCTGCACCTGCGCCTGCGTCAGCTCGCGCGCCACCGGCAGGATTTCGTCGGGCCGGTAGTAGTACTCGCGCACCACGCGCCGGCGCGATTCCTGCAGCGTCAGGTAGGCGTCGACACTGTCAAAAGCAGAGAGTTCGCGCAGCAGCCGGTCCTTGAGCGCGGCGTAGCGGTCCGCCGGCAACGCGCAGTCGCGCATGCCCGCAAGCACCTCGTCCAGCAGGCGCCCGGCCGAGGCGTCATAACCATCGACGCCGAGCCGCACTCCTTCCAGCGACGCGCTGATCTCGACTCGCAGCCCGGCTTCCGACGCCGCGTAGGTGGTCTCGTTCAGCGACTCATTGACGCACGCCTCGTAGAGGCGCAGCAGCGTCGCATTGCGCAGCGAAGCCATCGCGCGCGGCAGCCGCATACGCATCACGTGGGCCAGGAGCGGTCGCTGGAACTCGGTGTCCTGCGCGTAGTACAGGCTTAGCGCCGGCTCATCGATCAGGCGCGCCGGCTCGATCGGCAGTATGTCGGTGCGCGTCGGCACGTAGGGGTTCGGCGTCGGCAGGCTCACCGTGGTCAGTTCCCGCGGCCTGACCAGGGCAGCCCATGCCGGCCCGGCGTCCTCGACGTAGCTGTAACGCGTGCCGAAGTAGCGCTCGACCTTATCGACCGGCAAGCCCCTGGCCACGAGCGTCACGAGCAGGTTGTCGGGCCGCAACTGGCTGAGCACCTTCTGCACGGCGGCCGGATCCTCGCGCAGCCACAGGTAGGGCACGCGCTCGGCGATCTCGATCGGGTAGTCCATCAACCGGTTGGCCAGAGAAACGGCGAGTTGCGTGCCCTCGCCCTTGTTCCGGAAGCGCTCGTCGAGCGTCGCCATGCTGCGCCGCTCATTGAACACGTAGGAAGGCACTCCGCTGCGCCGCAGTTGCTCGATGCTCGCGAACACCATCGACAGCACGCGCTCGTACTGCGCAAGACCCTTCGGCGTCAGGCTGACCGAGACGTCGAACGACCCGTAGTCCGGTGTGTCGGCGTCGGCACCGGCACTGAGGCCGGTGGCAAGGTCATCCGACTTCAGGGCCGCCAGCAGGCTGCCGGCGCGTTCGTTTACCAGCACGAAAGCGACCAGCTCGGCCGGCTTGCTGCCTTCTTCGGCACGCAGGTCCGGCAGCGGAAAGCTGAGCGTCATGCGCCGCAGATCCTTCACGGGCTCCATGCGCAACAGCCGCAGCGCAGGCTTGGGCGGCAGGTAGTCAGCCGGATAACGCAGTTCCGGGCGCTGCTGGTCGGGCACCGGGCCGAAATGGGTCCGTGCCCAGGCTTCGAGCTGATCCAGGCTCGACGGTCCCGTGAGCGCCAGCGTCATGCGGTTCGCGCTGTAGTAGCGCCGGTGGAACTCCAGCAGTTCGTCGCGGCTGGTGCCTTTCAGCGTCTCGCGGCTGCCAATGTTGAAGCTGCGCGCCGGATGGCCCGCACGGTAGACCGAGTTGCGCAACGCGAACTCGCGCCAGTCGTCGCTCTCGAGATTCTTCTGGAACTCGGAGTTGACCGCAAAGACCTCGCGCTGGGTGAACTCGGGCGTGAACTTCGGCGCAATGAAGAACTGGGCGAAGCGGTCGATCGCCCCCTCGAACGCCTGCGGCCGGATTTCCAGGTGATAGTTGGTGCGGTCACGCGCCGTGTAGGCGTTGTTGTAGCCACCGTTGCGCTGCAGGTACTCGCCGAACTCCTCGACCGAGGGGTACTTTTCCGTACCCAGGAACAGCATGTGCTCCAGGAAATGCGCCAGACCCTGGCGTTCGGCGGGATCGCTCAGGCTGCCGACGCCGACCGCCACCGAGGCCGAGGCGACGTTGAGCTTGGGGTCCGACAGCAGCAGCACCTTCATGCCGTTGGGCAGCACGAAGCGGCGGTATGCCGAGACGTCGTTCGGGGCCGGCTGGCGCGGCGGCACGGTCCCCAGGTCGATGGCAGAGGCGCTGGCGGCGCCTGCGGCCGGCATGGCGGCCCAGGCCACCAGCAGCAGCAGGATGGAACAGAGGCGGGTGGAATACACAGGCATCGCGTGGGTTCGCATGTAGTAGATGAAGAGCCGTGGAGGAGGTGCAGCAATGCCGCGGATCGGAGGACCAACGCCTCCGCCTTGCCCGAGACTGCTGTCGTGCCTCAGGTTAGCGTCCAGCAGCGGGAGCGAGCAACCTGAGTTGCAGGGGATTGCCCTCGCTGCCCGGCGTGGAGTCGTGGCCTGACTGGCAGAGGCGACGCACTGTGAGCCTCAGGATGATCGCAGGCGGCCGTTGCCTAAAGGAATTTCGCCACCGCCTCGAACGGCAGCCGCCGGATGTCGGGCACGCGGCATCCTGGTGCTGGATAGCCGACGACCAGCAGCAGGAACGGTCGTTCGAGGTCCTTCGGCCGACCGAGGATTTCGTTCAGGAACTTCATCGGGCTCGGCGTATGCGTCAGCGTGGCCAGACCCGCGTGGTGCAGGGCTGCGATCAGCATGCCGGTCGCGATGCCGACCGACTCATCGGGGTAGTAGCGCTTGGTCTTCTGGCCCTGCGCGTCGACGCCGAAACGCTCGATGAAGATCGCGATCAGCCAGGGTGCGATCTCGAGAAAGGGCTTGTGCTCGTCGGTACCCAGCGGCGCGAGCGCGTCGAGCCAGTCCTCAGTGGCGCGCCGGCCATAGAACTCACGCTCCTCGGCTTCCGCGGCGTCGCGGATCCGCTTCTTGACGACCGGATCCGCCACGGCGACGAAACGCCAGTGCTGCTGGTTTGCGCCGGATGGCGCGGAGCAGGCTGCGCGGATGCAATCCTCGATGATCTCCCTTGGAACCGGGCGATTGTCGAACTCGCGCACGGTCCGGCGGCGATGCATCTCCAGCGCGAACTCGCGGGCGCGCTGGCGCATCTGCTCCACCGGCAGCTCCGCGAAGTTCAGGGCTTGCGTGGCTGCAGGTTCCGCCATCTTCGTCTGCTCCCGGTCGAATGGTGGTGTTGTGGTGTCGAATCACGCTGCCGTGATGCGGACGTGACGTTGTTGCTGCCGCAGGCAGGATGCATCCCCGGCACGCACCATCGTATGGATCTACCGCCCGCCGCCCGGTCCGCGCTCGCGCTCGCGCGCGACCGCGTTGCGCAGAACGCCGATCCGCTCAATCGCCACCTCCACCACGTCGCCCTCGCGCAGGAACACCGGCGGCGTGCGCGCGGCGCCAACGCCGGCCGGCGTGCCGGTCGCGATCACGTCGCCGGCGCGCAGCGGCGTGAAGGTGCTGACGTAGGCGACGATCTCGGCGACGCCGAACAGCATGCTCGCGGTCGACGCCTGCTGCATCACCGCGCCGTTGACGCGCGTCGTCAGCTGCAGCGCCTGCGGGTCGGGGATCTCATCGGCGGTCACGATCCACGGGCCCATCGCGCCGCTGCGGTGGAAGTTCTTGCCCGCGGTGAACTGCGTCGTGTGACGCTGGAAGTCGCGCAGCGTGTGGTCGCCGAAACAGCTGTAGCCGGCGACGTGCGCCAGCGCCTCGCTCGCGGCAACGCGCCACGTGGCCTGGCCTATCACCACGGCGAGCTCGCCTTCCCAGTCGAAGCTTGCCGACACGGCCGGCATCTCCAGCGCGCGCCCGTGGCCGACCAAGCTGTCACCGAATCGAATGAACAGCGACGGGTGCGCCGGGCGCTCGCGCTTCATCTCGGCGACATGGTCCGCGTAATTGACGCCAACGCAGATCACCTTGCCGGCATCTGGCCGCGGTGACTCGCAGTCGATCGAGGCCAGGGCAAGCATCGGGGCCGAAGCGAACTTGCCGGCCGCGACGCGGCGGCGCAGCGCGGGCACGTCGCCGAGGGCATGCCCCAGGTCGATGCGTGCCGCACGGCCGATGGCGCGCACCTGCTCGCCCTCGACGATGCCCCAGTCAGGGACCCCGCCGGATTCAAACGCAACGATCCTCATTCCGCGGCTCCGGTGCGGGTGGCCTGTGCTGGCGCGGCAGCTGCGTCCGGCTCCGCCGCCGTCGCGACGGGCGGGCCGACGCAGAGCGAGCCCATCAGGATGCATGCGGTCCAGAGCATCGTGCCAGTGGATTTCATCGCGACTCGAGTATGGGTCAGCAGGCCAGGGAGATCCAAGCGCCCCATCGGGCGCGAGCCCGCCAGCGCAGGCCGATCTCGCCTGCGGCTAGTACCGATGCGCGCTCGTGCCGGGTGCATTCTGATGCCCGGGAATGCAGCCGCGAAGTTCCCGTTCTCTCGACACGGTCTACGACTGGCTCGCCTATTACGCAGAGTTCGACCCGGGCCGCCTTGCGGCCGTGGATCTCGCAACCGGGCGACGCTTCAGCTATGGCCAGTTCAACGAGCGCGCGACGCGCCTCGCGACCGGCCTCGCGTCGCGGTTTGGCGTCGGGCGCGGCGATCGGGTCGCGTTCGTTGCCCACAACAGCACGGATCACTTCGAGACGCAGTTCGCCTGCTGGAAGCTCGGCGCGATCTTCGTGCCGGTGAGCTGGCGTCTCGCGCCGGCCGAAATGGCCGCGATCCTTGCCAATGCGGAACCAGCGGTCGTGGTGCACGACGCGCAGTTCGCAGGCCTGCTCGACGGATCAGCGTGGCCCACGGTGCGACGCGAAGGCGGTGCGCCCGATGACGGGTACGAGGCACTGATCGCGACCCACGAGGCGCGTGCGCGCATGAGCGGAGTCGACTTCGACACGATCAACCTGCTGCTCTATACCTCCGGCACCACGGGTCGCGCGAAGAGCGTGGTCTACACGCACCGGATGACGCAGAACATCGTGCTGCACGCAGCGCTGCATGCGCGGCTGCGAGCGCACGCGCGCACGCTGACC
>JANPDV010000318.1:0-3608 GCA_031431655.1 Gammaproteobacteria bacterium | reverse complement strand
AGGTCTTCTCGAATGGTTTCACCGCCAGGGCACCGGGCTTCGCCGACGAGACGACGGTCGGCCCCGACATCAGCGTCGGCTACATGTACCGCTTCACCGACCGCTTCGGCGTGGACCTTCGCTACCGCGCGGCGGTCTACTTCCCCGTCAGCGGCGATTTCGATTTCGAGGACGCGCGCGTGAATCACGGCGTCAGCCTCGGATTCACCACCTGGTTCGGGGAGTAGTCACCTCAGAGCTGGAGGCGCGGCGGCGGAACGCCAGCCGCTGCCGGTCGCAGGACGAGATCCACGAACCGCCGCGCTCGTCAGCGCCAGTTCGCGTTCGCGCTCCAGAACGCGACGCTGCGACGGTACGCGTCCGGGTCCAGCGCCACGCCGGAGCCGCCCTCCGCGACACCGAGCGCGTTGCGCATCATCGTAATCGGCGCCATCGGGATCTCGGCGGGCTCGCGGGCCTCGTAGTCGCTGCGCAGCAGGTGCCGGTTCGCGTCTGTGACCGGCACGGTGAGGCAGCTCGTCGACGTCCAGTCGCGGTGCACGTGCAGCACGCAGAACGGCGCGTAGCCGGGCAGCACGGCGAGCGGCGTCAGCTCGTTCAGGTGGCGCTCGAAGGCCTCGGGGGTGACGTCCCGGATCGTGTTCGGTCGCGGGATCCGCGGGAACAGCCGGGGACGGGCGGTCCCCGAACGGTAACAGCGTCGCCGATGGCTATGCCGCGACGACGCCGGTAAAGGCGTTCGCGACGAGTGCGCGGTTGACGATCGAAATGGGTCACGGCCCGCGGATTCATTGACAACGCGCGCTGGTGGCGCCCAGATTCAGCGATCCTCCCCATCCCCAAAGCTAAGGAATCCCCATGGAACGTCGCGACTTTCTGCTCACCGGCTCAATGGCCGCGGGTCTCGGTGCTCTGGCCACGCCGGCGCGTGGCGCCGGAACTGTTGTCGCCCAGGCTGGTGCGATGGCAGCCAGCCTCAAGGGCCCTTACCTGGATCTCACGACCGGCAAGGGCAACATGATGGCGCGTTTGCGCATCGCGGCGAGCGTCGATGAGTCGAAGACGAAGCACGGCGGCGCCAGCGGCATCGTGCTTGGCGTGCGCCCCGGCGAAGCCGTGAAGGACCTGTGCGGTTTCGAGGTCGTGTCCGCGGGACAGGCCTGGAAGCAGCCCGACGGCAGCTATCGCGTGCTGCATCGCGAGACGGTGCTGTACACCGATCTCGCCACGGGTGACGTGCTCAACGAGTTCCCCAATCCGTACACCAACGAGAAAGTACGCGTGGTGCACGTCTACAACGATCCGTGGAACGAGACCTATGAGGAGTTCCGGCCATTGCCGCCGTCATATGGTGGCCTCAACAAGAACACCAACATCCCGCGACAGCCGTATGTGCTGAACTGGCGCGAGGTCGGCGGCGGACTGGTCGCGGCCGAAACGCATATCAACCTCTACTACCCCTCTGCGCTGCAGCCGGACAAGTGGCCGCGCGAGAGCTCGGGCAAGTTCAACCAGGTGACGGAAGTGTTCACCTGGATCCTGCCGCTCGCCGATCTGCAGAATGAGTCGAAGCTGACGGTGGACCACAGCGGCCACTGGGCGCGCGTCACGCCCTGGCTGCCGTGGATGCTGATGGGCCAGTCGCCCGGCCACATCCTCTATCAGTCGACGATGTTCACCTGCGACAACGTTGGCGGCTTCAAGCCCAAGGTCCTCGCGTACATGCAGAAGAACCTGCCGTACATGCTCGAAGCGCCCGGCAAGGACTCCTGGGCCAAGCCGAACCTGTCGAGCCTGGAGTACTACGCGCAGCAGCAGAAGCCGGCGCCGGCGAAGCCCTGAGGGAGCGCGCTGGCGCGGCCGGGGCTATGGAGGCACGCGCCAGCGAGCGCCGTTCAGGAGAGTCCGTGACGGAACGCTGGGATGCCATCGTCATCGGCGCGGGCATGGGCGGGTTGTGCGTCGCTGCGCGACTGGTTGCCGCCGGGAAGCGGGTGCTCGTGCTGGAGAAATCAGGGCACCTCGGCGGCCGCTGTTCGCATCGCGAGCGCGACGGGGTGCGCGTGACGACCGGCGCGATCATGATCCCGATGGCCGGGCACAACGCGACGCGCGAGCCGTTCGACCTGCTGGGCGTGCCGTTGCAGATGATCGAGCTCACGGGCCGGATGCGCTATCGCCTGCGACATGGCGATTTCGACCAGCAGAAGTCCGGCGGCGGGCTGCGCGGGCTGATCGCCTTTGCCTTCAACGGCGACGATGAGGGCGCCAGGAAGCTGTTCGACGGTTTCGTCGCCGCGATGAAGAGCGTCCCACCCGACACGATCACGTTCAAGGCGTGGCTCGACCTCGAGACGGACAACGCCGACGTCAAGGACCTGTTCCAGGGCTTCTGCGCCGCGCTGATCGGCACCGGCATGCATGAGATCCCGGCCGGCGAGTTCTTTCGGTTCCTCAGGTACAGCAGCCGCGGCAGTCGCTTCGGCATGGCGCCCGACGGCAACGGCGCGAACATGGAAGCGCTGGCGGCTGCGATCGAAGCGCGCGGATCGAAGGTGCTGCGTCACACGAACTGCCACCGGATCGTGCTCGAGAACGGTCGCGCGACCGGCGTGGTCGCAAAGCCCGCGGACCAGCCCGAAACCTTTCTCGCTGCCGACTTCGTGATCTCCAACACCGGACCCGCGCGCACCATCGGGCTCGCCGGCGGACGCGGGCAGTTCGAGGATCCGGCCTACCTCGAGCGACTCGACGCCGCCCCGCACGAGGCGCCCATCTTCCACATCTCGTTCGTGACCGGCGCGCCGCTGCTCGAAGGCTTCGACGGCTGCATGGTGTTCGGCAACACCCGCAACCTCATCTACCTCGAGATCCCGTCACTGATCTCCCCGAGCGTGTCGCCGCCCGGCCAGTTCCTGCACACCGCGTTCGGCGCGCCGACCGACGCCGCGAACGCGGACCTCAAGGCGGAACTGCAGAACACCCTCGCGGAGCTGGAGGCAAACTTCCCGGGGCAGCTGGCCGGTGCGAAATTCCTCGTCCACGCGCGGCACTCGGGCCAGAGCCCCGGCATGCATCGCTGGGCCGGCCACATGATGCCCGTGACCACGCCGATCGCGAATCTCTACAACGTCGGTGACGGCTGCACGCCGCCGGGCACGATCGGTACCGAGGGCGCCGCGGGGTCGGCGCGGGAGGTGGCGAGGCGGATGCTGGGCTGACGAACGCTCGGCCGCGATCTGGCCAACGACCCTGCCGACGATGACTCGGGTACCGCGGATGCAGGCCTTGCCGACCATGACATCGGGGTGCACGATACCCGCCGCCCGGTATCGCGCGACCCTCCAGTCGTCACCGGTCATTCACGACAAAACAGAGGGAGTTATCATGCAGAACACTCGTCGATGGATGCTGGCCGTGGCTGGCGTCCTGGTTCTCACGGCCTGCACGCAGGCGTCGAAGACCGATCCCGCAGCTGAGGAAGCGGCGGTTCGGGCGGTCAATGCCGCGTGGTTCAAGGCCTATGCCGCTGGGGACGCCGCGGGAGTTGCGGCGAACTATGCGGATGATGCGGTGGTCAATGCGCCGGGTGCGCCGTCGGCGCGCGG
>JANPDV010000317.1:0-1520 GCA_031431655.1 Gammaproteobacteria bacterium | reverse complement strand
TAAACGATGCCCGGTTTTCTGATTGGATTCGTCGTGATCGGTGCTCTGGTTTAATGGCTCTATCATAAGAGCCGGCTGGCCGAAGCGGATTGTTTCAGGCTGTTGGGGCTTGCCGCGGTGAGCAACGGCCCCCGGACGAGCGGCCAGAGCGCAGAGGGCTTTGACTACTTCGAGCAGGTCATTGCCGAGGGCACCCTCCATGGCGTGGCGGCGCAGCTGTCGGTGCGCAACGTTCGGTCTGGCGGCCTTGCGCGCGCCAGGCGCGATCGTGGCTCGTTGACCGTATTGTCGCTGACCCTGTCGCGGCCACCCCCAGCGCCGCTGCGCCTGCAGCCGGCCGGAATCATGCGCGCGGCGAGGCTGCGGTTCCTGGCGTTGACGCCAGCCTGCGGCAGGCATTGATGGAACTGCGGCGAGAGTTGCTGCCGGCAGCCGCAAGCGGCGTCGGCGGCGCGCTGGCAGCCGGGCTTCTGCTGGGTACGTTCGAGCTGAAGGACTCGGTCGCGAGCTACTATGTAATCGGCACGCCGTCCGCACAGACTGGCGAGCGGCTGAAGCGGGCGGCGCCGATCCTTGCTCGCCTTGGAAGAGTGCCCCCACGAGAATGACCGGCACTACAGACGGGAGCAGTTTGATGCAAGACCAGGATTTCACGCGGCGCGCAATTCTCGCCGGAGCCGGGCTGTCCCTGGCGAGTACCCTGCCGGCCGCCGCGGCCACCGGCGCCAGCGGCAAGGCCATCCCGTCGTCCCGCGGTGCGCGGTTTGCCGGCAAGGTGGCGTTGGTCACGGGCGCAACCTCCGGCATGGGCGCCGTAACGGCCCGGGCCCTCGCGGCCGAGTCGGCGCGCGTGGTGTTCTGCGGCCGACGCGCGGACGAGGGGCGCGCGGTCGAGAAGTCGATCCGCGACGCCGGTGGCGAGGCACTGTTCGTACAGACCGACGTTACGGACGAGGCCCAGGTGCGCGCCCTGCTGGCAACGGTCGAGTCGCGTCACGGCCGGCTCGACTACGCGTTCAACAACGTCGGCACCGGTTCGCCCGGCGCGCCGCTGCACGAACTCCCCACCGCCGACTTCGACATGGTCATGACGACCAACCTGCGCGGCAACTTCCTGCAGATGAAGTACGAGATCCCGCTGATGCTGAAGTCCGGCGGCGGCTCGATCGTCGGCAACAGCTCGATCGCGGGCATCCGCTACCTCGCCAGCAACAGCCACTACACCGCCGCCAAGCACGGCCTGGTCGGCATGTACTGCGCGGCCGCCATCGAGTATGCGAAGCAGGGCATCCGCATCAACGTCGTCTGCCCCGGCTTCATCAAGACCGAGAAGGCGATGAAGGTCACGGGCGGCAACGAGAAGATCTTCGACTCGCGCATCCCGATGGGCCGCATCGGCCAGTCCGAGGACGTGTCCGACGCGGTGCTGTGGCTGTTCTCCGACGAGTCGCGCTACGTTACCGGCGTGGTGCTGCCCGTCGACGGCGGGCAGTCTGTGCTCTGATCGTTGCGACAGGCGC
>JANPDV010000316.1:0-6403 GCA_031431655.1 Gammaproteobacteria bacterium | reverse complement strand
CCGCCGGATCGACGACCGGCAGCGCGGCCAGCCCGTGCAGCAAGGCGCGGAAGTACAGGGCGGTGCCCCCCACCAGGACCGGCCGGGCGCCGCGACCCCGGATCGCGGCAATGCAAGCCAGCGCGTCGTTGACGAAATCGCCGGCGGTGTACTGCTGGCCCAGGTCGCGAATGTCGATCAGATGGTGCGGCACCTGCATTCGCACCGTCGCGGCGGGCTTGGCCGTACCAATGTCCAGGCCGCGATACACCTGGGCCGAGTCGACGCTGACGATCTCGATCGGCTGGCGCTGCGCCAGCGCCAGCGCCCAGTCGCTCTTGCCGCTGGCCGTCGGGCCCATCAGCAGCAGCACCGGAAGATCGGCACCGCGCGCGATCGTCTCGGCCGGCACCGCTGCCGCCGGCACCGCTAGCGACCGCGGAGGAACATGTGGTCGAGCTGCCCCATCGACAACTGCGTCCAGGTCGGGCGGCCGTGATTGCAGTGGCTCGCGCGCTCGGTCTGCTCCATCTGGCGCAGCAGCGCGTTCATTTCCGCAATGGTGAGCCTGCGGTTCGCCTTGATCGCGGCGCGACAGGCAATGTTGCCCAGCAACCGGTCGGTGGCAGACCCGAGGTGGTGAGAGCCGCGCTCCTCGAGCAAGTCCGCAACCACATCCTGTACGAAACCCGTCGGGTCGGCGGTGCCCCACAACGCGGGCACCTGCCGCACTGCCAGCGTGCCCGGCCCAAGCAGATCGAACTCGAAACCGGCGCGCTCGAACTCGCCGCGATGACGCTGCAGGGCGACGGCCTCATGCGCACGCAACGGCAGCACGATCGGCTCCAGCAGGCGCTGCGACGCAACGCGCAGCGACTGCTGCTGCTTCAGTTGCTCGTACAGCACGCGCTCGTGCGCCGCGTGCGCGTCGACCAGCACCAGGCCACTGCGGTTCTGCGCGAGGATGTAAATCCCATGCAGCTGTGCGATCGCGGTGCCCAGTGGCTGGTCGGATGCTGTTGCGGCCGGCGCACCCCACGGTGCCGGCGGCTGCGGCTCCTGAACCGCGTCTCCCTGAGCCTGGGGCCCTGCCGCGCCGGAAGCCCAATCGACCGGGAGATCGCTGGAGGCAGGCAGGTCGAGGGCTGCCGCACGCAAGAAGTTGGCCGAGACCGGCCCCGATGGCGGCCCGGACGGCGCCGAGTGCTGCGCGGGAGCCGGGCCGCTGCCGGCGGTGACCGCCAGCGCGCGCAGCGTCTCACGCATCACGAAGTCATGGATCTGGCGCGAATCGCGGAACCGTACTTCGAGTTTCTGCGGATGCGCGTTGACGTCGACCAGGCGCGGATCCAGATCCAGGGCGAGAACATAGGCTGGCTGCCGACCGGCATAAAGCACATCGCGATAACCCAGCCGAACGGCGCTGGCGAGCACGCGATCACGCACCACGCGGCCGTTGACGAAGAAGAACTGCTGGTCAGACTGGCTGCGTGACGCGGTGGGCGCGCCCAACCAGCCGTGCAGATGCACGGGGCCGGACTGCCGATCTACCGGCAGGGCGCTGGCCATGAATGCTTCGCCGAGCACCTGCGTGACCCGCTGCCGCAGCGAGATCGACTCGCCCTCCCCGGTGCCGCCCGATGGCGCGGGGGATGCGGCAGCCGCTTCGAACACCATGCGCCCGGAGTTGCGCAGCACGAAAGCGACGCGCGGATGGCTCAACGCAAAGCGCTCGATCCAGCGCAGGACATGGCCGAGTTCAGTCGCATCGCTGCGCAGGAACTTGCGCCGCGCCGGCACGTTGAAGAACAGGTCGCGCACTTCGATTCTCGTGCCCGAGGGATGCGCGGCCGGCCGCAGTGGCGTGATCTGACCGCCGTCGACGCTGACCTCGCCCGCAGTGGCGGCGGAGGCGACGCGCGACACCACGCGCATTCGCGCCACGGAACCGATCGACGGCAGGGCCTCGCCGCGGAAGCCAAGGCTGTCGAGGCCCTCGAGATCATCCAGAGTGGCGATCTTGCTGGTGGCATGACGCTGCACGGCCAGTTCCAGCTCATCAGCCGGGATGCCGATGCCATCGTCGCTGACGCGGATCAGCCCGGCGCCACCGCGCTCGACATCGACCGCGATGCGCCGCGCCTGCGCGTCGTGCGCGTTCTCGACCAGCTCCTTTACGACGGACGCCGGACGTTCGACCACCTCGCCAGCGGCGATCTGGTCGATCAGTGCAGAGGGGAGGAAGCGGATCGGCATTGGGGCGCTGCGGAGTATACCGGCAGGCTTGGGTGCCACGGCCGCACGCCGCAACTCGCGGGGCGGTCACTACCGCAGGGCCGTCGTCGCCGGGGTGCTGCCCTTGCGCTCCGATGCGAAACGGGTGCCTTCGGGCGGATGCTCTTCGAAGTAATGCCGCACGCCTGCAAACATGGCGTCGGCGAGTCGCTCGCGGTACGCATCCTGGCCAAGCCGGCGCTCGTCATCGAGGTTCGAGATGTAGGCAGTCTCGACCAGCATCGACGGAATGTCCGGCGATTTCAGCACAACGAAGCCGGCCTGCTGCACCCGCGGCTTGCGCACCTCGCCGACCCGATCCAGCGACCGCAGCACGCGCTCCGCGGCCTCCATGCTCGCACTGATGCTCGCGGCCTGCGACAGGTCCAGCAGCACCGAAGCCAGCATCTGGTCCTTGTCGTCGAGCGAAACCCCGCCCTTGAGGTCGGCGGCATTCTCGCGTTCGGCAAGCCAGCGAGCCTGCTCGTCGGTGGCGCCCTTCTCCGACAGCACGTAGACCGAAGCGCCCGAGACACCACTATTGCCGACCGAATCGGCATGCACCGAAACGAACATGTCCGCACGCGCCGCGCGCGCCCGCTGCATCCGCTGTCGCAGCGTCAGAAAGTAATCGCCCTCGCGGGTCAGTACCGCACGCATCCCGGGTTCGGCATTGATGCGCTGGGCGAGCGCACGCGCAATTCGCAACACGACATCCTTCTCGCGCGTTCCCTGCCGACCTATGGCGCCAGGATCCGTGCCGCCGTGCCCCGCATCGATCGCCACCACCACTTCCCGGCCGGTATCCCGCGGCATGTGGCTGGCAACAACCGCCACCCTCGGTGCCGCATCCGGCATGGCCGCAGGGGTAGCTACGTCGAACCTGGGCGCGGCTGCGTCGTGGGCGGCGAATTCAACGCTCAACCGCGCGCCACGGAGCGGGTCGGGAAGCAAGCGCACGCGCGTCGCCGCGTCCACTTCGAACACCAGCCGCAGCGTTGCCGGATTAGGCCTGCCGCTGCGTACCGAGCGCACCGCGCCGGACGCGCGCGGCAGTGAAAGACCTGGTGCCAGGCGCGCTCCCGGCAGATCGAGCACGGCGCGGCGCGGCGCGTCGAGCATGAAGAAACGCGGCGCCAGCCTGGACGACGTTTCGATCTCGACGCGCGTAAGCGACGCGTCGCCTCGCAACTGCACCGCGCGGATCTCGGTCGACGGGCGATTGCCGGCTACCGCCAGGGCGGACGGCGACAGCAGCAACGGGAGCGACACCATCAACAACAGAACGCCAGCGACACGCCCGCCCGAAGGTGTTGACTTGAAGGCGCTCGAAGGCAACAAAGATTCCAAAATTCAGGGACTTCCATGTGTCAGCTGCTGCGTAATCTAGGCGCTGCAGCCGGACAATTCAAGCAGAGTTCTCGACCCGCTCGAGCCATGCCTGCCCGCGCGCACCATGCGCCTCGACACGTATCCAGCGCAGCTCGCCGGCACGTTCGAATTTCACGATCAGTTCGGGCGCGGGAAGATGACCGGCCGCCCGTTCCGGCCACTCGATGAACCAGACCGATCCGGGACGGTCATGATCCGCGAACCCCAGCGTCTCCAGGTCGCCGCCGTCGGCGAGTCGGTAGAGATCGGCGTGCAGACAGTGGCCACCAGCCACGCCGTAGAGTTCCATCAGGGAATACGTCGGGCTGCGCACCGGCGTCGTCACCCCGAGGCTCTGCAGCAGGCCGCGCACCCAGGTGGTCTTGCCGGCACCCAGGCCGCCGACGAGGTGGACCTGCAGAGCCGTCGGGCCTTCGAAGCGAAGCGCCTGTGCAAACCGCTGCGCGTGCGCGAGCGTGTCGCGCTCGGATTCACAGCGCGACTCCAGCGGCGGGGCACCGGCGGCCGAGCTGCCGGCGCCGCTGCTCATTGAAAATTGACCCAGGTGCGCAGCTCGCGCGCGACTTCGCTGGCCAGCACACCGCGCTCGCCATTGCGACCCTCCGCGTCACCCGCCATCGCGTGCGCCAGCACGCCGACTCGCGCGGCCACCCAGGGATCGCCGATCTGCGCATGGATACCGGCGATTGCGCCGGTGAGCACGTCACCCATCCCCGGCGCCGCCATGCCTGGATTGCCACGCTCGCAGATCGCTGGCACGCGCCCGGGCCCCCCTATCAGCGTGCCGGCGCCCTTGAGCACGCAGATGCCTCCGTACCGTGCCACCACCTGTTCGAGTGCAGCAAGGCGATCGGCCTGGATATCGGATCCGGAGCTGTCGATGAGGTGCGCCGCTTCGCCCGGGTGCGGCGTCAGCACCCAGTCTGCGCGCGCCTGCCGTGCGTTGTCGGCCAGCAAGGTCAGCGCGTCGGCATCGACGATGATTGGCCGCTGCGCATCGAAACAGACCGCGGCCAGGGCCTGTGCCCACGCATCGCGACCGAGACCCGGACCGATGGCGACCACGTCAGCCCATGCGAGCAGCGGCGAAAGCTCATCGACATGCTCGATCGCGTGCACGATCAGCTCCGGGCGGCCGGCCGCGACGGCCACGACCGACTGAGGCGCGACCGCAACCTTCACGACGCCGGCGCCGACGCGCAGCGCCGCCTCGCCTGCGAGGCGTGCCGCCCCCGGCATGCCCGCGCCGCCGCCGACGACGAGCACCCGACCGAACAGCCCCTTGTGCGAGGCACGTGGCCGGCGTGGCAACGCGGCCGGTAGTTCCGCTTCGAGAATCCGCGTCAGCCGCGGTGCCAGCAACTCGCGCGATGGCGGTACCACTCCCAGGTCGTCGAACACCAGCGAACCGGAATACTCCGGCCCGTCGCCGAGGAACAGACCCGTCTTGAGCCCGACGAAAGTCAGCGTGCAATCGGCCCGCACCGCGCAACCCAGTGGCAGGCCGGTATCGCCCGACAGGCCTGACGGCAGATCCAGCGCGAACACCGGTCGCGCCGCGGCGCGGATCACGCCTATGACGCTGGCGGCGGCTTCTCGCACCGGACCCTCGGGACCAATGCCGAGCAGTGCATCGACGACCACGTCAACGTCGGACAGTGCGCCAGCCTCGAACTCGCGAATCGTCCCATCGCCGTCACGAAACTCCTCGCAGGCACGCGCCGCGTCGCCCCGCAATAGTGCCGGCGCCACGGCGGCAAACACCACCACGTCGAGGCCCGCAGCCTTTGCGAACCGCGCAAGCACGTAACCGTCGCCGCCGTTGTTGCCGCCGCCGCAGACCACGCCGATGCGCCTTGCCGTGGGCCAGCGGGTGCGCATGGCGCGCAGGGCGGCCTCCCCGGCGCGCTTCATCAGTGCATAGGCCGGTATGCCCAGCTCAAGGATGGCGTGGGCCTCGAGTTCCCGGATCTGCCGGGTGGAGTAGATCGCGTCGGGCAGTCTCATGGGGCCAGTATACTGAGAGGCGATGTCGACTCCCGCCGCCGCACCGGACCTTGCCCAGGTGCGCCGCGAGCTAACCGCCGCAGCACAGGGCCTCGGCTTCGCCTCGATCGGCGTGGCTGACACAGCGCTGGATGCCGATGCCGCGCACCTGCAGCGCTGGCTCGATGCGGGCCGCCACGGCGAGATGCACTATATGGCGCGCCACGGCACGCGCCGCGTGCGTCCCGCCGAACTCGTGCCGCGGACCGTCCGGATCATCAGCGCGCGCATGGACTACTGGCCTTCGGAGGCCGCCGATGCGGAGTCGGTGCTGCGCGACCAGGACCTGGCCTACGTGTCACGCTACGCGCTTGGCCGCGACTATCACAAGGTGCTGCGCGCGGCCCTCGCGAAGCTCGCCGCGTGGCTCAGCAGTCGCGTCGGCGGCGGCGGCTACCGGGTGTTCGTCGACTCCGCGCCGGTGCTGGAGAAGGCACTCGCGCGCAACGCAGGCCTGGGGTGGATCGGCAAACATACGAACCTGATCGCGCGCGATGCCGGGTCCTGGTTCTTCCTCGGCGAGATCTACCCCGACCTGCCGCTGCCGGTCGACGCGACCGCGAGCGCGCACTGCGGCAGCTGCGAGGCCTGCATCCCGGCCTGCCCGACCGGCGCGATCACCGGCCCCGGCCAACTGGACGCGCGCCGCTGCATCTCCTACCTGACGATAGAGCTGCACGGCGCGATACCGGTGCCGCTGCGCGCCGCAATC
>JANPDV010000315.1:0-11221 GCA_031431655.1 Gammaproteobacteria bacterium | reverse complement strand
CGCGCAATGCGTTCCATGAACGCGTGCTCGATGCCGATTACCTCGCGCGCCTGCCAAAATACGCGCCGAATCCCGCCGCCGCGGCTGCGGTCGCGACAATCCGCGAGGACCTCGCGCGCGTGTTCATGGAAAGCGGCGCGGTGAGCTTCCAGCTCGGCAAGTTCTATCGCTACCAGGAAGGTCTCGAGCCATCTGCGGCGCAGCTGCTGACGCAGGTCAAGGCGCTGCTCGATCCGCAGGGCCGCATGAACCCGGGCAGTCTCGGCCTGGCACGCTGACCAACTGCGCATGAGCGGCACCGGGCCGATCAAGCGGATGACGCTCTGGGTGCGGGACGCGGAGCGCTCGCTGGCGCTGTACCGTGACGCACTCGGTCTTGATGTGCTCGAGGACAAGCGCGTTGCCGGAGCGGCGATTGGCCGCATGGTTGGCCTGGAATCCGCCAGCCTGCGCATCCTGCACCTGGCGCCGGCGGGCGCCACGCATGGCTGGGTCGGGCTGTACGAGATCAGCGAGGCATTGCCGACGCTGCCCCAGGCGCTGCCCGCCCCGGCGGCGTTCCCGATGTATGGCCAGGCCACGGTCGTGTTCACGACCACTGCGATGCATGAAGTACTGCCCCGCCTGCGGAGCTGCCCCGGCGTGCGCTTCATCACCGAGCCCACCGCGTACGTCAAGACGACACCCGGCGATGCGACGCCTCCCGGGCGCTACTCCGAGGCCATCTTCTTCGACCCGGATGGCATTCCCGTGAGCCTGATCGGCTACGCGCCGGTCTAGCTGCAAACGCCGATGCGCGCCGCGGTGTTTGGTGCGGGCGGCGCAATCGGGCGCGCGTTCGTCGAGCAACTGGTGGCCGCACCCACCGTGACCGAGGTGTTCGCGTTCTCGCGTCGCGACCGCACCTGGGATTCACCGAAGGTCAGGGCACGGGTGTGGGACGCGGAGCAGGAGGCGTCCATCGCGAGCGCTGCCGCTGAATGCCGCACCGGCGGGGACATCGACCTCGTGCTCGTGGCAAGTGGCGTGCTGCACGACGCCGCAAATGACCTGCAACCGGAGAAAACCTGGCGCAGCCTGCGCGCGGACACGCTGGCGCGCGCGTTCGCCGTCAATGCGATCGGCCCGGCGCTGGTTGCCCGACATTTCCTCGAACTATTGCCAGCGGACAGGAAGGGCGTGTTTGCGGCGCTGTCGGCGCGCGTCGGCTCGATCGAAGACAACCGGCTGGGTGGGTGGTACGCCTACCGGGCCTCGAAGGCCGCGCTGCACATGCTCATCCGTACGCTCTCGGTAGAGCTGGCGCGTCGCAACCGCCATGCGCTCTGCGTCGCGTTGCATCCGGGTACCGTCGATTCGGTACTGTCCGAACCGTTCCAGGGCGGCGTGGCTCCCGGGAAACTATTCGCACCTGAGTTTGCCGCCGCACGGCTGCTGGCTGTGCTCGACCAGCTCAGTCCGGCGGCCAGCGGCCAGGTGTTCGCCTGGGACGGTCAACGCATCCCGTTCTGATGTTCCTGCGCCAGCCCGGCGATCACGCGTGCCGCGTCCGAGGTCGCTGCCCAGATGCCGCGCGGGGCAACGCAATCCCCGATTCCCAGCGCCCCCGGTTCATCTGGCCATGCAGTCGCGGCCGTCCCGGTCGCCAGCACGACGCTGTCAAAGCCAGTGAGTGACCGCCGGGAAGTCAATTCAATCGTTCTAGAATCAATGTATTGCGATACTAAGCTCGGAACCACTGTAAGTCTGTCGGCCGCCAGTGCCGCGGCGATCCAGCCGAGTGAACCCGCCTCGAACGTGATGGCGGCAACGGTTTGCCCGAACTGCGGCTCACTGGTGATCACGATGACGTGCGCGACTTGCGGCGCGGCGAGCAGCGTCGCGACCAGGCCAATGGCGGCCCAGCCGCCTTCCTCGTCGATGACGGCAACGCGTCCCTGCGGCCGCACGCTGCCGGCCATCACGTCGCGGCCGTGCGGCAGTCCCGCTGTGCCCGGGATGCCAGCGCGCAGGAACGGCCGCAGGCGCCAGACCGCGGTCTGCGCCGGGCGCGCGCCGACTGCCCAGATCACCTGATCGGCGTCGGGTGGTGCCGCGGGGTCCACCGTGTGATTGAGCTGTATGTTCACGCCGAGACGCGCCAGTTCGCTGCTCCACCATTGCAACGGCAGCCCGAGCTCCTCGCGCCCCGGTGCCAGCGCTGCGAGCCGCCACTGGCCGCCCAGCTGAGCGCTGGCTTCATAGAGCGTCACACGCATACCCGTCTCGGCTGCCAGGCGCGCGCACTCGAGGCCGGCTGGCCCGCCTCCGACGATGGCAATGCGGCGGGTACTCGTCGTGGCGTGCGCAGGGGCAGCCGGGAGTTCCAGCTCGCGACCGGCGCGTGGATTAAGCACGCAGGTGCCGGGCACGCCGCGGAAGACATGACCAACGCAGCCCTGGTTGCAGGACATGCAGGGGCGGATCTGCGCCTCGCGCTGCTCCCGCAGCTTGCGGCCCCACTCGGGATCCGCGATCCAGGTTCGTGCCATTGCAATGACGTCGGCATGGCCCTCGACCAGAGTGCGCTCGGCTTCCGCGGCGGTGCGAATCCGCCCCGCGACGAACACCGGCACGCGCAGCGCCCTGCGGAACGCCGCGGCTTCGGCCGCAAGCGGGACTCGCGGATGATGCATCGCGGGAATGGAGACGCCCTCGGCCCAGCCGGACCCGGCCATCACGCTGACGTAGTCAACCAGGCCGGCGCGATCGAGCAGGCTCATGGCCGCGAGCGACTCTTCCAGCGTGTAGTCGACGGTCGCGCCGGGGATGTCGTGCCGCGCCGAGCAACGCACACCGACGGCGATCGACGGTCCGGCTGCAGCGCGCACGCGCTCCAGCACCTCGACCACGATGCGCGCCCGATTCTGCAGCGTGCCGCCGTACTCATCGTCGCGATGGTTCAAGGCCGGCGAAAGGAATGAGCCAAGCAGATAGTCGGTCGCGGTCTGCACCTCGAGGCAGTCCAGGCCGGCTGCGCGACACCGGGCTGCGGCACGGCCGTATGCCGCGACGATCTCGACGATACCCGCGCGCGTCAAGGCCTTGGGTACATCGCCGCTCATGCTCGGAATCGGAGACGGCGCGACCGAGTAGGGCCCGCGTAGCGCGCCGTCCTTGTGGCCACCGTGCCAGAGCGTTATCGCCAGCTTTGCGCCCGCCGCGTGCACCTGCTCCGCGAGCAGCCGCAGGCTCGCAATGCAGCCGTCGTCGTCCAGCCGGATCACGAGGCTGCGGCTGAACGTCGTGTGATGCACCGGCGCAGACTCGATTCCGACCATTGCGGCGCCGCCGCGCGCGCGCTCCACGAGGTAGGCGCGGTAACGGTCGCTGACGCCGGGTCCGCCCGCACCGAGGCCCATGCCGTGCGCCGACATGACCGCGCGATGCGCGAGCTGCATCGGACCTATGCGGATTGGCGAGAACAGGGTCGGGTAGTTCATCGAGTCCGTCCCTCAGCCGCCCAGCAGTGGCTTGGTCACGCCAAGGAACGCGATCAGCGCGACCAGCAGCCATAGAGTGTGCGCGAAGCGCGTCGCGCGCCGGTAGGCGGAGAAGATCAGTGCGTTGGCGCTGTCGACACTGGCCGGATCGCGCAGCAGCCCGAAGCCAACGACCCAATCGCGAATGATGGTTCGCAGGATCAGGCCGAGCACCACCACGCCCGCAAACAGCACGAACTTCGCGGCCAGCCAGCGTGAGCCGAGCGGCGCGCCCTGCAGCCACGACAGCACGCCCAGCGACAGGAACAGCAGCGCCACAGAAACCCGAATGCCCTGGTCCAGCCGCATCAGCGGCTGTGCCGCGGGGTTGCGGGCATTGAAGAACAGGTACCAGGACAGCGCGAGCCACGCCAGCGACAGCAGCCAGATGCCCAGCACGGCGCCATTGCCAAGCGCGATGAGTCCCAGCGCGGTTGCGAGCTCGATGCCGACCGGGATGATCAGGATCAGGGCGGTGCGCGGCCCCATGTCGATCTTGAGCAGCAGTTCCAGGAATCGGAGCCGCTCGGCCGTTGGCAGATCCGCGCGTGCGACGTAGCGAGATGCCAGGAACACGCCGAGGTCGGCGCCCAGCCAGTAGACGAACAGCAGGATGTGCAGGTACTGCCAAACCGAGTATGTCGTCACGCAGGCACCCTGAGGTTCGAATTGACGATCAAATGCGCGCCCGCGATTATCGGCCACAGGCCAGGGAGGCTGCCATGACACATGCGTTCAGGACACTGACAATCGAAGCGGCGACGCACGAGGCGGTCGCACCGTACGGAGCGTTGCTGGGCGTCGACGAGCGCACGGCGCCGCGCACGTCGAGCTTCTATGGCGACCGGGTCGAGCTCTGGTCGCCTGCGCGTTTCAGCTCGGATGCCGACACCTGCCTGTCGCTCGCGCGGGTACATCCGCGACCGAACGAAGTGATCTGGATGGAGCGGCACTTCAAGCACACGCAGGCGTTCATTCCTCTGGGCGGTGCGGCCTTCGTGGTCGTGGTGGGTGCGCCCACCGATACGGCCCAACCCGATCCCGCGAGCGTCCGCGCGCTGCGTTTCGATGGTCGCGCGGGCTTCATGATGCACATCGGCACCTGGCACGAATTTCCGTTCGCGCTGCAGAGCACCGCGGAGATGCTGGTGATCCTGCGCAACGAGACCAATCGCGATCTCGAAGTGCGGGAGAACGACGAGGCGGTGGGCGGGGACCTTGAAAAGCGCAACCTGAAGGCGCGGCTTGGACACACCTTTCGCTTCTAGCCGCCGCTGAGCGCGGCGTTCGCGAGGCGCGCGACGGCCGTTTCAACCGGATTCCATCGGCAGGCTTTCGTCGGGGCCCCACTCGGTCATCGAGGCATCGTAGATCGATACGTTGTCGTGCCCGAGCAGCAGCATCGCGAAGGCATCGGTGGTGGCCGAGATGCCGCCACCGCAGTAGTGGATGACGGGCTTGCCGTCGAGCACGCCGGCGCTGGCGAGGCGATCGCGCAGCACCGGTGCCGGCCTGAAACGCTGGGTGTCCGCGTCGAGCAGGTCACGCGCGAACACGTTGACGCTGCCGCGGATCCGGCCTGGACGGCCGTAGTTGACCGTCTCGCCGCGGAACACATCGGGTGACAGCGCGTTGACCAGGTGCGAGTCGCGGCGCCGCACAGCATTCAGCACAGCCTCTTTGCCGACGAACACCGTTCGGCGGGGCCCGGGCACGAACTGCGCTCGCGGGTAAGCGCATGCGGCATCACTGAGCGGCAGGCCTGCGTGGCGCCAGGCCTCGAGTCCGCCATCGAGAACCTGGGCGCGGTCGAAACCGAATTCGCGCAACATGAACCACACGCGGGTGGCCCACCAGCTCGGGCCGGAGTTGTACAGCACGACGCGACTGTCCGGCCCCACGCCGACCGCCGACATCTCCCGTACAAACTGCTCCTCCGTCGGCATCATGAAACGCAGTCGGTGACCGGTGTCCGACAATGATTCCAGCACGTCGATGAACCCCGCGCCGGGCAGGTGGGCAGCCCGGTAGGCGTCGCGGCCGCTGGCGATCGAATAGCCGCCTCCCGGCTTGCCTGCCATCTGCACCGTGGTATCGAGGATGCGCAGAGCGGGGTCCTGCAGCTGCGCGAACAGGGTGGGCGCGTCGATCAACGGGGTCGGATTGGGGAATTCGGTGCTGCTCACGGGCTTGCCTTGCGGGAGTGGTCGCGACTTCCTAGACTGCCTGCCGGCCCGCATCAAGACAATCTGCACAGGGAGTGCTCATGACAACAGTAGTGGTGCTGTTCAACCTGAAGCCTGGTGTGAGCGTGGCGGACTACGAGAAGTTCGCGCGCGAGACGGATCTGCCGATCGTCAACAAGCTGCCTTCGGTCAAGAAGTTCGAAGTGCTGAAGTCGTCCGGCCTGCTGACCGGCGGCGCGGCGCCGTACCAGTACATCGAGATCCTGCAACTCAACAGTCTCGAGCAGCTCGGCAAGGATGTCGCCACCGAGACCATGCAGAAGGTCGCCGGCGCGTTCCGCGCGATGGCGGACAACCCGCAGTTCATCCTGACCGAGACGCTGTGACTTCGACAGGCAGCGGCACGCCGTCCCGGGCCCAGACCGGGATCGGTTTCTATGGCTGGTGGGCGATGGTGCCGGCCGCCTTCCTGATCCTCACGATGACCAACGGCCTGACCGTCGGCGGCATCGCGGCTTTCGATCCGTCGTTCATCGCCCAGCTCGGGGTGACGCGCGCGGACATCAAGCTGGGCGACGCGATCCAGCTCGGCGTCACCGCGATCCTGACAGTGGCTACGGGTTGGCTCGCCGATCGTTATGGCGTGCGCATCGTGATGGCGTTCGGCATAGCTGCGCTCTCATGGGCGTTCTTCAGTCTGGCTTCGGTGCAGACCCTCGCTGACTACTACTGGACGCGATTCTGGATGGGCATCGGGCTGTCCGGCGCGGGCCTTGCCATCTGCGTTGTCGCGGTTTCGCGCTGGTTCACGATGAAGCGCGGGCTCGCGCTGGGACTCGTGTTGGTCGGTACCAGTCTCGGGAACTGGCTGTTCCCAACCATCTTTACCAGGCTCATCGCGGATCAAGGGCTGCGCGAGGCGGCGCATACGGCCGCGTGGATGATCGCCGCGCTGGCGCTGGTCGTTGCGCTGCTGGTGCGCGAATGGCCCGATCGCATCGGGCTGAAGCCCTACGGCGCGGAACTCGTCGATCCGGGCAAGACCGCGCAGCAGCTTTCCGGGCCCGAGCTCACGTACGCCGAGATCCTCAAGAAGCGCGAGTTCTGGCTGATGGGCATCGCCGCCTTCTGCACGTTCTTCTCGATTCTCGGCGCCAGCAACAACATGATCCTGCACGTGCAGAGCCTGGGTCTTGGCGTCGCACGCGGCGCCGCGCTGATGGGCTACATTTTCTTCGGTGGCCTCATCGGCAAGCTGCTTGCAGGCTGGCTCACGGATCTGTTCGGGCGCAGGCCGGTCTGGATTGGCAGCCTGTTGCTGATGCTCGTGGGTGCCGGACTGCTCGCGACGATGTCGTCGGCCTTGCTGCCGATCGCGATCGGTGCGTTCGGGCTGGGCTGGGGGGCGAACTACACGCTGCTGCAGGCGATCGCCGGCGACGTGTTTGGCACCCGCTCGCTGGGGCGCGTGATGGGTGCCGTCACCGTACTGGACGCGGGCGGCGGCGCGCTTGGCCCGTGGGTGACGGCCAAGATCGCCGACGGCTCCGGCAGCTACCAGCTGGGCTTCGTGACGATCGGCTTGCTGATCGCGATTGCGCTGGTCTGTGCCTCCCTGCTCAACGTACGCACGCCGGATGCCGAGGTGCGCCGTTCATGATGCGTTATGCGCTGCGGCGCCTCGGCGGCGTGATCCCGACGCTGTTCATCATCATCACGCTGTCGTTCTTCGTGATCCGGCTCGCACCCGGCGGGCCGTTCGACGAGGAGCAGGCGCTGCCGCCGGAGATCAAGGCCAACCTGGAGGCGGCTTACGGTCTCGACAAGCCACTGTACGAGCAGTACGTCCGCTACCTCGGCGGTCTCGTGCAGGGCGATTTCGGGCCGTCGTTCAAGTTCAAGGATTTCAGCGTCACGGAGCTGATCGCGCAGGGCCTGCCGATCAGCCTGCTGCTCGGGTTCTCGGCCGTGCTGCTGGCCATGATGGTCGGCATACCCCTCGGCACGCTCGCGGCCCTGCGCCAGAACTCGCCAACCGACTATTCGATCATGAGCCTTGCGGTGCTCGGCATCGCGCTGCCGAGCTTCGTCACCGGCCCGCTGGTCGCGCTGGTGTTCGGCCTGTACCTGCGCTGGCTGCCGGTGGCGGGCTGGGAGACCGGGCAACTGCGCTATCTGGTGCTGCCGGTGATCACGCTGGCGCTGCCAGTCATCGCCTACATCGCCCGGCTGACGCGTGGCAGCCTCTTGGAAGTGCTGCGGACGAACTTCGTGCGCACGGCGCGCGCCAAGGGCCTGCCCGAGTATCGGGTGATCCTGCGGCACGCCCTGCGGCCCGCGCTGCTACCCGTGGTCAGCTACCTCGGCCCGGCGACTGCGTTCGTGGTCACGGGCTCGCTGGTGGTCGAGACCGTGTTCGGCCTGCCGGGTAGCGGTCGGTATCTCGTGCAGGGCGCCATCAATCGCGACTACACGCTGGTGATGGGCATGATCGTCGTCTACGGGTCGCTGACGCTGATGTGCAACCTGGTAGCTGACCTGCTGTACGGCTGGCTCGATCCGCGGGTGCGCTATGACTGAGGCCGTGATCGTCGCCGGCGCACCAGCCGATCAGGTCAGCTCGCGCGGCTTCTGGGCAGACGCGTGGCGCCGCTTGAAGCGCAACAAGGCGTCGATGGTGTCGGCCACGGTCATCATCCTGATCGCCATCGTCGCCTTCGGCGGTCCGCATCTGTCGCCGCACGCCTTCGATGCGATCGACTGGGAGAACATGGCCGTGCCCCCGGGCGGCCCGAACGATCACTGGCTGGGCACGGACCGCCTGGGTCGTGACCTGTACGTGCGCACGCTGAATGGCGTGCAGATTTCGCTGCAGATCGGGCTGCTGGCGACGTTCGTCAGTCTCTTGATCGGCGTGACGTTCGGGGCTACGGCCGGCTACGTCGGCGGTCGCATCGACAACCTGATGATGCGCTTCGTCGACATCCTGTATTCATTGCCGTACATCTTCATCGTCATCATCCTCTCGACGATGTTCGAGCGCGGCAACATCTACGTGCTGTTCCTGGCGATTGGCGCGGTGGGCTGGCTGACGATGGCGCGCATCGTGCGCGGCCAGACACTGTCGCTGAAGCGCAAGGAGTTCATCGAGGCGGCGCTGGCGAGCGGTGTCTCGACGCCGGCGATCCTGGCGCGGCACATCATCCCGAACGTCATCGGCCCGGTGATCATCTACGCGACGCTGACGATTCCGCAGATGATCCTGTTCGAGAGCTTCCTGTCCTTCCTCGGACTTGGCGTACAGGAGCCGCAGGCCAGCCTGGGGAGCCTGATCAACGAAGGCGCGCAGGAGATGGAATCGGCAGTGTGGATGCTGCTGGTACCTGCGTCATTCCTCGTGACCCTGCTGACCTGCTTCAACTTCCTTGGCGACGGATTGCGCGATGCCCTCGATCCCCGCGACCGCTGACACGCTGCTCGACATCGAGTCGCTGTCGGTGCGTTTCGCGACTCCCGAGGGCGAGATCGCGGCCGTCAACGAATTCTCCCTGCGGGTTGCCCCCGGCGAGTGTGTCGGTGTGGTCGGGGAATCCGGCGCCGGCAAGAGCCAGTCGTTCCTCGCGATCATGGGCCTGCTGGCCTCGAACGCGCGCGTCGACGGCAAGGTGCGCTTCGAGGGCAAGGAGCTGCTGGGCAGTTCGCGCGCGGCGCTGAACGCCGTGCGCGGCTCGCGCATGGCGATGATCTTCCAGGACCCGATGACGTCGCTGACGCCGCACATCAAGGTGGGCGAGCAGATCGGCGAATCGCTGGTCGCCCACCGCAAGGTGAGCCCCGCCCAGGCACGCGCGCGGGCGCTGGAGCTGCTGAACCGCGTGCATGTCACCGATGCCGAGAGGCGCCTCGGCCAGTATCCGCATGAACTCTCGGGCGGCATGCGGCAGCGGGTGATGATCGCCGTGGCGCTGGCCTGCGATCCGGTGATGCTGATCGCCGACGAGCCCACCACGGCGCTGGACGTCACCATCCAGGCGCAGATCCTGGCGCTGCTCGCCGAGCTTAAGCGCGAGCAGGGTGTCGGCATGGTGCTGATCACGCACGACCTCGGCGTGATCGCCGGCATCGCCGACCGCGTGGCCGTGATGTACGGCGGCCGGGTGATCGAGCAGGGCCCGGTGCGCGACGTGCTCAAGGCGCCGCGCCATCCGTACACCCGCGCCCTGATCGCCTCGATGCCGCGCGTCGACGACGCCGCCGACAAGCCGCTGTTGACGATCGCCGGACAGCCACCGAATCCGCGGACGCTGCCATCCGGTTGTGCGTTTCATCCCCGCTGTACGGTGGGCGATGCGGTGTGCAAGGCGGAACGGCCGCCGCTGCGCGAGTCGCCGCGTCCGAACGGCGCCCAGGGATACGTCGCCTGCCACTTTCCCCTGTACGAGGACGGCGCCCCGGCGCGGGAGCGCACGCCATGACGAACGATCCGCAGGCCCCTGGCAGTCCGGTGGACAGCGGCGCGAGCCTGCTGTCGCTGCGCAAGCTCAGCGTCTGGTTTCCGATCGGCGATCGTCTCTTCGGCCGCAAGCCGATGCTGCATGCGGTCGAGTCCGTGGACCTGGAGATCAGGCCGGGCGAAGCCCTTGGCATCGTGGGCGAGTCGGGCTGCGGCAAGTCGACGCTGGCGCGCGCGGTGCTGCAGCTGGTGCGGCCCACGTCGGGGCAGGTGGTCTGGATGGGCCGGGCAATCGAAGGCCTGTCGCTGCGCGAGATCCGGCCGCTGCGGCGCGACATGCAGATCGTGTTCCAGGACCCGCTCGCCAGCCTGAATCCGCGGCTCACGGTGGGCGAGATCGTGGCGGAGCCGCTGCGCGTGCACCGCCCCGAACTCGACCGCGCGGGCCGCCGCGAGGCCGTGGCCGAGATGCTCGAGCGCGTCGGCATGTCGCGGGATGTCATCAACCGCTACCCGCACGAGTTCAGCGGTGGCCAGTGCCAGCGCATCGGCATCGCACGCGCGATGGTGCTGCGACCGAAGCTGCTGATCTGCGATGAACCGGTCAGTGCCTTGGACGTGTCGATCCAGGCGCAGATCGTCAACCTGCTGAAGGACCTGAAGCGCGACTTCGGCATGACGATCCTGTTCGTCAGCCACAACCTCGCCGTGGTGCGCCGGCTCTGCGACCGCGTCATCGTCCTGTACCTGGGCCGCACGATGGAACTGGCGACCACCGACCAGCTGTACTCGACGCCGCGTCACCCGTACACGCGCGGACTGCTGGCCGCCGTGCCGATTCCCGATCCTGATCTTCAGCCGCAGCGACTCGGCACTACGCTCGGCGGCGAACTGCCTTCACCGATGTCGCCGCCCTCGGGTTGCGTGTTCCGAACCCGGTGTCCACACGCTGTTGCGGTGTGCGCCGAGCGCGTGCCGGAACTCGAGGACGCCGGCGACGGCTCTCGGGTCGCGTGCGTGCGCTGGCGCGAGCTCGCGCAGTAATGCGGCTCGCCGGCAAG
>JANPDV010000314.1:0-32175 GCA_031431655.1 Gammaproteobacteria bacterium | reverse complement strand
GCGCCGCCTCGATCTGCAGGCGTAACGAGACCACATCAGGATGGTTCTCATCGTACTGCGTGATGCGTCGCGCGTACTCTGCCTCGAGCTCGCGGACGTTGTCCGCCAAGGGGTTCGCCTTCGCCCCCTCGAGCTGCTGCGCGACGAAAACACGCTCGCGCTGGAGCGTACGGATCTGGAGTTGGGCTGCCTCGACGTCCCGCTCGGTGCGGTCTCGCAGCTCCATGTTGACGTTTGCCTGGCCAGGCAGCCGCTCGGCATTCCGTGCCTTGAAATCCGCGAGTTTGCCCTCGAACGCCGTGATCCGGGTGCTGAAACTCTCGGCTTCAGCCTTGAGGAACGCGGCGGCGCTCTCAGCGCGCTTCCGATACTGTTCGCGATTCGCTTCGGTGAAAGACTCTGTCAGCCATTTCGCAACCAGCTGCGTGGTCGCAGCGTCCTCGTTGCGGAACCCGACGGCGAAGCCAGAGATGATGTCTCGCTCGCGGCTCGTGCCTGCGTCGAGAATCTTCTGCTTGACCATCCGGACCTTGACGCCTTGTCGCAGCATGGCCGCTGCGGCGGCTGGGTCATCCGCCAAAGCGGGGAACGGCTTGGCCTCGGCTACGAACTCGCGCAGACGGGACCCGGCAAGCACGTCGTCGGACAGGCTTGCGACGTACTGGTCGAGCTGCCGGACCGCGCGACTGTCATTCGGCGCGGTCGGCATGTAGCTCTCGATCTTCGCCTGCTCGATCTCGAATTCGCCCTCGGACAGATAGATCGAAGGCAAGCCCAGCGCAATTGCGATGCCCGCAGCTGCGATCGGCGCCGCAATTGCCAGCGCAAGGCTGCGCCGCCGACGCAGTGCGCCAAGATAGTCGTCCAAGCCTGGTGACTGCTCAACATCCATCGATGACGACCCTCTTGGGCGCGTCGGACATGGCGGCCTGGACGCGCGATGCGCATGTGGCCGCCACCCCGAGCAGCGAGAAGCTCAAGCTAACACCCGACGCGTGTCCGGTACGTGACTGGCTGCACACAGCTGCACGGACGGGCGGGAAGGTTCATTCAGTCGCATCATTCAGTCGCGGCGGCGTGGCTGATAGATGACGCTCGCCCGTACGCTCGTGTTGCTGGAGCTGGAGCGCTCCGCATCGAACTTCTGGTCAGCGCGGTCCACCTGGCCGAACAACGCCAGCGCCCGGGTCAGCCGCCACTCGGCGCCCAGAGAAGCGACGGAATAGCGGCGCGGCGAATACAGCGTAGTCGCGGCGGTCGCCTCATCCTTGATGAAGTAGGCTGCCGCGAAGCCGCGCAGGCGTTCCGTAAACCGCTGCGAGTAGTACACACGCAGGTCGTCCCGGCGGACAGCAAAACCGCTGGAGTTTGCATCGACATCGCGCTGCAGGTCCACGAAGAGCTCCGAACGCAGGAAGGCCCAGCGCGCGCCCGCGCCCAGCAGCGGCGTGGTCTTGTCGGTCTTCGGTAGAGTGACATTCCCGACGCGCCCGCGATCGAAAGTCGACTTGCGTCCACCCGCGCGGGCATACGCACTGACGCGCTCCGCAATCCGGTAGTCCCACTGCAGGCGCAGGCCCTGCAGGTCGGTATCGCCCGTACCGAAGTCTGGATCAACCTTGAGATAATCAACCGAGACGCCGAGGGTGGACGCCGGCGAAATCGCGCTGCTGAGCGTCAGCCCACCACCGACGGTGTTGTAGCTCTCCTGCGAAAACGAGACGCTGCGATCGAATGAGACGTCGAGGTAGCTCGCTTCCGCGCGCAACAGCGTGCGCTCGGTGAGATTGAACTCGGCGTAGGGACGCAGCCTCAAGTAGTCGCGGCGGTTGTCGACCGAAAAGCGCCCGCCGTCGCCACCAACTCGGTCGCCGAGTTGCGCACCATCGAAACTGGCGTCCGGAAATTCCGACTGGATGACGTCCTCGCTGAAATAGTCCGCGCGCGCACCGAATCGGCTCTTCAGACCTCGTTGCTCGACGCTACCCGCGACCCGGTAATCGTTGGATTCAAACTGCTCGTCGCCCGGGAACAAGCGGGCCCGGATGGCAGGCTCCAGCGTCCAGGACGTGCGCGGACTCTCGGCAGAAAGACGGATGCTGGCTTCGGCAAACGGCCCCGACACCTCGAACTGACGTGCGGGTGGCAGCGCCAGGGTGTAGTTGTCGCTCATCTGCGCGCCGACTTCGATGCGTGGATCGAACTGGATATCGGCGGCCGGCGCAGCGATCGGCGCCAGAGCGCACGCGACGCAAAACAGGCGAAGATGCTTGTTCATGGCACCACCACTACGTCGCCGGCCTCGAGCATGACGTTCTGCTCCAGCTCGCGACCCTTGACGATCTCGGTGAACCGGAACGGGAAGGTCAGCTGTTTGCCGTCCTTGCGCCGCAGGACCATGATGTTTCCGAGCGAGGCGAACGGCGTTGTTCCGCCGGCCATGCTCAGGGCCTGCATCACGTCGACGCTCGGATTGACAATGAACTCACCTGGTTTATTGACCTGGCCTATGACGTAAACCTTGTTGCCGCGCACTTCCTGAACCGCGACGGTCACGACCGGGTCGGCAATGAACTTCTTGAGGCGGTCCGTCAGCAGTTTCTGGATGTCGGCGACACTCTTGCCGCGCGCGTCAACCTCTCCGGCGAGCGGGAAGGAAAAGCCGCCGTCGGGGCGCACCAGCACCGGACGCTGCAACTCAGGTTCCTTCCAGACGGCCACCTGCAGCAGGTCGCCCGGTTTGACCAGATAGGCAGCCTCCTGCGCGCGCGATTCCGGCCCCGCAGTCACCAGCAGCACCAGCAGCGCCAACATCGCGCCCGGGGTTCGATGGAGTTTCATGCCTGTTCAGTCCTCTTTTTTGTCGGTTTCTAGCCAACCGGCATACTCAAATTCTAGCTCCCAGCCGCCCAGGACTGGCGTGAACCGTTGGCCGCTTTGTCGCCGGCCACTACGCCATGCACAGGACTGTGATCCCCGTCACAGTCCAGCCGTCTCAAGCCGGTCCGTCGCCCGCCCTGGCAGGCTGCGCCGCGACCGCTCCACTGTGTTCTTGAGTAAGGACCCGGCGGCAGGCCAAGCCAGGCGAGCAAGCAAGCAAGCAGAAGCATTATACGCAGCAGGGCTTGCAGGCTCGTGAGAGTTACCAGCCATAATATTGTGCGGCGGTCCGCAGATCGGCGCAAACCATTCCCCGCGATTGCGGGGCGAGTAGCGAACCTGCCCAAGAAGTGATGGCATATTACGAACATCCGACTACCGCTTGCTGCCTGACCCCCGGAACGATCGATGACCGCCGAATCCACTCCCCGCCACCCGCGATCCGCTGACGGGCTCGCTGTCCGGGCCGGATATCCCGCATGAGCGACACGCGTATGCCCGTGGCGCTGCTGGTTGACAAGCTGGTTGCGGGCGGTGCCGAAAAGCACGCACTGACACTCGCCAGTGGGCTCGACCGTCGGCGGTTTGCCGTGTCCTGCTTCACGCTCAAGCCCGGCGGAGCACTCGAGCAGCAGCTCGACCGCGTGTCGCTGGAGCAGCTCGACTGCGCAAATGTGCAGAGCAGGATCGACTTCAAAGCGGTCGACCGCCTCGTTGCGATGCTCGAGGCACAGCGCTGCGAGGCGCTGATCACCACCAACCCGTACGCGTCGCTATATGGGTGGCTGGCAGCGCGGCGCTGCCGGCATCGGCCTGCGGTGGTCGCCACTTTCCACTCGACCAATCTCCCGGGCGCCAAGCATCAGATGGAGATGCTGCTCTACCGGATCGTGTTCCCTCTCTGCGACGCGCTGGTCTTTGTCTCGGACAACCAGCGACGTTACTGGCAACGACGCGGCCTATGGTCCCGCAGGCCGGAGGTCATCCACAACGGCGTCGACTTCGCGCACTTTTCGGCCTCGGTACTCGAACCCAGGCCGGAAGACCTGCGTGCGCGGTGGGGCTTTCCTGTCGACAGCCTGGTCGTCGGCATCTGCGCTGCGTTGCGCCCGGAGAAGGCGATCGGCGACCTGTTGGAGGCCGTAGCAGACCTGGCCAGAAAGGGCATCGATGCGCGCGCCGCGATCATCGGGGATGGCCCGCAGCGCCCGGAGATCGAGCGGCAGATCCACACTCTCGGAATCGACGCGCGTGCGGTCGTCACGGGCTTCCAGCATGACATCAGGCCGTACGTGGATGCCTGCGACGTCATGGCGCTCACCTCGAGCAGCGAGACCTTCTCCTTGTCGGCGCTCGAGTCAATGGCACGCGGCAAGCCAATGGTCATGACCAACGTCGGCGGTGCCGACGAGCAGATCGAGTCCGGAAAGCAAGGCTACCTGTACCGGCCGGGGGACGTTGCCGGGCTGGTCGCTGCCCTGAAACGACTGGTGCCAGTCGACGAACGCCGTCGACTCGGCGAAGCGGCGCGTGAGCGCGTACGCAAGGGTTTCCCCGTCGAAGCGATGCTCGAGCGCTATTCGCAACTCCTGTTGCGCTATGCGCATGCTCCAGCGGACGGTATCAGCGCGCGAGCTTGAGCACTTCGGCTGCCGTCAGCCCGACAGCGCCAGTACGCTGGCGGAACCACACGATGAAGTCCCGGATCCGCGCAATGAAGGCGTCACGCTCGGCAATGGAGCGCACGAAGGGAGTGCAACCGGGCCGCAACGAAGGACTGTGAAAGCTGAGCGTCAGCACCCGCTCTCCGTCAGCCAGAAGACGGGTCGCGAGCGCCTGCAACTGGGCGACCGAGAACCCCTCCGGCGTCAGCATTGCCCGACGCGCGAGGCCCGTTCGCCGCAGCAACCTGCTCACCCGACTCTCCCGGCTGGTCGCGTGGTTATCGACCGGCGCAACGAAGGGTCCCAGCATGCGCAACGGCCCATAGAAACCGCCGGTCGTCGGTATCTCGAGTATCCGGGGTTTGCCCGGCAACCAGTACATCCGGTTCGGGTAATGCCGGTAGACGGGGCCGCCGTCGCCGGACCAGTCGAATCCGGGTGACGAACTGAGGTCGACCTTGAAACCGCAGTCCCGCAGCGCGTCGAGCGAGTGCCAGGCGAGTCCGTATCGCCCCGCCTTGAACGTCAACGGCTGGACAGCGACACGCTCCTGAATCGTCGCGACCAGCGAGCGCAGCTTGCTGAGCTCCAGGGCTGGGTCGAGGTTGCCCGCGTACGAGTTCCGGGCCGACACTTCCTCCAGCCCGGGCGGCGTAACCCACGGATGAAGGTGAGCGCCGATTTCTGCGACGCCGCGCGCCGCGTAGTCGGCCATGACGCTGGCGCTCGCCGGATCGTCGGCGACCGGATGATCAATGACATAGGTGGGCCGCACGCCGATCGATTCGAAGATCGGCTGGATCAAGGCGGTGTCGGCGATCGCTGCAACGCTACGCTGCGCACGGTCGAACGGCCGGGTCCAGTCGAACTCTTCTTCGGTGTCGATGACCACCAGCAACACGGGCGGATGGTCTGACGGGATACCAGCCGGGGCGGTGTTGCCGAGGTCGATTCCCAGCGGGCCCGGGTCAATCCCGCTTGGTGCTTGCACAGTGGGGCTCCCATGGTTGCACTGCTTGAAACAAGAATTATCGCTCCGGACGGGGACTCGTTTCATGCGATGTGTCACACCCCACCGGTCCTGCGCCGGGCAGGATAAAGTGCCGTTCGTGAACACCATGAATCAGATGACCGAGGCGCCCGCCCGCATTGGCATACTGTACCCCTCGGACCCGCTCGGGCACGTCCCTAGCGGGATCGACGCCTTCGTGCGAGGTATCCTGAAGTTCGCACCGGACGACCTCGCCTACACCCTGCTCGGTGCCACGTCGGACCCGGTCGCGCGACCTGCCGGTGTCGAATGTGAGTTTCCATCCCACGGGGGCCACGCTCGATTCATGCCGCTCGTGCCGGTAGATGCAACGGGCAGCCGCGGTCGGATCCCGCTGATCGTGAGATTCATGTGGCGGCTGCGTTCCGAGGCAGCGCGCGCGCTGCTCTCTGGCTTCCGCGTGCTGGACTTCCACCGAATTGAACCGGTGTGGTTGTTTCGGCATGACCCTCGCCCGCTCAACCTGCTGCTGCATCAGGACATGTCAATCGTTCGCGACCCCGATTCGGACATCCTCTGGCGCCACGCTCCCGCTCTCTACGAGTCGCTGGAGCGCCGGCTGCTGGGCTGCACCGACCAGGTGTTCTGCGTGCGGCAGTCTGCTGTCGAGCGCTATCACACCATTTACCCGGATCTCGCCGGACGCATTGCTTTCATTCCGACCTGGGTCGACACCGACGTGTTCGGACCGACGCCGGATGGCGCGTCGCGAACGCAGGAACGCCAGGCCCGCCGCCAGACGCTCGGCGTGCCGCCATCCGCCCGCTTGCTCGCATTTGTCGGCCGCTTCGACCGGCAAAAGGACCCTGGCCTGCTGCTTGCGGCATTTGCCGAGGCGCAGCGCGAATCGCCCGACCTCCATCTGGTACTGATCGGAGATGGCGTGCTGCGCGAGGCAATCGAAAAGCAGGTCGCCACTGCGGGACTGGCTGAGCGCGTGCACTTTCTCGGCGCTCGTCGACCCGCGGAGATCGCGATGTGGCTGCGCGCTTCGGACCTGTTCGTCCTGTCCTCGGCATATGAAGGCATGCCCATTGCCGTTCTGGAAGCGCTCGCCTGCGGTCTGCCCGTCGCGTCGACCGACGTGGGTGAACTCAAGCGAGTGATTCGGACGGGTGAAACCGGCAGGCTCTCTCCCAGGCGCGAGCCCGCCGCCCTCGCGCGGACGATTCTCGATGTCCTCGCTGACAGTGGGCCTGACTCGGCGGAACGCTGCGTGGCCGCTATCAGGCCGTTTACTGCAGTCGCTGTACTCGGGACAATTTTCGGCAACCATCGTCGCCAGTTGAGTCGGCGGACAGCTCCATGAGCGACGGACCGGCTCGGGTCGACGTGCTCGGGAGCGCGATAACGGCCGTGGACATGGAGCAGGCACTGCACGCCGTGGAGGAGCGGCTTGGGGACGGTCGCGGCGGGTATGTGTGCTTCACCAACGTGCACGCCGTAGTCAGCGCGCGCCAGGACAGCGAGTTTCGCGACGCGACCAACGGCTCGTTCATGAGCCTGGCTGACGGCAAGCCTGTGTTCTGGGTGGCTCGCTCGCAGGGCAACCGCAGCATCGGCCACACACCCGGTCCGGACTTCATGATGGCGGCGCTACGCAGATTCCCGCAGCGCCGCCACTTCTTCTACGGCTCGACACCGGCCGTGCTCGGGCAGCTGGCGGAGCGCCTGCGGGTCGAGATTCCAGGGCTCTTGATCTGCGGCAGCCTGTCGCCACCATTTGGCATATCGTCGGAGGCTGAAGTGGAACGTCATCGCCAGGCGATCAGGGCAGCCGGCGCCGAGTTCGTCTGGGTGGGCCTCGGCGCGCCTAAGCAGGAGCGCTGGATGTCTCGCAACGCTGCGGCGCTTTCACCCGCCGTGCTGTTTGGCGTGGGCGCGGCTTTTGACTTTCACGCCGGCACCGTATCGCGTGCACCGCGGTTCATGCGGCGACTTGGCCTCGAATGGCTCTACCGCCTGGCCGCCGAGCCCCGCCGCCTCTGGCGGCGCTACCTGTTTACCAACGGAATGTTTATCGCTTATGTTCTGCGGGAAAGGCTCTTGCCGGGCAACCGGTTCCGTCAATAAGTCAATCCCGTCCGCACTGCGTCGTTGCCACTCCGATCACTGCTCGCCTGACACGGATTGCCCTATGCTTCCTGCTTGACCGGGCGAGCACGTTGCCCGATCCCCAGACGAGACCCTGACGCTCCAGAACATGCAATCAACGCCATCGCAGGACGCAGATCCCTCGGCGATCAATGACGTCGGCGGGTTCGACCCTTTTGCCGGAATGGACCTCGCGCGGACGGTGCCTACCACCGAACCGCAGCGGGAAGTCTGGCTCGCTTCGCAGATGGACGCCGACGCGTCACTCGCCTACAACGAGTCCGTTACGCTGCGGCTCACCGGCGTGCTGGACGCCGCGGCGCTCGAAGCGGCCGTTCGCGACGTTTGCGAGCGGCATGAGTCACTGCGGGCCACGATCAGTCCGGACGGCTTGCAACTGCTGATCGCGCGAGAACCGCTGATCGAGTGGCGTAGTACCGACCTGTCATCCGGCACGCCGGTCGCGCGGGAGCGCGGACTCCGCGAAGCCCAACGCGCGCACGTGCGCGAGACCCTGCCGGTCGAGCAGGGCCCGCTGCTTCGCACCGAGTTGATCGCGCTGTCGGCTCAAGACCACGCGCTGCTGCTGACCACGCACCACGTAGTCTGCGACGGCTGGTCGTTCGGCATCCTGCTTCGCGATCTGGGCGAGGCCTACTCGACCAGGCGCAAAGGCGTGGGCAAGCCCGACGCCCCGACCGCGCCGCAGTTCGGTGATTACGCCCTCGAGCGCGCCGCGCTGCTGCACAGCGAACCACACAAGGCCGACGAGAAGTTCTGGCTGGAACGGGTCTCGGGCGCCGAACAGGCGCTGGACCTGCCGATGGATCGTGAACGCCGCGCACCGCGCAGCTATCGTTCCGAGCGCGTCGACTTCACGCTCGAGGCACCTCTCGTCGCGGCGCTGCGCAAGACTGGCGCCAGCCGGGGTGCAAGTCTGTTCGCGGTGCTGCTGGCAGGCTACGTGGCCTTCGCGCACCGGATCTCGGATCAACGCGAGTTCATAGTCGGCATACCTGCCGCCGGGCAGAATGCCGAGGGCTGGGAGGGGCTGATCGGCCATTGCGTACATGTGCTGCCGCTGTCGGTCCGGGTCGACCCCGCGCAGTCCTTCGGCGATCTGCTCGCGCAGGTGCGTGCCTCGATGCTCGACGCCTTCGAGCACCAGGGATACACGTTCAGCGAGTTGCTGCGCAAGCTCGCCGTCAAGCGCGACGCCGGTCGTCCGACACTCGTCAGCACGCTGTTCAATCTGGACCAGGAGTTCTCGTTGGCGGGTCTGTTCGAAGGGCTCGATGCCAGCTGGAGCACCAATCCACGCGCGTTCGAGAACTTCGACCTGTCGCTCAATGTTGTGCCGTCCGGCGGCGACCTGCGGGTCGAAACGCAGTACGCAGCAGCGCTGCTCGAGCCCGCCACGATCCAGCGCTGGCTCGACTCCTGGCATCGCCTGCTGGGAGCCATCGTCACGACACCCGACGGCGCCCTCGGATCGCTCGACCTGCTGGGCGCCTCGGACCAGGAGGCCTGGGCCCGGTTCAATTCAACGGCCGCGCCGTTCGACCAGTCCGCCAGCGTATGGAGTCTTTTCGACGCAGCGTGTAACCGCTCACCGCAACTGGTCGCGGCAATAGGGTCAGGCACACAGCTTTCCTATGCGGAGCTTCGACAGGAGGCCCGTGTCCTCGCGGCCCGCATGTCGGCACTTGGTGTCGTCGCGGGTGACCGCGTCGGAATCAGCGTCGAGCGTAACCCACGGATGCTGGTGGCGATGCTGGCCTGCCTTGGCAGCGGCGTTGCCTATGTACCGCTCGAGCCCGCCTTTCCGCGCGAGCGCCTGCAGTTCATGGCGAATGACGCGCAATTGAAACTGATCCTGGTGGACCCTGAGGTCGCACCCCTTTGGCAGGCCTGGCCCAGCCCGCTGCTGGACATCACCGCGGCCGACGCCGCGGCGCTCGCGGCGGCGGACCGTTGGCAACCGGCAGCTGCGGCGGACTCTACGGCTTACGTCATCTACACATCGGGTTCTACGGGCACTCCCAAGGGCGTGCGGCTGGGGCATCGCGCGGTGGTCAACTTCCTGTCGAGCATGGCGCGCGAACCAGGGCTTGCCCAAGGCGATCGCGTGCTCGCCGTCACGACGCTGTCGTTCGACATTGCCGTGCTGGAGCTGCTCCTGCCGCTTTGCCAGGGAGCGACGGCTGTCATCGCCAGCCGCGACGACGCGATCGATGGACGTGCCCTGCGCGGCCTGCTCGAAAAACATGAAATTGCGCTGATGCAGGCAACCCCGACCACCTGGCGCCTGCTGCTCGAAAGCGGCTGGGAGAGCTCCCCAGCGCTGACGGCCCTCTGCGGGGGCGAAGCGCTGCCAGCCGACCTTGCACGTGAACTCGTGCCGCGCGTGCGTTCGCTGTGGAACATGTACGGCCCGACCGAAACGACAGTCTGGTCCGCAGTCCAGCAGATCCGCGGCAACGAAGAGCAGATCACCATTGGCCACCCGATCGCGAACACCCAGATCTACGTGCTCCAGGACAATGGCACGCGAAACCCGGTCGGCGTTCGCGGCGAGATATGGATCGGCGGCGACGGGCTGGCCGAGGGTTACTGGAACCGGCCGGAACTGAATGCGCAGCGGTTTGTTCGTGGCGCGATGCCGGAAGAGCCCGATACGGTCCTGTATCGAACGGGAGACCTCGGCAGGCTGCGCGCTGACGGCACGCTCGAGTGCCTCGGTCGTACGGATTTTCAGGTGAAGATCCGCGGCCATCGCATCGAGCTCGGCGAGATCGAAGCACTTGTGAGCTCGCATGCGGGTGTGGCGCGTTGCGTCGCCGAAGCCCGCGGCACGCCAACCGGCGAAAAGTCGCTGTGTGCGTACGTGGTATTCAAGCCGGGGCAGAAGGTCGAGTTCGCTGAACTGCGCGCGCTGCTTCGCGGCCGGCTACCCGAGTACATGGTGCCGGCGGCATTCATTGAACTGGCCGCAATTCCGCTCACCCCGAATGGCAAGGTCGATCGCAAGGCGCTGCCCGATCCGGACCCCAGCGCTTTCCGCTCCGCCGCAGCCCAGTTCCAGTCACCCCAGACACCGATGGAAACCCGCTTGGCGGGTGTGTGGTCTGAGCTGTTATCCACGCCCCAGGTGGGCCGCCAGGACAATTTCTTCGACCTGGGCGGCCACTCGCTGCTTGCGATGCGTGCGATCGCACGCATGGAGCAACTCGAGGGGCATCGGATCAGTCCAGCCAACTATGTGCTGGAGACCCTGAGCCAGATCGCCATGCGTTACACCACGGCCAGCGCGACTGCTGCTGCGCCGGCAGAGTCTCCTGCCGGCGAGCGCGCGGGTTTCTTCTCGCGGCTGATCGGTCGGAATCGGGGCGGCGCGGAATGAACCCATACTTCTTCAACGCGGGAAAGCGGCGACTGTTCGGCCAGTACCATGCACCGCAGGACGGCAGGACCGGCTCGATAGGAGTGGTCTTCTGCAACCCGTTCGGCCAGGAGGCAATTCGCAGCCACCGCATGTACCGGGTATTGGCGGAGCGTCTCTCGCGCACCGGAGTGGCGGCGCTGCGCTTCGACTATTCCAGCACCGGCGATTCGGAAGGGGATTGCTCGGAGGCACGCCTGAGCACCTGGATGGAGGACGTTTGCGCGGCCGAGCGCCAGGTCGTGTTGCAGAGCGGCGCCAACCGAGTGATTTCAGTCGGGCTGCGCCTCGGAGCCACCATCGCGCTGCTGGCCGCCGAGCGCCCCGCCCCGGTACCGCGCGACCTGATTCTATGGGACCCGGTCGTCGACGGAACCGCGTATCTCGAGGAGGTGTCACATGCACACATCGGATTCCTCGCATATGCGTTCCGCCGCAACCCGAACAGGATTCGTAAGTCGCGCGGCATCACCACGCTTGGCAACATGACCGAACTGGTCGGATTCGAAATGCCGCCGATGCTGCGCAAGGACATCGAGGGGATCGATTTTTCGGTCGCACGGCCGGCGCAGGCTGGACGCGTCACCGTACTCGGCAACCAGACGATCGAAGGTTACGCGGCCGTTCGGGACCTGCTGGCGCGTCACGCGGTGGATCTCAGATACGAGGCCATCGAGTCCGACACACCATGGAACTCGGAAGAGGCCCTGAATGCGTCGACGATACCCGCGCGCACCATGCAGGCGGTCCAGTCCGTGATCGAGGCGACCGCATGAGGGAGCAGGTCCTGCAACTTCGTGCAGATCGCGGTCTGCTCGGCATCCTGACGCCGGCGCCCGACAACTCGCACGCCAACCTCGGCTGTATCCTGATGAACGCAGGCGTGATCCACCGGATCGGGCCGCATCGGCTGAACGTCAAGCTGGCACGGCATCTCGCCGCCGCGGGCCTGCAGACCGTCCGGCTGGACCTCTCGGGTCTGGGTGACAGCAGACCCGAGTCGACTGCTCGATCCTTTACGGCGCAGGCGATTGCCGATATTCGCACTACCATGGACCATCTGGAGCGGAGCACCGGCACCAGCCGTTTCGTGATCTCCGGCCTGTGTTCCGGCGCTGCGGTGGGTTTCAAGGCCGCGCTCGCCGACCCGCGCGTAGTAGCCTTGCAGTTGCTGGATCCCTACGCCTACCGCACGTCGCATGCCTCCTGGCGCTATTACGTCGATCGCGTGCGCCTGCCTGAGGCATGGGTATTGGCTTTCCAGAACATGGTCCGGAAGCAGCCGCCACAGGATGAGATCAACGGCATGCTGGAGGATTTCGTCACCGATCCGCCGGCGGAAGAGTTCGCGCGCGGCCTCGCGCAACTGGTCGAACGCGGCGTGTTCGTGATGTGCCTCTACACCGGCAGCGTGCAGCAGTGGTTCAACTACCGCGCTCAATTCGACGAGGTCATGGCGCCGTACGGGATTGGGGGACGGATCCGCGTCGAGCTGATGCCGGACAGCACGCATACTTTCCTGGACATTGCCGCCCAGCAGAAGCTGATCAGCACCACGGACCAGTGGCTGGCATCGGTGCGCCGTCAGTTGCCGTGAATTGGCGTCCCCAAGGGGATTCGAACCCCTGTTACCGCCGTGAAAGGGCGATGTCCTAGGCCGGCTAGACGATGGGGACGCCGTGAACGAATGGTGGAGCTAGGCGGGATCGAACCGCCGACCTCTTGCATGCCATGCAAGCGCTCTCCCAGCTGAGCTATAGCCCCACGGAGGCGCGCACGGTACGCAAGGGGCCCCCGACTGTCAAGAAACGCGCGACCGCTACCGCGCTTCCTGCCGATCACATGGGTCAGTTCAAGCGAGCCACCGTCTCGCTCGAGAAGTCGCTCTCCAGGCCGTCCGAAGTCAATGCGGTCATGGCGACGTAGTACGTTCCCGGCGTCAGGTTCTGGATCACATAGCGGCTCAGGCTCGGATTGCTCACCGTGACTACATTCGTGTAGGCGCGGCTGGCGGAACCATAGTGGATCTTGTAGGCGGCGAGACTCCCGACGGCGCTCCCATCGGTCTTCTCGGTGGGAGGCATCCACGAGATCGTTGCCGCGCGAGTGCCGCTGCCTACGATGCCACCGCCGCTGCCCACCCGGATGGTGAACGGGGCCAGGGTTGACGACGAACGTCCATCGGATACCGAAATCGTAACGCCCGCCACTTCGCCGACATCACTGGCGGTCGGCGTGCCGGCGATCTGCCCGTTGAAACTATCGAAGCGCGCCCATGACGGCAGGTTCACCACGGTGAAGCTCAGCAGGTCGTTGTCTGCATCGCGAGCCACGGGCTGGAAGATGTAGGTGTTGCCCGGAGCGACGCTGCCTGCAGGCGCACCCGAGATCGTCGGCGCCCGATTGGCGCCGCTGCTCGCGACGGTAGTCGCGGGCGTCGTAGAGCTGCCGGTGGCGGCAGGGCTGCTGCCGGAGGTGCCACTCACGGTCGGCGCGGAAGAACCTGTCTGACCGCGACTGCTGACGCGGGAGTCCGATTCGCCGCAGGCGCTGAGCCCGACGGTCAGAACGATCGCACACACCGCCATAACACCCTTGAGCTGCACCATTTCGCCTCCTGGATCCGAATCGGGAAAGCCGATCCAGGGCAGACGTAGCAACGAGCGTGCCAGCGTCTTTGGCGTTATAAATCAATTAGTTACGTCGGTTACTTGGGGCGTTATGACCGGCGTTACAGAAGCCCGTCTGCGAACGCCGACCCTGCTCTGTGCGGCACCTCTCACGACCGCTCCAAGCCCCTGATCCACCAATGAAAAGGCCCCGTCGTCCGGTGACGACAGGGCTGGTTCGGGGTTGCCGTGTGCGGTCAGTACTTGCCGACAGCGTTGATGTAGATCCCCTTGAACTCGTAGTCGAGATTCGTCAGATCGTCCGAGAAGTCGGTGAAGTTGTAGCCCACTCCGAGCTTGAAGTTGCGCTTGATCTCGCGATCGATTCCAACCAGGAAGCCCGTGCGCCTGCTGGAGGCATCCGGCGTCTCAAGCCAGCGGTACTCCACCAAGGCATCCCAGGCCCGCAGTACCTCATAAGAGAGCCGCACAGCCGCGAAGTTGGCCGTGCTGTCGATCCACGCACCCTGCGAACGGTCGAGGCGCACCTCGCCCTGCCGGCGCGCGAGCTTGCCGGTGAGATCGAAACGCCGGCTCAAGCGCCAGATTCCCTCCAACGCGCCCACCGTCGACTTCTGGTCGGTGCGGAACGACTGAGCGAAATTGGCGACACCATCGGAAGTCGGGTCGAAATCCGCCTGGCCATAGCTGCTGAGGTCATACAGATACGTGACCTTGGCCAGCCAGTTGAAGCGATCGTTGTCGGTTGGCCGGTATGCAAGACCCAGGCTCGCCTCGGCGAACCTGGCATCGCCAACCTGCCCGAAGAACAGCCGTCCGTCGTTGAGACGCGACGTGTCCTGCTCGGTCTGCGAGTAGTTGACCTTGCCCAAAACCCGGAACGAGTCGCGCAGCTTGAAGTCGATCCGGTTGGACGAGAGGTACTGGGTCGCTTCGGTCAGACCCGAGTCGTCGCGGAACTCGAGGCGGCTCGACCAGTTGAGCCGCTGACTGGCGTATCCCACTGACAGCGAAGCCGCATCGCGGCTGACGGCGCCACCCTGTGCCGCGAAGTCGCCCTTCTGCAGCGACGCACCGAAGCGCCACCCCTTGCGCGGCGCGAACTCCAGGCCGAACACATGACCGATACCGGAATACGTGGCCGAATCGCTGAACTGCGCCTCGTTGAACAGCCGCGTCTGATCGGAAATCTGCCAGCGCGATCCGATTGCGAAATTGCTGCCGGCACCGTCCAGGCCGCTGTCGCGGCTGCCGAATACAGGCAGGCTGCTGAGCGTCGACACCGATGAAAGCGGGTCATCCGTGCGGTCGACTGATTGCGTGTAGGTCCCGTACAGGGAATGCCGTTCCGACAGGCGGTATTCAAGAGTCGCCGCGAGACCGTCGCCACGATCGCCGGTCGACGCCTCTGCATCGACGGTCCACCGTCGGCTCAAGTCGTAGCGCGCGCCGAGCGTGAGCAGATCGTAATCCTGGTTTGTCCCGCCTTCGTCCAGGGCCGTCTGGGCCACGCCAAACACCTCCAGCTGTTCCGAGAACGTCCGTCGGTACTCGAACGCCGCGACCGTCGACTCCAGCGTCGGAGTCGCGAGGCTTTCCTGTTTCTGGTACTGCACTTCCCCGGAGACGGTGTCGCGATCGCTGAAGGCCCAGTTGGCTTGCAGAGCGACCTGATCGACATCCGACGCGGTTCCCGGCCGCACGCCGCCGCGCGAAATCTGGCTGGCACGCAACGCGTACCGCAGCCTATCGCTCAGCGAGCCGATCGCCTCCACACCCGTGCGCTCGACTTCGAATCCCTCGTCGCGGCGAGCGACGGCGAACTCGTTGTCGTGGCGACTCCACCACGCTGCCACGGTCGCATCGCGACCCGTCAGTCCGCGCTCGCGCAGGTTCATTCGCGCCTCCAGGCCCATCGCCTCGCCGGTGCGATCGTCAGCCGCCGACTGGCTCGTCAAGGCGTTGAGCGCAGAGAAGGACAGGCCTCCGTCGTTCGAGAAGTAGCGCGTGGACTGGGTCGCCTCGGTTTGCGCGTACTCGAGCTTGACGTACGTGCCACGCCCCGCCTGGAGGGTAACGTCGGCTCCGGCGAGTCGGTAATTCTGGGTGTCACGTGACTCGTCGACCCAGGTGCCCCCAACGGCAATCTGGTCGCCGAACCATCGCTTGCCACGCGCGCCGAAGCTCATCGAATCGGCGTCGAAGTTCAACGGCAGGTATTCATAGTCCATGACGAGGAACACGGGATTGCCGTCGAGCGCATTCTCGCGGATCAGGTCCGGTGCAGCGCGGCGCGCAATCTGCGACAGCGGCTTCGCCAGAATCAGGCGGCCCTGCAACTCGTCGATCTCGTAGTCGACGCCTTCGACCAGCGTGACGTTCTCGAGCGTCCGGTCGGTGACGCGGTCGACGATCTCGACCCGCGCCTTGGCCGAACCCTCAACGACATCGGTGTGGCGCAGGTAATACAGCGAACCGCCCGTGCCCAGGAACTCATCGTGACCGAGGGCGGTCTGCGCCTCGGACGCGAATGCCGTCAGGCTGGTCTTCGACTCACCAAGGACAGTGGTGTCGAGACCATTCCATGCGAGGTTGGCGCCGTACAGCGAGCGGTTGTACTGCGAGAACTCCGTGCCGGTGAAGTTGGTGTTGAAGTTGCCCCAGAGCGCGCGGGACTTGTCCCAGTCGAGACGCGCGTACAGCCGGCCCTGCGAGTTGGTGTCCTGGATCGAGGTGGAGTCGTCGCCGTACACAGGGTAGTACTGGTCGGGGTCAATGCTGCGGAACAAGCGTCGCTTGTCCTTCTCCGAGAAGTTGTCGACGAGGTCGCCGAGCTGCTCCTCGGTGGTATCCAGCTGCGTTGTCAGGAGGTACTTGCCGCGGATCTTGCCCTTCAGGTACATCGCGATGCGACCCTCGCTGATGCTGTCTTTCAGGTAGCGGTCATCCGCAGACAGGGGCTCGATCGACCCACTGAGATCATTGTTCTGCCAGGTCAAGTCGACCAGGCCCACCATGAACAGGTGCTTGCCCGTTACGTCCACCTCGAGCGGCACGGGCCAGACGTCGCCGGCGACCGGGATGACGTCGAGGAACAGATCGCGACGGCCGATCGGCATGATCGTTTCATAGGCGATCGCGCCGTCGAGATCGATCGGCACGAGCTGGCCGTCAAGGCGCACCGCCGAACTCTCGGCGATGCCCGCACCGGCCACGCGCACGCGGCTGCCGTAGACCGGGATGGAGCGCCGCGCCAGATCGTTGCGGCCGTAGAGCACCTGCAGCGTTTCATCGTCGAGCCCGGCCAGGTCGCCGAGCAGGCTCTTGCGGCTGAAGGCGCGGGTAACGGAGTTATCCAGTCCCAGCTCTGCCAGCGGACGACCTGCTCCGATCGCGGACTCGGCCAGCGCGAGGCCGCCGGCGGCATCGACCCCGACGCGGGCGACAGGATCGACCAATGTCAGCTTGGCGAGCACCTGGCCGCTGTCGCCCTGGATCTCGACCTCGACGCGGCGATTCTGCGAACGACCGGTTTCATCGTCGTTGCTGGCGATGGGTTCGTCCGGACCTTTGCCGGCAATGACGACCTGGGAATCCGCGAGACCGAGCTGTTGCTTCAGGTAGGCCGCAACCGCGCCGGCCCGGGCCTCGGAGAGTGCGTAGTTGTCCTTGAAGATCTTCTGTCCGCGGCGCGTTATCGCTGTGCTCGAAGTATGTCCCGTGACGCTGAGTCGCATGTTGGGCACGGTGAGCCAGGATTTGATCAGCTCGTCGATCTGCGCGCGGTCGCCCGCGGACAGCTCGGCGCCAAGATCGGGAAAGCGCGGAGTCAGGCGGAACTTCTGCGCGCCGGAGCGGAAGTTCGGTTGCAGGACGACGAAGCGGCCCCGCAGCGCGGTGTCACCCTCTCCCCCTGCTGCGCCGGCGGCCACGGCAGGCTCTGCCAGCGCGCGCGACGTCTTTGCAACCAGTCTCTGCTGTTCCGAATACTCTGCCTCGGGGACCAGCGGGAGCCGACGTTCGCCCGTCTGGTCGACGCGACCGTCTTTGGAGTAGGCGCGCGCCAGGTACACCAGCGCGTCGCCGCGCCTCAGCTTCACCCCACGCGCGTCCCAGCGGGCGGTCAGCAGGTTGCGCAAGGATCCCGCGAGGAACGGCACGGGCACGCTCGCCAGCGGGCGCATCCTGTCGGTGTCGGACGCGGCGAAGACCACGACTTCGTAGCGCTCCACGAACAACGAGTAGTTGGTGTAGAGGGCAAACGCCGCCTCCGCGCTGATCGCCCCGTCCTTGACGGGCAGCCGGTCCGGCCCTTCAACGGCCAGCCGCGGATCGATCGCAGCCGGATCCTCACTCGCCCAGAAGCGGCCGTAGTCGGCACTCAGGGTACGTGGATAGCGCGCCCGCACTTCGACAGGCTGCGTGGCGCAAGTCTCGAAGCGGCAGCCGCTCGTGTCCTTCAGCGGCGCGCCCTGGGCGTGCGCGGCCGGCACCAGAAGTGCGATCAAGCCCTGCGCAAGCTTGATCATCAATCCCTCGCGTGGCTGGACACGTGCCACGCCGCCCGCAGCCGTGTAGTCGGCCACGATTTCGACGTTCTGCATGCCTTCAGGTCCGATCAGCCGCGTCAACTCACGCTTCAGGGCGTCGATGCGACGACGGCCAAGCTGGCACGCGTTGCCGCATGAGTCGGGTGCCGGCGGCGCGACCTTCACCGCGAGCACGACCTTCTCGCCCATTGCGATCCGGTCGGCAACTTCCTTGAGCAGCGGGCGATACTGCGGCAGCAGTTCAGCGCTGGTGTCGAGGAAGTAGACCTCTGCAATCTTCAGATCAATGCGCTTCGACGGCTCCGGCAGACGCTTCAGCTTGACGCCGAAGTCGAACCGGCCAGGCAGGCCAGGCGTCACGCGCATGACCTTCGGATTCTCGGTCATGATCTCCGCGCCTTTCGGCAGGCTCGCCATATCCAGCTTCACGATGAAGTTGCGTCCACGCTCCATGAGTCCGCCGTCGAGTGCCGCGAAGTGGTAGCGGCCGAACGAGTCGGTCTCCGCAACCAGCCCCTCGACCGTCGCAAGTCGCACGCCGGGAATGCCCGTTTCGTTCGGGTCCTGCCAGCCGTCGCCATTCTGGTCGTCGAAGACCTTGCCGATGACGGTCGTGTCGTCGAATGTCGGGTCAGTGGTGACCGTCACGCGCGCCGTGTCGGGGTTGCCGATCGGGCGGTTGAGGATGAACGGCTGGGCGGTGTTCGGATACTCGCCGCGCACGACGCCGGCGCTGACACGCAGCACATAGCGCAGCGTGCGTCGCTGGCCAGCATTGAGGTCGACCGCTGAGAACACGAGTGGCCGCGGCCCGCGCACGGCAAGACCAGTAGCTGCGCCATCGAGCCGCGCACTGCCCTCGACGTAGGTGAATCCGGCGGGGGTCGTGTCGCGAATCTCCATGCCCGGGAGCCGCGAGTTCGAAGTGTTCTCGACGGTGATCGTATAGGACACCAGCCCACCCACGACGGTGGTGACACGATCGGCGCGCTTGACCAGGCGGATGGCGCCACCGGCCAGCGAGCTCGGATCCACCGGGATGTGGTTGTTGATCACGTCTGGATCGCCGGGGGCGAGGCTCAGCGTGAGGTAGTAGGTCGTCGGCTGCGCTGTCGTCGGGGGCGCATTCTGCGCCTGCACGCGGAACACGCCATTGGTGCCGAGGCCGGTCGGATCGAGCGTACCTGAGGCTGGCAGGAATGCAGACGGGGCGTTGTACCCGGTCGGTGGCACGATCGTCAGTGCGTACAGGCCGGCGGGCGCACTCGGCAGCAGCAGGAACTGGTAGTTGCCGTCAGCGGCGGTGGTCTGTGTCGTATTCGACGCGCCACCCAGCAGCTGCGTAGCCGGTGCGAAGCCGGACGGGCCGGTCAAGGTGACACGTGCGCCGGGAACCGCTTGTCGCGTCAATGTGTCGTAGACGACACCCTGCGGATCAACCGGCAGACTCTGCTGAACCAGGGTCACGCCGGGTTGCGGTGTGATGTCAAGAGAACGGAACGCAGCGTTGAGCACGGAGTTGGGTTGCGGATTGCTGCTCTCGCCGTTGACGGCCGTCCCCCAGACAGCGCCATTTGGCGCCACGAATCGCAGGCGGTAGGTCACTGCAGGCACGACGTTCGGCACGGAGTAGGTGCCGGTGGCATCGGTCGTTGCACTAGCCACGGCGACGCCGGTGGCAGGATTGGTCAGCTCGACACGCCAGCCGGCCAGCCCCGTCTCACCGCTGCCACGGATGCGGTCGCTATTCAGGTCGCGCCAGACGCTGCCCGAGACCGTGGCCACGGGTGCAAAACCGATGGGAGCCGCGGCGGCAACCGCACCACCGGCTACCGTCAGACTCTGCGGATTGTTGCCCGTGGTCAGGGCAAGTCCCGCCGGATCGGCAACGCGCGTCACCGTGGCACCCACGGGGAGCACGATGCTGTAGTCGCCGGTCGCGTTGGTAACCGGGGTCAGCGTCGTGCCGAGGCTGGTTGTGATCGTGACCGATTGGTTCGCTAGTCCGGGCTCGCCCGCGTCCTGAACGCGATTGCCATTGCTGTCGCGGAACACGCGTCCCGTGACGGTGCCTCGCACCTGGTAGCCATTGAGATCGAGAGCCGGAACACCCGCGACTATCGTCAGCGGAGTCGGATCGGTACCGCCGGTCAGCGCCGCGCCCGCAGGCAGAGTGGCATCGACGATGTCGACCGTGGCCGCGCCTGGCGGCAGGGGCACGGCCGCTACGCCCTGTGCATTGGTCGTCAGCGTGCGCGGCACACCGAGGCTGTCGGTGACAAGCACCTGGACTCCCGGCAGGGCCGGCTCAGCCACCTCACGCGTACCGTTGCCGTTGAGGTCGTTGAATACCACGACCTGCAGTTCGCTGCGCTGTTGATAGCCGTTCACATCCGCGACATCCGCGCCCGCGACCGCAGTAACCGTGGTCGGGTCCGTGCCGCCAGTGAGCAGGGCGCCAGCGGGCAACGAGGCCTCCTGGACGTCGATCTGCGTGGCCCCGGCCGGAACGCTCACCGAGACCGTACCGGTCGGGCCGGTCGTTACCAGCCGCGGCGCACCTGCGCTGTCGGTGATTCGCACCTGCACGTTGGGAGAACCGGGCTCGCCGATGTCCTGGACTCCATTGCCGTTGGCGTCGTTGTAGACGGTCACGGTGACCGTGCCGGGACCGCGATAACCATTGATGTCGGTCGACGTGGCCCCAGCAGTCACCACCACTGTCGTCGGATCCGTTCCAAATGACAGGGTCGAGCCTGCGGGCAGAGCGTTGTCCTGCACATCCACGATGGTGGCGCCAGCCGGCACGCCCGTCGCCACGGTTCCGGCCGGGCCGGTGGTCACAGCTCTGACCGTGCCGTCGCTCTCGTTGATCTGCACCGGAACCGCGGCGATTCCGGGTTCGCCGGGATCGCGCACCCCATTGGAGTTGGTGTCGCTGAACACCGTGATGTCGAGCGTGCCCTGCAACTGGTAGCCGTCGGCGCCAGCGCTCACACTGATGCCGTTCGTCACGGCAGCCGTCGACGGGTCGGAGCCTGTCGTGGTCAATGCAGCGCCGACCGGGAGGGTTGCCTCCTGCACGTCCAGCGTCGCGGTGCCAGCCGGGACGTTCGGTGCAGTCCAGTCGCCGCTGCCGTTCGTGCTGACGGTCTGCGCGATCGAGCCAACAGTCACGGTGACCTGGGCTGCGGGCGCGCCCGACTCGGCACCGTCCTGGACCCCGTTGCCATTGCTGTCAATGAAGACGCGACCCGTAACCGTGCCGCCAAGCGTCACGGGCGTCGGATCGTTCTCGCCGGCCTCATTCGGATTGCCGTTGTTGTTCGCATCGACGTTCAAGCCGTTGTCGGACAGGTCAGTCGTAGTGACGGGTCCACCGTCCACCGTGGCCGCCGTCGCGGTCGCCGTATTGTTGAACGGACCGCCCGCGCCATTCGTCGTGACGCGCACCGTGAAGGTGATGGTCGACGTGCCGTTCGGTGCAAGATCAGCAGTGCCGTTCAGCAGTGAGTTCACGCCGCTGCCGGTGAACCCCGGATTGCCGACCAGTCCGCCGCCAGTCGCTACCGGCGCCGCCTGCACCGCGAAGGTGGCGGGACCGGGGAACGTCGCGGCGAGGCTGTCGCTGACCTGCGCGTCGAAAGCGGTGCTGGCTCCCGAAAGGTTTCGCAGCAGCAGCGTGTAGGCGACGTCGAACACGCCTGCCGACACCGGCGTCACCGTCGCCGCCTTTGCGACCGCGATGATCGGCACAGTGCCGGTGACCGTCGGTGTCGCGCTGGCCTGGTCGTCCTCCGCCGGATTCCCGTTGCCCGGAGTCGAGTCAGGATCGGACTGGTTCGAGCCGCTTACTTCGGCCGTGTTGGTGTACGAGCCGCTCGCACGCACCGTCGCGGTGATCGCCAGAGTCGCACCCGACGCGTTGGCAACGGAGCCGACCGTCCACAGGCCGGTACCCGAGTCATAGGTGCCCGTACTCGGGGCAGCCGACACGAAGGTGTAGCCCGTCGGCAGGAGATCCCGGACGGTGACGTTGCTGGCCGCGTCCGGACCGGCGTTGGCGAGCGACACTGTGAACGTCACGCTGCCGCCAATGGCGGAACTCACGGGCAGTACCGTCTTTGCCAGCGACAGGTCAGCGCTTCCAAGACCGGGAGCTGCCGTGGCCTGATCGTCCTCACCGACGACCCCGTTGTTCGGCGTCGAATCGGGGTCCGATTGGTCCGACGCGGTGACCTGCGCCGTCAAGCCGTACGGACCCGTCGCGCCGACCGTCGCGACGATGGTCAGAGTCTGCGTCACGCCCGATGCGATCGAGCCGACCGACCAGACGCCCGTACCCGGGGTGAAGGTTCCCACGCTCGGCGTCGCCGAGACGAAAGTAAGGCTGGTGGGTAGCGGCGCCGCCACTGCGACCGCATTGGCGGTCTGCGGGCCCGCGTTGTTCAATGAGACGGTGAACGTCACGGTGGCGCCAACGGTCGTGCTCAACGGCGACACGACGTTGGTCAGCGAAAGGTCCGCGCCTGGCGGAAGGACGGTCACATCTTCTGCAGTGCTCGAAGCGCTGAGATACGGACTTCCGCCGACCGTGCCGCCGAGTGCATAGGCACCCCCGGGTGCAACGGTCGGATTGCCACCGGCCACGGCCGTACCGCCCGTGGCGCGCGTCGGATCTGCGAATACGAACGTGCCCGGATTCTGATAGGTGCCGTTGGCGGCCGAGTTCAGGTTGCTTGTGAAGGTGAGCTGCAACGCGCAGCCCCCCGGAATCGTGAATGCGCTGGATGCACCGCCGCCTGGGGTGCCGAGCACCACCGGATCGGCTCCCGCACCCGTGACCGACGCCGGGCCGACGCCGCAGCTTGCCGGCAGGTAGCTCGGCACAATGGCCGCGCCGTTGTAGGTGAATGGCGCTGGCAGGTCATCGGTGACGCTGACCCCGGTCGCCGCGCCGCGCCCGGATGCATTGGAGATCGAGATCGTGTAGCTCGCAGTCGTGTCGACGCCCTGCGCGCGCGTGGCCGTGGACGTGGTCTTCGTCGCCGTCAGCACCGGCAGGCAACGTGCTCCGGCCGTGGCGAGAGGAGCATCACCGGACGCCAGAACCGTACCCGTTACGCCGACCCCGCCCGCGGTCGCACCGTGAGCAATCGTGCCGCCGGCACCATCGCCGGTCACGCCGTTGACACCGCCGCTCACATCGACCGAGGCTGCGCCCGACAACAGCACCACGCCACCGCCGCCGCCAGCGCCCGGGCCGTGTGGAATACCGGTAGGGAACGAATCACCGCCCTTGCCGCCCTTGGCTGAAACAGCAAGCGTCCCCACCGAGCCTGCCTGAGTGACGACCAGAACGCTGCCACCGGCGCCGCCGGCTCCGGCCCCATCATTGCCGGCCTGCTGGGGTGCAGCCATGCCGTCTGCATTGATGGACCAGGCCCCCGCGATCGTGCCGGCCCGAATCATCACCACGCCTCCACCCGAAGCGCCGCTGGCGTACTCAACGGCTGGATTGTTGCCGTTGGTGGCGCCCGCCCCGCCGCCGCCGCCGAGAGCCAGACGGGCAGCGCCGGCGGGAGCGAACGGCGCTCCGCCAAAGCCACCCAGCTCGACGACATAGAACGCAGGCGAACTGGCCCAGCCGATACCGCCCCGACCGCCCGCACCGCCATTGGCGCCGCCGCCGCCGCCGCCGTTGTCGTGCAGACCGTTGTCGATGTCCGCACCACCGCCGCCGGCGTTGCCTGGCGCACCTCGCGACAGGTCGCCGTTGGGGTAGCCCTCCGCCCCGCTGTCCACAGCCACTCCAGGGTCTAGCGTGCTGAGATCCGCATCGAAGTTCACTCGTCGAGGGGTGCCGGCGACACCCTCGCCCTTGGCCGCATGCAGTACGTCGGCGTAGGTGCTGACGTAGGGCAGGCGCAGGAGCGTCCCGCTACCATCGTTCGCCACGCGCAGCTCGCCCCAGCCGCCGCGGAACCCGAGTCCCATGACATTGACGCCGCCCGCCCCACTGAAGGTCAGTGATCCGGCGACATCGAGCGTCACGATTCCGCCGGAGCCACCGTCCCATGGCAGCGCCGTCAGCAGACTCGTCACCGTCAAGTTGGAGTACTGCGGGACGCGGACGACCTGAAAGGTCTGGCGGCCCTGCAGCAGCGAAGCCGGCGACTGCAGATAGGCGTTGGTCAGGGGTCCGCGCAGCGTGATCGTCCCGCCCCCGAGCGGCACGGCACCGGCGGCAACCGCGAACTCGTAGCGGCCGGCCGTTCCGAAGCTCGTGGCGCCCGTCGCAGGATCGCCCGGCGCGCCATCGCCGTAGGCGCCGGTGTTGCTGGAATTGATCGCCGCATCCTGCATCTGGATCACGAGCAGCAGGTCGCCCGCCGCGATTGCCGTGGAACCGCGACCGGCGCCAACGGAGATCGAGGTCGCACCTGCAGCGGCCGTAGCAGCGCCCGGGTAATACGTGTTGAGCACGCCGCTCGCGGCAGCCGGGCCATCGGCACCCGGAATCGCGCAGACCTGGGCGAACGATGCGGGAGCAGCGACGAGCGCCAGGACCGCCCACGTCGTGCGGAGCCACCCCCTGCGGATCAGCCCAGAAAAGCCGCAGCGACTGACGCCGAGACCGAAGCGTGCGCTAGCCATAATCCAAGTACCCATCCGGCTGTTCGACGGCGCCGCAGGCGCCGTCGAGACGATGCAATGGGAGGCCCGAAGCGACCCGGAGACCCTCCCGCTGCCGGAGTATAGGTCTTACGACCAGATTAAGTACAAGCCTCAACCCTATGACATTATTGGCTTTCTACTCGAACTGAGAGGCTGATCACACACCGCTTCGGTGCCGCTCATGAAGGCGCAATGGGGGGCCGTTGCAATGCGGCCTGGAGCCGGCTCATCGACCGCTCCCGGCCCAGGATCGCAAGCGTTGCGTCGATCGGTGGCGAGATCGCCCCTCCGCTCAGGGCCACCCGCAATGGCTGCGCGACCTTGCCCAGACCCACGCCACGGGCCGCAGCACAGGCGTTCACGGTTTGCTGCAGCGCCTCCACCGACCAAACCGGGATGGCCCCCAGCACGGACTCGAGGGCGGCAAGATGTCCGAGCCCCTCTGCTGTCAGATGCTTCTGCGCTGCCTTGGCGTCGATCGACAGCGCGTCCGAGAAGAAGAAGGCGCTGTTGGCCGCCATCTCGTTCAGCGTCTTGCAACGCTCCCTTTGGATCAGGACCACCTGAGCCAGCACGTCATCGCTGGCACCCACGCTGAGACCCTGCCGCGCAAACGCGGCCCGCAGCGCCGGCACCACCGCCGCCGGCTCGGCGCGCATCAGGTGCTGCTGGTTCAACCAGAGCAGCTTCTCGGGATTGAAGGCCGAAGCGGCCTTATTGACGTCAGCGATGTCGAACGCGGCGATCATCTCGTCGATCGTGAAGATCTCCTGGTCGCCATGCGACCAGCCCAGGCGAACCAGGTAGTTGAGCAGCGCCTGCGGCAGGTAGCCGTCCTGCTCATACTGCAACACGCTCACAGCGCCATGCCGCTTCGACAGCTTGGCCCCGTCGGGCCCCAGGATCATCGGGACATGGGCATAGACCGGCGGGGCCACGCCCAGCGCCTGGAGCATGTTCATCTGGCGCGGCGTGTTGTTGAGGTGATCGTCGCCACGGATGACGTGCGTGACGCCCATGTCCATGTCGTCCACGACCACGCAGAAGTTGTAGGTCGGTGTGCCGTCGCTGCGCAGGATAATCAGGTCATCGAGCTCTGCATTGCTGAACGAGACCCGCCCGTGAACCAGGTCCTCGACCACGGTGTCGCCTTCGAGCGGGTTCTTGAAGCGGACCACCGGTTCCACACCCGGGCGCGTGTCGGTCCGATTGCGCCAGCGACCGTCGTAGCGCGGCTTCTCCTTGCGCGCCATCTGCTCCGCGCGCATCAGGTCCAGTTCTTCCCGGGTGGCGTAGCAGCGGTACGCCTTGCCTTCCGCCAGCAGGCGATCGATGACTTCGCGGTACCGTGGGAAGCGCGCCGTCTGGTAGTAGGGCCCCTCGTCTGCCGCGAGGCCAAGCCACTCCATGCCTTCCAGGATGACCCGCACTGCTTCGTCGGTGGAGCGTTCGCGGTCCGTGTCCTCGACTCGCAGGATGAACTTACCACCCATGCGCCGCGCGTACAGCCAGCTGAACAGCGCGGTCCTGACGCCGCCGATATGCAGCAGGCCGGTGGGACTGGGGGCGAATCGGGTTACTACAGGCATGGGTGGAACTCGGGGCCGGAGGCCGTTCAGATCGCGGGGGCAGATTCTAAGGGGTAGGCGCCATGACGTCCCCCTCGTACCGGCTGGCGGGGGGGGGCCGCCCGCTTGGCGCGCTCCGGCGTCTGCGATTAAACTGCGCCCCCCAAAGGTTGGGCGGTTAGCTCAGCGGTAGAGCACTGCTTTCACACGGCAGGGGTCACTGGTTCAATCCCAGTACCGCCCACCAGTTCTCGATCACCGCCCCTGGCGAGGATTGGCTGCGCATTCACCCTCAGGGGGCTCACGCGACCGCGTCACCCTCTGGCACGCTCGGTGGTGATCCACTGAACGCCGCGAGGTACGGCTGCAGGATGTGGTCCTCGGAATACTCGCGTTCCATGTAGCGTCGGCAACGTGCGCTTGCCTCGGACCAGGCCGCTGCATCGAGCGAGAGTCGCTGCACGGCCTCCCGCATCTCGACCGGCGACCGGGCGGCAACGCCCAAGCCTTCGCGTGCAATCACGCCGTCCGGATCGAAGAAGGCAACCACAGGCACACCGCGCGCCCAGGCCTGCAGGTACGTGTTCGGGAAGCCTTCGACATCGGACGTGTTGACCAGCACCCGCGCGAGGTCAAAGCGATCACCGACGTCGTGATACGGAATCGGACCAGCGAACCTGATGTTTGTGATGCCCGCGGCGCGCGTTCGGACCTGGTCGAACAAGGCCTCCGCGCGCGGCTGGGTACCCCCGACCATCTCGAACTGCAAGTCCGGGAGTTCGCCGGCGAGCGCCAGCAGCAGGTCGGGCCGCTTGACCTCTCGAATGTTGCTGACCCACAGCGCGTGCGTCGTGCGGTCGGCGAACCCCAGGGCCCGTTGCCCGGGCTCGACGAGCATGCCAGCGCGGCTGCTCTCCAGCCCGTAGTTGGTGCGCAGGGCCTGCTGCTGGGTCAGTGTCTGCGCAATGATCGAGTCGACCCGGCGCAGGCCCCAGGAATAGATCGCGCGGCCGTGCACCGGCACCAGCAGCTTGCGCGGATCGCAGTCCGAGTCGCTGGCAACCCGGAACACCGAAACGGCGCCGCGCCGCTTGGCGGCGATCGCAACCTGCGCGGCACCGAGCCCTGCGCAACTGGTGTAGTAAACGTCCGCCTCCGCGCGTGCGAGCGCAGCCATGACACCGCTCCACCGCGGATTGAAGAAGCGCAGCACCCTCACGCCGGCATCGAGACGATAGGCATTGATCAGTCTGACGCCGTCGATGACTTGACCCTCGGGCTGGCCGCTGTCGAGCACAACCATGCTGACATCGAAGCCGCGCCGCGCGAGTGCCTTGGCGATCAGGCTCTGCTGTACCGGTTCGCCAGCAGCGATTCCGACGTGCGCATAGTCCCGCGACATCGCGGGCAGGTTTTCCAGGCCGAGCAGGCACACCCGAGTGCGACGGTGTCCGTGATCGCCATCTGGGGGTTGCCGTCCGGTCATTGGTATTGAGTGTCCTGCCGCAGGGCATGCTCCACGGCCCGGATCAGGATGTTAGCGTAGTCAAACCCGCCGCCGCGGCGGTGTGACGCAATGCCCGATGACGGCCCTGAGGGGTCGCTAGACTACTGGCTTGCTGGGAGTCTGATCGCATGAAGTTCTTCGCTAGCGAACACGCCGAATACATCGAACTGGGCGAGCGGATGCGCGCGCTGGCGCCCGCGACGCGCCCGCTGCGAATCCTCGAGGCGGGCTGCGGCCGTGAGTGGTTCGTCAAGATGGACGGCGTGAATCTCGAGATCACCGGCATCGACCTGGACCAGGAGGCGCTGGATGCCCGACTGAACATCCGTCACGACCTGCAGAAGGGGATCTTTGGCGACCTGCGCACGGCCGAGCTCGAGCCAGCCCACTATGACGTCATCTACAGCTCGTTCGTACTGGAGCACGTGCCCGGCGCCGAGCAGGTCGTCCGCAACTTTGCTCGCTGGGTGGCTCCAGGGGGCATGATCATCATCCGTGTGCCGGATCGTGACAGCGTGCATGGGCTGTTGACGCGGTTCTCGCCGTTCTGGGTGCACGTACTCTACTACCGCTGGGTCGAGGGTCAGCCGAACGCGGGCAAGCCCGGCTTTGCGCCGTACCGCACGGTCTACGATGACGTCATCTCGCGCGATGGCATGCGCGCCTGCGCGGCTGCCAACGGCCTGACACTCGTGGACACCTGGGTCCACGGTACGTACGCACGCGGTCCGGCGCCCTTTCGCGTACTGATTCCTCTGTTCGCCAAGCTGGTGTCGGCGATGACATTCGGTCGCTATACCGCGCGCTCCAGCAACATGACGTTCATCCTGCGCAAGCCCTGATCGGTCGTCGAGTCCAGCCCCGGTTGGATCGCCGCGGCTGGCCCGGCAGCGCGTCAGGATGCTGCCGACGTCCTGTAGTCGAAGAGCCGCAGCTCGAGCCCGGGACTTCGGGCACAGGCGCCGGGCACGCCGGCAGCGACTTCGAGCGACGTTACCTGCAGCGCAGATGGCGGACCGTATCCCGGCACCATGCAGCACAGCTCCTCGGGCCCGATGCCGACGTGGACATGGCGCGCGCTGACTCCGTCGTCCGCGCCGCCGGCAAGACCGATACCGGTGCTCTTCAGGGCCGCCTCTTTGCGGGTCCAGCAGCGCACGAAGGCCGCCTGCACGTCGTCGGCGCCACAGGCTCTCAAAGCAGCAAGTTCTGCCTCCGAGAAGTGTCGCTCGGCCAGCGCGGCCCAGTCTGGCAGGATGCGCAACGGCTCAACATCAACCCCCACCGGCGCACGGTTGGCGACGGCGAGCAGTGCCCAGTCACCACCATGACTGAGGTTGAAGTCCAGGATCGCGCTGCGGCCATCCGGTCCCGCGATTTGCGGCCTGCCATTGAATCCGGACGTCAACTCGACGGACTGCGGCGGCAACTCGAGGCAGGCCCCGAGAATGCGACGCATCGCCACGTGGCTGGCAACGAACCGACGCCTGTCACGATCGAAGCGCAGCCGGCCGGCGCGCCCCCGCTCCTCATCACTCAGCAGTTCTGCGACACCGGCTGGTAGCGCCGCCGCAAGATCGACACGCCATACAATGCACTCGTCGCTGGCGGGCGCACGCAACGCTTCGCGTGCCAGCCATTGACGCTCGACCGCAACGTCAGGTCGGCCGTCAGGATTGCGCGTGGCCATCCGCGCGCGCAACGATGCGGAGCAGGCGATGCGCCCCGGACTTGAACTCCGAGCGATGGATCACGCGAAACCCCGCCTCTTCGAGTATGCGAACGTAGTTGTGCGAGAACGAGCGCTCGTCGCCGTAGGGCCTCGAGGCGGTCTCCCGATCCACGTCGTAGTCGACTGCAATCGGCTCGGAGATGCTGGCGATCGCCGGAGCGTGCTGCTGTGCAATCGCCTTGAACATGCTCACCAGGTCATCGCGCAGGAAGTACTCCAGCACACCGTTGTGAGTAAGGTAGACCCAGCCTCGTTGTGCGTGGGTCGCCAGCCACTGCTGCGCGTCCCCTGCGACCCACTCCACGCGGTCGGACCCGTAGCGGACCCGGTTGCGGCGCGTCTGCTCCTCGCTGAGGTCAATTCCCACGAATCGCTGCAAGCCAGCAAGACGCTGGCTCAGGAACTGCACCACGCGACCGTGCCCGCAACCGATCTCGCACAGTCCGGTGAACCCGCCGCGCGCAAGTTCCTCCTCGAGAACATCCAGCGTCACCTTGTTGGCACCGAGGAAATTGCTCTCGAAATAGCCAGTCTGGGCCTCGTGGAAATCCGCAATCTCGCGACTGCTCCAGAAGCGACGCTGCTGGCGATGAATGAAGCGCTCGAGATCGCCTCGCCCCTCGGCTCGTCGCCACAGGGCAGTAATCATCAGCTGATCCACATAGCTCAGGAACGCCGGACCCTCTCCTGCATCCAGTGCGCGAGCATGGGCCGGCCTGACCAAACAGAGGGCCGCGCCTGCCATGCCTTTCAACGCACGCTTGATCGGATTGTGCGAAATGGTCAGCGGAAAACGGAAATCATGTGGATGCGTCGCTGTCGGCGTCGGGAAATCGTCGTTCATGGGCCCTGCCGGTACGTCCTATTCGAATATTGAAAGCAACACACCCACGAGCGTGACATACGCCATCACGGCGGCACGACGTACTGTGTTTGCGGTTGCGAGACCGGTACGCACTTCGTTCTTGAAGCGTCCCCAGTTGGTGCGATCGAGCAGATCGTACGCGACCGAGATGGTCAATGTGCGCGAAATGGTGGTGTGCCACCAGCCGTTCGGAATGAACATCGTCTCGCCAGGACCAACGACAAATGACAGTACTGTCGCGTTCGCCGCCTTGGGGAAACGCTTGAGGTCGGGACTCTTCAGGTCATTGACCTGGGACACCCATGGGTTGCGCGGATCCGGGTAGACGCAATCGGTCTGCCAGGGAGGGACTACGATGAATTCCTTTTCACCGACCAGCTGGTGAATCAACGCGTGAAGGCCCATGTAATCGTAGTGCACGTAGGGAAACGTACCGCCCGGGCTACCGAAGAAGATCTCGTAGTTTGAGGCGTGCCCCAGCACTGAACGCGGCAGCCAGCGGCTGCCAATACGATCCGGCAGCGTAAGTGGATGTCGCGGTGTCACGAAGGGGAGCAGCTCCGGGAAATCCCGATCGAGCGAAAGCTTGCCCGGATAGGGCGCCGGGTTCTCGAATGTACTGCGGCGTAGAAGACCGATGAAGTCGGCCATCCAGTAGGGTTTGCCGTGCACTTCCACTTCGCGCTCGCCGAACTCGCGCTCGAAGTAGTCGAACGTGAAGACGCTGCGCGCCTTCCAGTGATCGGTCGCATCGCCCAGCACCACGGGAACACCCACGCTCGAGTGCTCGCGGCGGAACTCCTCTGGGGACAGCCCGTAAACCTTGTTGACGACGATGTCTCCGCTGCGGGCCAGCTCGACTACGCGTTTGCTCGACATGGATGGCTTCTGCCTCAGCTCGCCAGCTTGCGGTACTTGCCCTGTACCGTCGGGTCCGGCACGAACCAGGCGGGCGTGCCGTCCTTGTCGCGCCCAAGGCGCGCACCGGGCACCGGCGGACGCGAGGCATCGAAGCTGCGGACCGGGGCCGCCCTGCCCGGCAGGAAGTCCGCCGCCTGCATTTCGCGTACCGACTCCTTGTAGGCCTGGGTGATGAACTGGAAGTCCGCCTCTGAGTGCGCCGTAGTGTAGAAGCAGGGGAAGTTGTCGAGGATGTGCACGCCGCGGCTGCGCAGCATCGCAAACACCAGATCCTGCAGCGGATGGTCCTCGAGGAAGGCCGTACGCCACAGCGAGGCAAAGCACCGGATCTCGAGCGGCGCGCCGACTTCCCTGAAGAAGCTGTTCAGTTCGTCCGCGAACGCGGTGACGCGCTCATTCAGGCGCTGCTGCAGACCGGGCCCCGCCTGTTTCATGTGCTCGAGCGACGCTTTGGCTGCGGCGAGCGTCATCGGGTGCCGGACGAAGGTGCCGGCAAAATACGTGACTCCGACAGTAGGAATCGAATCGTCCCCAAACTGCCAGTGCCCACCGTCGAGGGCATCCATGAACTCACGTTTTCCGGCAATCATGCC
>JANPDV010000313.1:0-2121 GCA_031431655.1 Gammaproteobacteria bacterium | reverse complement strand
TGATGGAGGTCATGCCGAAACTCGAGCGTCGCACGCATTACCTTGCCAGCTTCGCCAACATCGCGACACTGCTGGGATTGCTCGGCACCATCGTCGGGTTGATCCAGGCGTTCCAGGCGGTCAGCGCGGCCAACCCGGCCGAGAAGGCGGACCTCCTTTCGGCTTCGATCTCGGTGGCGATGAATACCACTGCCTTCGGCCTGATCGTGGCGATCCCGCTGCTGCTGATGCACTCCGTGATCCAGTCGAAGACGACCCAGCTCATCGACAGCCTGGAGATGGCGTCGGTCAAGTTCCTGAACGCCATCACCGAGCGCCAGGCCGCGTCGGCAAACCCGTCGTAAACGGCCTCTTGCCGACGCCCGGCTTGTCTTCTCGTCGCGCCATCGCCAGAGGCAGGGAATTTCCATGATCGGACGCTTTCGCCGCCGGCGCAGTGACAGCGACGAGCTGAACATCACGGCGTTCATGAACCTGATGGTCGTGCTGGTGCCGTTCCTGCTGATCACGGCCGTGTTCTCGCGCCTGACGATCCTGCAGCTGAACCTGCCAGGCGAGGCTGCTGCGACCACCGAGACCGAGCAGGTTCTCAATATCGAAGTCATGGTCCGCAAGTCGGAAATCCAGATTGCGGATCGCGGCACTGGCCTCCTGCAGGCCCTGCCGAACCTGGCCGGCGGCTATGATTTCAAGGGCCTCACGACGTACCTGCAACTGATCAAGCAGAAGTACCCGACCAAGACCGACGCGACGATCCTGCTCGAGCCCGATACGGCCTACGACGTCGTCGTGCAGGTCATGGATGCGGTTCGCGCCGTCACGGTGCAGCAGGACGGCATCTGGCAGCAGGCCGAGCTGTTCCCTGACATCTCGGTGGGCGACGCGCCGGATGCCGCGCCACTTCCTCCCGCGATTCCTGTACCGGCGCGGCCTGCCGCGGCCAACGTTGCCGGGCCTGCGAGCGCATCCTCATGAGCCACTCGGCGCGCGCCAAGCGAATGGAGCGGCACCACAGCCGTGCCAAGCCGGCAACACTGAGCCTGGTGTCGCTGATGGACATCTTCACGATCCTGGTGTTCTTCCTGCTGGTGAACCAGGCCGATGTTCAGGCGCTCGACGTGCCCAAGAACATCGCGCTGCCCGAATCCATGGCGATGGCGCGGCCGTCGGAGACCGTGGTCGTGATGGTGACGCCGACCGAGCTGCTGGTGCAGGGCCGTGCGATTGCAACGGTCAAGGACATCGACGCGCAGCCAGGCCTCATCATCGAGCCGTTGCGCGCGGCGCTGAAGCAACAGACCGACCGTTTGCTGCGCGCCACCGCGCAGGCGGACGTCGGGGCGCGTGAGATCACCGTGCTCGGTGACAAGGCCGTGCCGTATCGGGTGCTGAAGAAGGTCCTCGCTACGAGCACCGATGCCGATTACGGCAAGCTCTCGCTGGCTGTGCTGCAGAAGGAGGAGGCCATGAACATGGCCCCCACCCAATGAGCGCACCGGCAACCCGCGCAGTGAATCCGCCTGCCGCCCGGATGCTGCTGGCGCCGTTCTATCGAAACTTCGACCTGCCCTGGTCGTCGGAGCTCGAGCAGGACCAGCGCTTCCGCAAGCTGTGGATGAGCCTGCTGCTGGCGTGCATCGCGCTCGGCATCCTGGTCTGGCTGATCAACATCCCCGAGCCCCTCACCAACCTCAAGCCCACGGTGCCGCCGAGGCTGGCCAAGATCGTCATCGAGCGCGAGATCGTCCCGCCGCCCCCACCGCCGCCGCCGCAGGAAATCGAACAGCCGCAGCAGCCCGAGAAGGTCATCGAGAAGCCGCGAGAGCGGCCGAAGCCGGCCGAGACCGACCTGATGCGCACGCAGAAGGCTCGCGCCAAGGCGCAGAACGCCGGCCTGCTCGCCATGCAGGACCAGTTGGCAGACATCCGGCAGCAGTTCGAGCTCAAGAAGGACCAGCTGACGCCGTCGGCGAACACGCAGGGCGAGGTAGAAGGCCCGTCGCGCGCCGAACGTTCCGTGATCACGTCCAAGGTGGGCCAGGCCACCAGCGGCATCAGCATGTCGGGCCAGAGCAGGGGTTTCGGTGGCGGCGCCGGCAACCTCGGCGGGGTCGGAAGCAC
>JANPDV010000312.1:0-4601 GCA_031431655.1 Gammaproteobacteria bacterium | reverse complement strand
CCAGCACGCGTGGCGCGCTGCGCCCGAACACGCGGTCGAGCTGCAGTGGCAGTGCGGCGTCGTCCGCGGCGAGATCGATTCCGTATCGAGGCCACAGTTCCTGCATCGCGCGCTGCTGCGCGCCCGTGATGCGGCCGGTCCGCAGTACATAACTGCGGATTTCGCGCCGCACTCCGCTGTCGTTCGATGTAATAAAAAGCGTCGCTCCCGCGCTGATTTTACAGAGTACCTGCGCGCGCGCGTCGCGTCTTCGCGACGTCTTGCATGCGCCGGGATGCGCAGGTACAACTGGTCGCGAACGTAAGGGCAAACCCGCTGCGAAGCGGGGACGCAAAGCCTCCGGTCTCGTCTGTGAGATGAGATAGCGGGGTTGCCGGTGAAGCACGCCACGAGCAACAGGTTCGCGGAAGCCTTCATCGTCAAATCCGGTCCACGGAATGTTTTCCGTCGGACTCCGGAGCTCTGCCTGTCCGCGTTCGCGAATCGAACCGTATCGCGCGCAGGAGCTCCGAATGACACACACTCTCCGTATCGCCACGCTTGCGTTGCTCGCCACGCTCGGTCTCTCCGCGTGCTTCGACCGGGAAAGCGATGTCAGTACGGGCAGTGGTGCGATGCCATCCTCGGCGCCCTCGGCCCAGGTCGGGACCGCCGGTGCTCCCGCCGCTCCGGTCGCGTCGGGAGCGAACTCGCCGCCGCAGATCAGCGGCACGCCGGCGAGCGAGATCCCGGCTGGGTTTCCCTACGTCTTCAAGCCGGTCGCGGCCGACGCGGACCGTGACACGCTGCGCTTCGAGATCCTCGGGCGGCCGAGCTGGGCGAACTTCGACAGCGCCACCGGCGAACTGCGCGGCGTGCCCACCGCAAACGACGTCGGTGTCAGCACCGGCATCACCATCATCGTCAGCGACGGGCGCGTCTCCGCGTCGCTCGGGCCTTTCCAGGTGCGGGTGAATCGCAGCGGTACAGGAAGCGTCGTCGGCGTGGGGGCCCGTCCGCCGACGATCGGCGGTACGCCACCCACGAGCGTCCAGGCCGGCACCGGCTACTCCTTCCAGATCGTGGCCTCCGATCCTGATGGCGACCGGCTGACCTACGGCGCGCTGAACCTGCCCGCGTGGCTTGGCATCAACACTGCCAACGGCACGCTGACCGGCACGCCGTCGGCAACCCAGGCGGGCGTCTACAGCAACATCGTCATCAGCGTCACCGACGGCGCTTCGACCGTGTCGCTGCCGGCCTTTGCGGTCCTGGTCAGCCCGGCACCCAACGCCACGGGCGGCAGCAGCGTTGCAACGGGTTCGAACTCCGGCGAAGCGGCCGCGCCCCTGACCACCAATGGCACGGCCACACTGCGCTGGCTGCCGCCGACCCAGGCCACCGATGGTTCGGCGATCACCGACCTGGCAGGCTATCGCGTGAAGTCCGGCCGCACTGCAACGGACCTGACCGTGGCCGTAAACCTTGCGAGCCCCTCGGCCAGCTCCCATACGCTGCAGAACCTGACGAGCGGCACCTGGTTCTTTGCGGTCGTGGCCTACACCGCCGCAGGGCTCGAGAGCGACGTGTCGGCCGTGGTCAGCAAGACCTTCCCGTAGCGGAGTCGGGCTCCCGCCTAGCGCTCGACCGCGCGGGCGCCGTCCACGCGAAAGCGGACCGCCTGCAGTTGCTCCTGGGTCAGTGCGCCGAGGCCGGCGTCCACCGCGATGCGCGCGCCCGGCTCCATTTGCTGCCCGATCTGCAGCATGCGGCCTTCGCTCACCACCCGGCCTGATGCGTCGACCAGCACTGGAGTGATGGCGATTGCACCGAGCGCGATCGGTGCGCGGTTCTGCACCACCAGCAGCAGGTTGCCGCGCGCATCGAGCTGGGGTGCCGTCGCGACGTACTGGGCCGGATTGCGCGGCAGGTCCAGCCGCACATACTCGGCGGCGGCCTGTTTGCCGACATCGCTGTCCGAGCCGGCGGCTTCCTTGAACAGCTCCAGCGCTGCGCGCGTGTCGCCCTGGTCACGCTTGATGCTGCCCAGGTAGTAGAACGCGGGCGCGGTCGGCAGCAGCTTCGCGCTCTGGTTGAGCCAGGTTTCCGCGCGCGCCCGGTCGCCGAGCCGGTACGAAGCGACGCCAGCGCCGAGGTACGGGCCGAAGTACTCGCCGTCGAGATTCATGGAGCGCTCGTAGTGTGGCAGCGCGGATGCGTACTTCTTCTCCGCCAGGTCCAGGTCGCCGAGCAGCTGATGGAAGCGCGCTTCGCGCGGCAGTGCCGCGATCGCCTCGCCCGCCAGTGCGCGCGCCTTCGGCAGGTCCTTCTTCTGCGCCGCTGCCATCGCCGCGTCCGCCTTGTCGTAGGCCGGCTTCATCGCCAGCAGCGGCGCCACGCGGGCGCGGTAGCGGTCCGCCCCGATCTCGCCGCCGTTCTCGATGGTGGTCGCCGTGGACTGGTTCTTTTCGACGCGCTCGGCCGACGGCGGGTGCGACGCGAACAGGCCGTCCAGCCAGCCCGCCTGCGCGCGCCCGTCCTTCTGCGACAGCGCCAGGAACTTCTGCTGCAGCGTGATCGCCGCGGCGGCGTCGTAGCCGGCCTTGCGCATGTAGCGCATGCCGTACAGATCGGCTTCGAGTTCGGCCTCGCGGCCGTAGCGCATCGTGACCAGCTGCGCGCCGACGCCCGCGCCCTGCACCAATATGTTGCCGAGGTTGGCGTTGAGGTCGCTGGTGGCGATGCCGATCTGGGCCGCCACCATGCCGACCTGCAGCAGCGTGCCGCGCTCCTGGGCCTTGGCACCGTGCCTTGCGGCTGCGTGCACGATCTCGTGCCCCAGCACCGCCGCCAGCTCCGCCTCGTTCTCCAGCGTCGTCAGCAATCCGCGGTTGACCGCGATCTTGCCGCCCGGCAGCGCCCAGGCATTCGGCACCGAGCTGTTCAGCACCGCAAATTCATAGGGCAGGGGACGGTCCGACTGGGCTGCAAGCTTCTGGCCCACCTCGTTGACGTAGGCCGACAGCTCCGGGATGAGCTTGAAGTCCCCGCCCTGGCTCTGCCGCGAGGGCGCGTACTGGGTGGCGCCGATCTGCAGCTCCGAGGCCTCGGAGACGAACTGCAGCTCCTTCTTGCCGGTGACCGGGTTGACCCCGCAGCCCGCCAGGGCGAGGAGGGCGGCGAACAGGGCAATACGAAAAACTCGCAACGGCTGGCTCATGGCCATGACTCCTTCTAGAATCCCACCCCGAGGTGCGGGCGTAGTTCAATGGTAGAACTGTAGCTTCCCAAGCTACTAACGTGGGTTCGATTCCCATCGCCCGCTCCATATCCATATATGACCCCAGTACTGATCATTGCAAGTCTGCTGGCCGCCACGGCGGCTCCGCCGCCGCCAGGCGCGGTGCAGCGCAATCCCCAGTCCGTGCCGCCACCGGTGATCACGGACCCGCGCACCGTGGTACCCGGTTCCAAGGCCGTGGCCCGGCGGCTCACGACGGTCGTGTCCGACCTCGCGACGACCAGGCGGTTCTACGAGGCGCTCGGCTTCAAGGAGGACCGCCGCGTGGAGGTGACGGACGCGGCCTCGCTGGACGTGTTCGGCCTGCCGCACGACACCCCGCTCACGTTTATCCGCATGACCAACGACAACACGCTGTCCACCGGCCGCATCGACGGCGGCACCCTCGGTTTCGCGCAGGTGCGCAACAACACCGTGGGCGGCAAGCCGATGGAGAAGCTGCGCGACCGTTCGCGCGGCGAAACGCTGCTTGGCACGTCGATCCTCGTGATGACGACCGACGGCCTCGACGCCGTCCATGACCGGCTGAAGGCGATCGGCGCGGAGATCCTCAAGCCTCCATTCGATGGGTCCGGCGGCCTGCGCTCGATGATCGTGCGCGACCCCGACGGCCAGCGGATGGAGATCACCCAACCGCCGCCGCCGTGAGCCCCGCGCATTCATGAAGACCAAGTCCGAGATCGTCAGCAACTGGCTGCCGCGCTACACCGGCGTTGCGCTGGCCGACTTCGGGCCGCATGTGCTGCTGACGAATTTCGGCAACTATCTCGAGATATTCGCGCGCCACACCGGCGCCGAGATCAAGGGGCGCGACCGTCCGATGCCCAACGCCACCGCCGACGGCATCACGATGATCAATTTCGGCATGGGCAGCGCCAATGCCGCCACGGTGATGGACCTGCTGTCCGCGGTGAGCCCGAAGGCGGTGCTGTTCCTCGGCAAGTGCGGTGGCCTGAAGCGCAAGAACCTCGTCGGCGACCTGGTGCTGCCGATCGCCGCCATCCGCGGCGAGGGCACGTCCAACGATTACCTGCCGCCGGAAGTGCCGGCGCTGCCGGCATTCAGCCTGCAGCGCGCCGTTTCCACCGTGATCCGCGACCTCGATCGGGACTACTGGACCGGCACGGTGTTCACCACCAACCGCCGCCGCCGTGAGCCCCGCGCATTCATGAAGACCAAGTCCGAGATCGTCAGCAACTGGCTGCCCCGCTACACTGGCGTGGCGCTGGCCGACTTCGGGCCGCATGTGCTGCTGACCAACTTCGGCAACTACCTCGAGATTGTCGCGCGGCACCCCGGCGCCGAGATCAAGGGGCGCGAC
>JANPDV010000311.1:0-91283 GCA_031431655.1 Gammaproteobacteria bacterium | reverse complement strand
GGCGCGCACCGCGTCGGCGACCAGCTCCGCGTTCCAGACTCCGGCCGCCGAGTCCGACAGCAGCAGCGTGGCCCTCGCTTCAGCGCCCGAGAACTTCGCGTCGCGATGCTCGAAGTTCAGCTCCTGCAACACGTGGTCGCTGCTCGCGGTCGCGGCGAGGTCGCAGTCGCCGTCCTCGTCGCAGAGGCGGCCGGTCAGCGCGCCGTAGATGTAGCCGTCGAAGCGCGCGGTCCAGAGCGCGGCCTCGAAGCGGGCACGCCCGGCGCGGATGCGCAGCGTCGCCTCGACGGAGTTGGCCCGTTCGATGCCCAGCGTCGCGTCGCCGGTTTCGAAAGTCACCGGCCCGTCGTGCGGGCCGCGGGCGTACAACTCGGTCTGGGCCGGCGCGCGCGCCGCGCTGGCCAGCGTGAATCCGACCCGAACGGCCTCGGTCGCATCGTAGATGAGCCCCAGCGACGCGCTGAGCGGCGTGAAGACGCGTGAGGTCGGCACGTCCGATGCCGGCGTGCCATCGACACGGACGCGCTCCACCCGGGCACCGGCCTGCAGGCGCAGCTGCGACGCGAGCGCAGCCTCGGTGAAGAGGAAGGCGGCCGAGGTTCGGGTCGCGGTCGGCAGCAGGAACTCCGCGCCCCCGCCGAGCGCCGAGAAGTTGCGATTCTGGAGCTGGATGCCGAGGGCCGACTCCGTCAATGGGCCGACGGTGCCGAACAGCGCTTCGACCCGCGCGTCCCACTCGTTGTCCTTGAAGGTGGACAGCGCCATGCCGCTGTCGTCGCGCTCACTGTGCTCGTAGTCGGCGTAGCCGCCCGCCACGCTCAGTGTGCGCAGCGCGCCGGCGTCGATGGCGATCGAGGACTGCGTCATGAACTTCGTCTGGCGCAGGTCGATGAAGGTGTCTTCGCCGGGAATGCCGTACTCGGCGTCGTACTGCGCGGCGCCGGCGCCGATGCGGCCGTCGCCGAAGAACCAGGATCCGCCGAGCGAGTAGCCATTGCCCCGCGAGAACGAGTTGCTCAGCGTGCCTTCGGGGGTGTCGTAATCGTCGGCGCGTCGATCAAACGCATCGGCGGTGTAGGCGAAAGAGCCAAGACGCCCCTTCACTGAGGCCGCGCCTTCGCGAGCTTCGGCGCTGGAGCCATACGAGCCGAGCAGTTCGGCGGACAGAGCCTGCTCCGGCAAGCGGGTGGGGATTCGCTCGTTGATGGCATTGACGACGCCGCCGATGGCCTGGCTGCCGTAGCGCAGCGTGGCCGCGCCGCGCACCACTTCGATCCGCGAGGTCGACAGGGGATCGATCGGCACACCATGGTCGGGTCCCACGTCGGAGACGTCGAAGGTACCGATGCCGTTCTCCAGTACGCGCACGCGGTTCGCATCGAAGCCGCGAATCACCGGGCGGCTGGCTCCGGCGGCGAAGCTGCTGCCGGCGATACCGGGCTGGTTCACCAGCGAGTCGGCGAGATTCGCGCCGCCCTGGCGCAGGATCTCATCGCGCTCGATCCGTTCGACCAGGGTGGCGAACTGGTCGGCGTCCTTCGCTAGCGGCGAAGCGGTGATCACGATCGTCTCCTCGGTGACAGGAGGGCGCGTGTCGGAGGCATGCGCTGAAGCGGCGATGCAGATGGCACTCGCGGCGGCCAGGCCGAGCCAGGTTCGCTGGGATCCGCAGCGCGAATCCGGGTTTCGGGAATCGTCGGCGAGCGGGTGGCGTTGGGTGGTGTCGCGCTGGTGCATGAGTCGTTGCAGCCTTGATCGGAGGAACGTGAATCGTTCTATGCGATGTTATATAATAACAATCGCTGGCGATCCAGCTCCGGGGAAGAACCGGTAGGTGCGCGCAGACGCCGCCAGGCGTCGGACGGTCTGATGGCCGCGTACCAGCGGAGCCCACCCATGAATGTTGAGCTCAGGATTTGCCGCGGAGTTTTGGCTTGCGGGAGCGCCGTTCCGTAGCGCGGCGCAGCGTGTCTCGCTGACGCGCCGCCTCCTTCAACACCTGCGGCCAGCGCTGCTGGTGCAACGCCGTGCTGGTGCGGAAGGCATCGAGGGGCACGGCCGCCAGCGCGTCGACTCCGAATAGCAGGAACACCCGGCGAGCAGCTGGATCGGCGCTGATTTCGACGACCCGCTCGAGCAGGCGGAGCCCGACTCGTTCGCCCTGCGCCTCGACCTCGGAACGAATGAACGCGCGCGCGACAGCGACTGCAAGCTGCGCCTGCGCAACGCCCGCAACCGTACGCTTCTCAGGCAAAAGATGCAGGTTCTGAATGCGGCTGTCGAGCACGTCAATCGGGTGGATCACGCGCAGCGAGCCCACCTCGGGCACGTCGAGCGAGACCGCACGGCGATTCAGATCTTTCGTGGTCAGCCCGATCACACCGGATAGAAAGTCGACCTGCTTGATCGTGCCATCTGGCAGGCGGCGAGTGACTTTGCCGCACTGCGGCGTCGCATCATCGAGCGAAGGAATCCAGGTCTTCCAGCCCAGTGCCTTGCCGAGCTTGCGGGCCAGCGCGGCGTCGCCGATGAAATCGGCGTCGGACGTAACCCCGGTAGAAAGCTCCCGCGGCCGCGGCACCGCCAGATGATCAGCCCAGAACGCGAGCGCCTGACCTCCGACCAGCAAGGCCTCAGGCGAGCAGATGCGGAGGATGCGCTGTACTTCCTCGGTAGAGAGAGGGGCTTCGCTTTGGCGTTCAGTCGTCATCGAAGCCGGGCGAGCGGCGCGTCACGCGGGCGCGTCGTGCCAGTTCGGGAGGAATCATGTGCGTTCGCGCCCAGCCGCCAGCTGCCGATTGCGCGGATTCGGCGCTGCCGACCGCATCGGGCCGGGTCTCAAGCTCGCGCGGCGACAGCACGACCGCCACCACACGCCCATGCTTGACGATTTCAACCCGGCCGAGCGCCTGGACGTCCTCGAGCAGTCCGCCAAAGTTGTTCTTGGCGTCGGTGGCCGATATCTGCTTGCTCATATTAGCTACTTTAGCTAAAAGAATTCTGTGCGGCAAGCCGTCGCCCGGTCCAGGATCAAACCTCGAAACGCACACCCTGCGCCAGCGGCAGCGCGCCCGAGTAGTTGATGGTGTTGGTAGCGCGGCGCATGTAGTGGCGCCACGAGTCCGAGCCGGACTCGCGACCGCCGCCGGTGTCCTTCTCGCCGCCAAAGGCGCCGCCGATCTCGGCGCCCGAGGTGCCGATGTTGACGTTGGCGATGCCGCAGTCGGAGCCGCGGGCGCTAAGAAAGACTTCGGCCTCGCGCAGGTCGTTGGTGAAGAGCGACGACGACAGTCCGTGTGCGACGCCATTGTTCAGCGCAATCGCTTCATCGAGCGTGTCGTAAGGGAAGACGTACAGAACCGGCGCGAAGGTCTCGTGCTGCGCGACCGGCGCGGACTGCTCGAAGCGCACCAGCGCCGGGCGCACGTAGTGCGCTTCGGGAAAGCGCTCGGTCAGCACGCGCTCGCCGCCCGCAACGACGCCGCCCTGCTCGCGCGCCGCGGCCAGCGCGCGCTGCATCGCGTCGAACGCCGCGCCGTCGATCAGCGGCCCGACCAGAGTGCCGGGCTCGAGCGGACTGCCGATCGGCAACGTGGCGTACGCCGCTTCGAGCCGCGCCTGCAGCGCGTCGACAATCGATCGATGCGCGATCAGACGGCGCGCGGTGGTGCAGCGCTGCCCCGCCGTACCGACCGCCGCGAACACGATCGCGCGCACCGCGAGTTCGAGATCGGCACTCGTCGCGACCACGATGGCGTTGTTGCCGCCGAGCTCCAGCAGGCTGCGGCCGAGTCGCGCGGCGACCCGCTGCGCGACGGTGCGGCCCATCGCGGTGCTGCCGGTTGCCGAGACCAACGCGACACGCGGGTCGTCGACCAGCATCGCGCCCATGCTCGAATCGCCGAGCAGCAGCTGCGACAGCTCACGCGTGTCCACCGGCCCGCCGATGTCGAACAACGCCGCCACCCGTTCGAACAACTGCTGCACCGCCCAGGCGGTCAGCGGTGTCTTCTCGGAGGGCTTCCAGACCACCGCATTGCCACAGACCCAGGCGAGCGTCGCATTCCACGCCCACACCGCCACCGGGAAGTTGAACGCGCTGATGACGCCGACGACCCCGAGCGGATGCCAGCTCTCCATCATCCGATGGCCGGGGCGTTCGGAGGCGATCGTGAGTCCATAGAGCTGGCGCGACAGTCCGACCGCGAAGTCGCAGATGTCGATCATCTCCTGGACTTCGCCCTCGCCTTCGGAGCGGATCTTGCCGGACTCGATGGCCACCAGCTCGCCGAGCGCGGCCTTGTGCTCGCGCAACTCGGCGCCGAACTGGCGTACCAGCTCGCCGCGGCGCGGCGCCGGCACGTTGCGCCAGTGCATGTACGCATCGCGCGCCTTGCCGATCGCCAGCTGCGCGGCCAGCGGCGAAGTGCGCGTCAGTCCACCGATGCCGCCGCCGTCGATCGGCGAGCGCAGCGACAGGGCGTCGACCCCGACCACCGCCGGCAGCTTGAGACCGAGGCTCGCAAGGCATTTCTGTGCAACAGCGCGTGTCATGGGGACGATTCTCCGCTCAACCGATCGATTCGACCTGCCGGAATTGCTGATACGCGGCGCCGAAGCGATTCGCAAGGAATTCCGGCAGGTCCACCTGCTCCTGGCGGATGAAGCCGTGCTGCGGCAGGCGCTGCTCGCGGAACAGGTCGACGACCGCGCAGACGCCGGCGGCCGTGGTGATCTGGATTGCGCTGCTGCCTTGCGCTGCGCTGCCGCCCTGGCCCGCGCTGCGTTCCGCGAAGATCTTGCGTGCGAACACTTCCTGGACGAACTGCCCGTCGCGCGTCCCCGTGACCGTGACGAACACCAGCACCACGTCCTGCATCGTCGTTGGCAGCGCGCGCTGCAGCAGCGCCTTGAGCTGCGCGCGATCGGCCTTCAGCTGGAACTCCTCCAGCAGGACCTGCATCAGCGCGCAGTGGCCCGGATAGCGTACCGACTTGTAGTCCAGCGAGCGCACCCGCCCGGCCAGCGTCTCGCACAGGGTGCCGAGCCCGCCCGAGGTGTTGAATGCCTCGTACTCCACGCCGTCGAGCGAGAAGTGCTCCAGCCCTTCCATCGGCAGCACGTCGATCGGGTGCCCGTCGCGGATCGCCTCGCAGGGGTGGCAGTACTCGTTGATCAGGCCGTCGACGCTCCAGGTCAGGTTGTATTTCAGCGCATTCGTCGGGAAAGCCGGCAACGCGCCGACGCGCATCTTGACCTCGTGCAGGGTGTCGAATTGTCTGGCGAGGTGGTGGCCGACGATGCCGATGAAGCCCGGCGCCAGGCCGCACTGCGGCATGAAGACCGTCGACGCGTCGGCGGCCAGCTCCCGAATGCGGCGCGTCGCATGCACGTCCTCGGTGAGGTCAAAGTAGTGGCAGCGGGCAGCACGCGCCAGTTCCGCCACCTTCGCCGCCATGAAGTACGGCAGGGCGTTGATGACGGCATCGTGTGACTGCATCAGCCCGGAGAACTCCGGTGAGCCGACGGCAGCGTGCGAGGTGGCGACCGCGAGGCCGGCCAGCCGCTGCAGCGACTGCGCGCTCTCGTCGATCACGGTGACGCGGTAGTCGCCGGTCTCGGACAGGAGACGGGCGATGGTCTGGCCGATATGGCCGGCACCAAGCAGCAGGACTTTCATGGCGGTCTCCGTGGGGACTGAGCCCGAGGGCAAGCCCCCCGAAGTGTGCCGTCCGGGGGTATACAAATCGACGCTGAGTTAGACGATTAGGACCAGACTTTCGTCATAATTGCTATCCTTCTTATCCTGAATGTAGCGATTCGGCCCCGACATGACGCCAATCTCTCCCGACCCCCTCGACCAGCGGCTAACCGCGCTGCTGATCCAGAACGCACGCGAATCCGTCGCCAACCTGGCGCGCCAGCGCGGCCGGCGCAACGGAGCTGCAGGCGTATGTCGGCATCTGCGTCGCGCCGATGCGAGCCGCGACATCGTCCGGGATCCAAGGTAGCCGAGGCGAAGTTCGAAACCTTGCATGTGAGGCCCAAGGCATTTGACCGTGACTGGAACTACGCGCTGCTCCCCGGACAGAAAGACAAAGGGATCATGTTGCTTTCACGCGCTTCTTTAGTTCGCAGCCGCACCCGCCGCCTGGCTAACGACTTTGCGTCCAATCTCTGCGTGCGCCTCTCGCAGCGCCGGCCAGAACCGTGTGCCCAGGAAGGGCTGTCCCCACTCGATGTAGTCGTCCTGGTAGAGAAAGGGGAATACCCCGACGATCGCAGAGTTCGAGAACGCAAGCTGCGCGAACTTTGGCGCCATGTGTACGCGGCGCTCCGCCTCCGCTGCATCCGCGACGGGATTCGCCGGTATCGCCGCGCGAACGAAGCTGTCAGGGAACAGGAAGATCTTCTGATCGTCGCGCAATTTGGAGCGCAGCAGGCGAATGTGCTCCGGAACCGACTGCGCGCTGCCAATCGATTCGTCGCCACAGCGCTCAAAAGAGCCGTAGCAGGAGAAGCCGAACCAGTCGAAGTAGCGAGGAATCGGGTCTGCGAGCTGTGAGAACACCCCGTCGCGGCCGGCGACGTCACCGTGCGAATAAGTAAAGGCCAATGGGATGTTCGGAAAAGTCTGCTTGATCAAGGCCCCCAGCGTCTCGAGGTCCCGCTTGACTGCGGCGGCCGAGTGCCCTGCGGCGCGCGCCTGCGCAAAAGGCTCGTCGCTCGGATAAATGAACGCAATGTGCTCGGCGTAGGGCCGGATCGCCGCGGCAAATGCCGCCCACTGCTGAGCATGGTCCGGCCGCAATCGGTACTCAGTGTCGAAGTGCACCGACTCATGGATGGCGACGGCGGCCTTCATGCCGTTGGCGGCTGCCCGCCGAATCCCCTCCACAATTTCCTGCGGACAGCCGAATTCGCAGCTCACCCAGGAGATATTACTGTGACCCGCAATCTCCTCCGTGGCTCGTGTCAGCCAGGGGAAAGCATCGCCGTAGTACCCAAAGTACTGCGGAAAATTGCTTGCCGCGGCCTCGATCTGAACCTTGCCCAACGCGACCTGCGCCGGCGACTGCGCAACCTCGATCCGGACGTAGCGGGCCCAGCGAGCCCGATCACGGCCGATGTCGAGCGTGAGTCGCTCGCCATCGCCGACTGGGCGATTGAACTCGCCGATCGCCGCCATATCGTCGCGATGCAGCCCGGCATGTACGATGTAGTGACTTGATCCCGTTGCGCTGTGGGAGCCGAAGAACGTCACTCTCGTCAGTGCCCGCGGCGAGCCCAGATCGAGCATCAGGGACTGCGGTGCGCTCGCACCTGAACGCCAGACCGCCGAGGGCTTCGAGTAGTCGGTGACTGCCTCAGCCGCAGAACCAATCGCGGTCGACGTGGCGCTGATTGCTGCGGGTGCGACAAGGTACTCTGACCCGAGCGCGTTCGTGGTAACGCACTGCACGCGCAAGTCTGTGACATTACGCACCGCGTCGCCCTCGCCATGCTGGATGCTGCAGGCCTGTTTTGGATCGCGCGGCTCCTGGCCGACGCTCACGCGATAGCTCGTGCCGGCGCGCAACTTCTGCGGCAAGGCGAACGAGCCGTTTCGATCGATCGGGAGTGCGACTCCGTCCGCGGTCGTCAGCATCAGGCCCGATCCAACCAGTCCCGAGACCGAACCGCCGACGCTGAATGCTGTCGAGCAAAGGACTGCGATTTCCACTGGATTCGCTTGCACCGTGCCACGCGATTGCTCGGCGTAACACAGCAGTCCTGCTGATTCCGGCTGACGCACGACTTCGATCGCGTAAGTCGCTCCACTCGCAACAGGGTTTGCAAAATCGAACGTGCCGTCCGCCGTAAGCAACAGCTCATCGGCGCCATTGTTGCGAAGGGCAATCGTGTTCGAGCCCAGGCCGGACACGCTCACCCTAACGGTGCTGGGATCGGACGGCGCTGACGACGCGCTGACGGCGCGACTCGCCTGCGCACCGGTCGCAGGCGAGCCCTGCGAAGAGCCGTTGCCTCCACAGCCGAGAAGCGTCGCAGCGGCCGCGCACACGAACGCGAGCCGAAGTGACTTTACAGAACGTCGCGCAATGCGACATGTGGTCGACGACTTATTCATCGACGACATATCAGCTGAACACAGCCATGCGCAGCTATGGCTCAGTGCACACGAATCACGTCGTCGCGAAAGTCAAACCTTCAAACTGAGAACTTCGCGAGACACTATGTCATGCGTGAGCCCGCGTCCGTCGCTGCGTCTTCTCTACTGTCAAATCACCAGCCATTACGCGTGCGCAATCGCGGGCGACTTTGGGCGCAACCAGTGTTGAGTGACATCGAAACGCCTTCCCACTTGCGCAAGCTCATCGATGACCAGGTCGATCGGGATTGGATCGCGAACCGGGACGATGCGCCGCTAGAGAACCCAACTCTGATCGGCGTGGCGGTCAATGATCACTTCGGTCCCGACTACACTCTCGAGGCCTACCCCACTGGTTTTCTCAGTGGCGCGGTGTTCGCGATCCGCGCCATGGGGGCCATCAAGCATCGACAGCCGCAGGTGTAGTTCATCAGCACCGGGGAGAAGCGCGCAACGATCTTTACCGACGGTGAACCGATGAACTGAGAACGAAGCTTCCCCGCCGCGGGCGACGCCGCGCCTGTGCTACTGCTGAGATCGGACGGAATCGCTCCGCTTGGCGTTGACGCCAAGGCGTTGCAGGGGAATCGAGTTCAGTGCGCCACGCCCTCTCGTCGCAGTACCTTCACCGACGTCAGGAACAGGATGCGCAGGTCGAAGCCGAACGACCGGCGCCGCAGATACTCAGCATCGAACTCGACCTTCCGCGGAATCGGCAGGTCGTCGCGCCCGTTGACCTGCGCCCAGCCGGTGAGCCCGGGCAGCAACTCGTGTACGCCTTGCGCAGTCCGCAGCGCCACCAGATCGTCCTGATTGAATAGCGCCGGACGCGGCCCGACGAAACTCATGTCGCCGCGCACGATGCTCCAGAGCTGGGGCAGCTCGTCGAGACTACTGTTGCGCAGGAGCGGTCCGATTGGCGTCAGGAACCGGTCGGCATCGTCGAGCAGGTGCGTGGCGACCGCCGGCGTGCCGACGCACATTGTGCGGAACTTCGGCATGCGGAACAGGCGATTGCCGCGCCCGACGCGCTCTGACCAGTAGAGGATCGGGCCCGGGGAAGTCACGCGCACCGCCAACGCGACGAGCAGCATCGGCACCGCCAGCAGCGCCGCGGAGAGCAGCGCCAGCAACAGGTCAAACGCGCGCTTCACTGAGGAACTCACGGGCGGTGCCCTGCAGCGCGGAGTCCATCGATGTCGGCGGCGACCAGCCAAGCTGTTCGCGGGTCGCGGAGATATCGAGTTGCAGTGAAGCGCACAGTCGATCGACGAACGCGCCCTGCCCCAGCACACGCGCCGCGGCGATCAGCGCCCGCGCGGGAACGGGCACCAGCCGCGCAGGACGGCCGAGCGCCCGTCCTAGCCGTCGCAGCAACTCGGCGGTGGACACGTCGTCGCCATCGGACGCGTGAAACGTAGCGTTGGCCGCGGCCGGATGCACCGCACAGAGGAGCAGCAGGCCTGTCAGGTTTTCCAGCGCGATCATGCTGCGACGATTCGACTGCAGCGCGCCGAGTGGCAGCGGCCAGCCACGCGCAAGCCAGCGCATCAGCGCGCGGAAGTTGGCCTGTACGCCGGGCCCGTATACCAGCGGGGGCCGCAGCACGGTGATCTCGAGGCCAGCATGCTGCCCGAACTCACGCAGCGACACTTCTGCCTCGGCCTTCGAGCGGCCGTAAGCGTCCTGCGGGGCGAGCGCATCACCCGGCCGGTAAGGGCGTCCGGGCACGGTGGTCTCGCCCAGCGCCTTCACCGAGCTTACGAAGACCAGACGCCGCACCCCGGCGTCTACCGCCTGCCGGGCCAGCGACAGGGTGCCCTCCACGTTGACACGGCGAAACTCGGCGTCCGGGTCTGCGGCGCGTTCGCGCATGACGTGCACGCGTGCGGCGAGGTGAATGACGGCGTCGATGCCGCGCAACGCATTCGACCAGTCGGTGTCGCGTCCCACATCGCCCACGACATGTACCGGCGCGGGCAGGCCCTGCGCGCTGGTCGCGCGCACGGCCGCCACCGGTGCATGGGTTCCCTGCTGCGCAATGTGCTGCACCAGCGCCGATCCGACGAATCCTCCGGCTCCGGTGACCAGGATCTTCATGGCAGCGGCGCCGGCGCGGCGCAGGTGATTCCCGCGACGGCAAGCGCCTCGCCGTGCGCGATGACACGCGGCGCGATGCGGCGCCGACGCATCAGGTCAACTCGGCAAAGTTGCGCAGCAGCTGCATGCCGAAGTGGTGACTCTTCTCCGGATGGAATTGCACACCGTAAACGCCGCCTTGCTGCACCGCGCTGGCAAACTCGCCGCCGTAATCCGACATGGCGAGCGCCGACGCCAACTCGTCGCAGCCGAAGTAGTACGAATGCAGAAAGTAGAAGCGCGCATCGTTTTCCAGCCCGTTGAACAGCGGCGTGGCACGCGTGGGCCGAACGTCATTCCAGCCCATGTGGGGCAGCTTGGGCACGCCTGACAGCCGCGACTCGTCGAAGCGCCTGACTACCCCATCGATCCAGCCCAGCCCCGGCAACTTTCCCTCTTCGCTCGAACGCGCCAGCATCTGCATCCCCACGCAGATGCCGAGCACCGGCACTTTATCGCCATGCACACGGCGATCGAGCATCTCGCGCATGCCAGAGGCGTTGAGGAGTTCCATGGCGTGATCGAACGCACCGACCCCAGGAAGGATGATGCGCGTGGCGGGCACGAGCTCGGCCGCGGTCCTTGCTGTCGTGAACTCGATGTTGAGGCGCTTGTAGACGTTGGCGAAAGCGAGGATGTTGCCGAGGCCATAGTCGACGATGGTGATCATCGAACTGTCGCGCTCACGCGGCAAACCTCAGGGATTTATAACTGCCGTCGAGCACGGCCCGCCACCAGGACTCATTGGCAATGAACCAGTCGACGGTCTCGCGCAGCACCGACTGCGGGTAGCTGCCCGCCAGAACGATGCCTTTCAGCGCCACGCCGTCGCCCCCGCTTTCATGTTGTGCCCAGGGCGATGAGGTGCGCAGCTCCGCAACGCGCCATCACCGGAACGAATTGACTGCGGCCGCCGCGATGGCCAGGTTGTAGACGATCTGCGTGACCGCCTGCCAGAGCGGCAGCGCCGGCATGCGCTCGGTATCGAGCGGCACCACGACGGTATCGCCGGAGCGCACTTCGACGTTTGCGCCACGGCTGAACCAGCGCGAGTTCTCGCTGGCCACCACGCTGCCGTTGGCGCGTACCACGTAGATGCGTTTCTGGTCGGCCTTGCGCGTCATGCCGCCCGAAAGCGCGATGTAGTCGTCGCGCCCGAGACCGCTCCTGAAGAAGTGCGAGGTCGCATTCTGGACCTCGCCGATCACGGTGATTTCCTGACTGCGCTTCGGCACCACAAGCATGTCGCCCTGTCGCAGCACGATGCTGTTGGCGGAATCTGCGTCTCCGGCCACTGCCTTCTCGAGGTCGATGACCAGCCGACCCACCGCCTTGGTCGAGCGCAGCTGGTTGAGGATGGTCTGACCCACGGTGGCCGCCTGTGCAGCGCCCTGCTGGTTCGCTGCGGCAGCCTGCAGCGCCATGGTGGCGAGATCGTTCTGCAGCCGGGTCGCAAGCACGTCGAGCTGCTTCTGCTCGCGCTCGCGCAACTCCTGGCGCATGAAGATGCTGCCCTCCGGGAAGGCCAGCTCGCTGAGCCCGCCGGCGCGCTGCAGCACGGACTGCAGCGTCTCGCCGCGCTTGATGGGATAGGTGCCGGGGAAGCGCACTTCGCCAACCAGCGTGACCTCCTCCTGCTGCGCCCACTCGGGGATCTCCTTGACGTTGAGGTAGTCGAAGGGGCGCAACGCGACGTCAGCCTCCTTGTCACCCAACAGCACCTTGGCGAGGTCCACTTCGATGAGATCCGTGCGCCGCGCCTCACCGTCGACGACGGTGTAGCGCGTGAGTTCGGCCTTGCCGCCGTAGGCGGCGTCAGCGAGGTTGCCGCCGGCACGGATGAGGTCGCTGACCGTCATGTTGGGCTCGAGCGGGTACTCGCCCGCGACGCGCACGCGTCCGCCGACCCGCACGATGGCGGTAGGGCGATCGATGCGGGCCTGCAGCCGGATTTCTTCCAGCAGCCGCTGGATCTCGCGCTCACGGCCACTTTCGAGGTCGAACACCATGATCTGGTCGCGTGGCCGCAGCGCGATGTCTGCGTCGCCGCGCGGTGCGCGCAATGCCCGCGACAGGTCCGCGGACAGCACCACGATGCGCCGATCCGGCGGCAGCTCGCGCCGCACCAGCACATACCCGAGGTCGGCATTCGGCTTGAGGTCGTCGACACTCGGCAACGCCTCGGAAAGCCGCATCCCTTCGCGCCAGGCGAGCGTGCGCGGGCTGTGGAGGTGACCGCTCAGCACCACTCCGGAGTCGAGCTGCGGGCGAACCTTGGCGATACGCAGCAGATCGCCGTTGCGCAGTAACTCGGAGCGACCATCGCCCGGCGCCAGGTCGATATCGACCGCGACTCGCCGCCGCTGGTCGTCCACGCGCTCCAGTGTGGCGCGTGCTTCCGCTTCTGCCGTAAGGCCCCCCGCGAGCTGGACCAATGCCGCGGCGGACGTGCTGCCCGCCAGTTCGTAGATTGCGGGACGCCGCACCTCACCTTCCACGGCCACCGTGGCGCCCACCGGCGGGATGAACACCACGTCGCCCGGCAGCAGCTTGGCGTCGTTAGCCGTGTCGCCGCGCAGCAGCAGGTCGTAGAGGTCGAGGCGGCGAACGATGGTGCCCTGCCGCTTCAGCTGAACGTCGCGCAACGAGCCGATGCGCTTGACGCCACCCGCCGCAAACAGCGCCGTGGTCACCGTGCCCAGGCCGCTAACGCTGTAAGAACCTGGACGACGCGCCTCGCCGAGCACGAACACGCGGATGCCACGCGGGTCACCGATCGCCACGCTGGCGCGCACGCCGATCATCTGCCTGGAGACCCGGCTCTCCAGCGAACTGCGCACCCTCTCGAAGCGCTGGCCGCCCACGGCGATCGGGCCCAGCTCGGGGAAATTTATGCTGCCGTCCCGGCCGACCACGAGGCGCAGGCTGCGGTTCTGGCCGCCGTAAAGCTGAACGCGCAGCTCGTCGCCGGGGCCGACGACGTAGTCGGCCGGCACCGGCGCGTCGGTCATCTGCTCGAAGCTGGCGGGGTCCTGATCGAAGAGGTCATAGCCGAATGGCTTGAGCCCCGCCACTCCAACCGGCGAGAGCGGCAAGCGGATGATCTTGATCTCGAGACGCCGCACGGACGGCTCAGCGGCGATGCGCTGTATGGCCTGGTCCTCGTTGAGGCCGGCCAGCGGCACCGGCAGGAAACCCGGCAGCGCCAGGGCGCCAAGCGCGTCGAGACGGTAGGGGTTGCGCGCGCGCAGGAGATCGATGAGGCCCGTGAGACGCTCCTTGAGCACTGGCTCGATCGGCTCCTCAGGCTCCGGCTCGGGAGCCGTGCCCGGTGGCGAACCGGGTGGTACCCGCATGCGCGGCTTGCGGAAATCGACCTCGATGAGCACGGCATCGAGGGGTTTGAAGACCGGAATGCGGGGAACCGCAACTTCCAGGTTGTCAGCGCGCTCGCCGTCGACCGCGGCCCCGCCATCGCCGGCGAGGTCCGGATCCGTGGAACGGCGATTCGCAGGCTTGCGCGCGTCCGTAGCTCCGGTGGCGGTGGAGTCGCCGCCAAGCTCGCGCAGGATCAACTCGCGCTGCTCCGGCGTGAGATTGCGCACCATCTCCATCTGTTCGGCCGTCGGCATCTGCATCCCGGCAGCCTGCGTGTAGCCCACCGATGGTGCGACGGCGGCAATGGCCAGAAGCGCCGCCAGGACCGCACCCATGGAAGTAAGCCTGCCGCGCATCGACCTACAGACCTCGCCGCAACTGGAGGGAGCCCCGCGTTTCCGACCCCAGGCCGGACGCAGGCGAATAGCTATCGTACCCGACGCCTGCTTCGATCGTCGTCCCCCGCCACCGGCCCTCCACGCGCGCCTCGAGGTTGCGCAGACTGGTAACTCCCGCCGGGCTGAGCCGATGCGCTGGGTCGGCGCGTCCGTCACGGTTGAACTCGACACGTCGCGCCAGCACGCTGACACTCACCCCGGAGGGCGCGACCCAGAGCAGGGACGCCGTGGACATGCGGCCGTCGTTGTCGAGCGGGTGGCCGATGATGCGGTCGCGATAGCTATAGCCCTGCGCGTACAGGTCGTTGCGGTAGGCGCAGTCGAACAATGGGTCGCTGCGACTGAACCCGCAGGCGGTGTCGGCGAACTCGAAGCGCGCGCGCCAGCTGCCGAGGCGCTCGCCGCCGCCCCAGGTCTCAAGCCCGTACAGGCCCAGGAACTTGGCAGGCAGGCCCCCCGCCTCGTCCTCACCGATGAACTGGCCGTACAGCGTGAGCGGCAGACGGCGCCAGGGCGAGCGCAGGCGGAGGTCGTAGCCGGCCATCTGGTTCCCGGGCTCCTGTTCGCGCGACAGCGATGCGCTGCGATTGTCCTGGCCCAGCAGCAGGTCGCGAAACGTGTTCAGGTCGCAGGGCCGATTCGTGCCGCACCACTGAGCCGTGCGCGACAGGCCGACTTCCAGCCAGGAGCGTGGCTTGAAGGTGACGCGCGCGGCGAGAAAGCGGGCGTCTGGCACGGCGACGCGGGAGCCTTCGGCCTGCCCGATAGCGATGCTCGCGCGCCACGGACCGAGCGCCCGGAGCACGGGCCAGCGCGACGGATCCGAGTACTTCCGTTCGAGCGACACGGCCGGAATCGGTCGCGAATTCGTGCCGAGGATCAGGCTTCCGTCCCAGCCCGGCCCCCACCATCGATCCACAACGCCCGCCGAGACGATGAAGTTGCCGACCGTTGCGCCCAGATAGCTGCCATCCAGACGCAGGTCCTGACCGTCGTCGGGGCCCGACACCGCGGTGACGCGCAACGAGGCCGCGAATCGGTCGCCGAGCCAGCTCAGGGCAGCGCCGGCCTCGCCCTCGGCGCGCGGCGCGCTGTCGAACCCGCGCAGCAGCTGATCGTCCGAGATGCCGCCCACGGAGACCTCGAGCGGCGACGCGCCGGCAGCGGCGGCGGCGCGCGCCGCGCTTTGCAATCTGAACAGTGCCTGTTCGACGATCGGAGAGCGCTGTTGCGCCGTGAGTTGCACATCGAGCTGGCGCGCGACGTCGGGCCAGGGCACCGGCCAGGTAGTGAGGGGTACAGCCAGTACACCGGCATCCGCAAGGACCTGAAGGTCGTGGCGAACGGCGACGTCTCCTGGCGCGAGCCAGGGGCCACCCGCGCTCGCCCGGGCCGCGGCAAACAGCAGCAGACTCAGGCAAGCAGCATGCACGGCAGTCAGAGAGGGATTCGCAGGGCGGTACCGAGGCAAGCGAGGCAACTTCTGGAACGGACCCGGAAATCGGGGCCGCAATCTTGCCGGATTGCGCCTGTGGAGTCGAACGCGCCAGGAGTCTCTGGCGACGCGGCTAGCGCGTGGCGCGCAGGCGCTCCTGGACTTCATGCAGCGTGCCCGCCAGCGAAGCGCCAACGCCGGCGGTGCCGCCCGACTTGAGCGACGCCAGCACGCCCTCGGCCAGCTTTTTTCCGAGCTCGACACCCCATTGATCGAATGCGGTGATACCCCACACCGCGCTCTGCACGAATACCTTGTGCGCCGGCACATTGGGTCCGGACTGCCCGACCATGCAGGCCTCGGCCTGCGCCAGACAGTTCGCGATGGCCAGCTCCTGATGCCCGGCATCGCCGCAGGACGATACGATCGGCAGCAGGAAGTCCAGGGCCGCGCGGGGCGTCGCGAAAATGCAGATCCAGTGTGTGCGCGCCCTCGAGCAGCGCAGTGAAGTGTTCGGGGCCGATACCTATCGGCAGCGCTCGCTCGGCCACAGCACCGACAGCGACACGCGACAGGTTGCGGCGGGTCTGCTACTGAGCACTCCGGGTGCGTGGGTCTGGAGCGCAAGGCTGCGACGTGCGGAAGTGAATCGAATTGGCCGCGTGCCGCAACCGAACCAGCTGCTGTCACGCGGCCCGCAGCTGTGGTGGGTGGGCGAAGGCAGCGTGGCGCGGCCGCTGCTGTCCGGGCAGCTCGAGCTGGCGCTGGGCCTGGAGCATCGCCGCGACGACCTCACCGACGCCAGCGAGCCGGATCCGCGGGGTTATCTGAGCTGGACGCAGCGCTTCTGAACCTCAGCCTGCGCGCATCATCGTCTCTAAGGCGCTGCCCGCACGACCGTCGAATCGATACAACTCTTCGACGTACCCTCGTCTCATCCAGTAGGGCATCCGATACGCTCGATGAGCGCCGATCAGTTGATCGACGGTGAACTCATTGGCCTCGTGATTTATGGAGAGAAAGGTCGGCGCCTGCCGGATGATCGCTTCGCGATACTGTTCGGCGGCCGCGCGCCCGATTTCCGTGAGCGAGTCCACGTTGACGACGAGTGTGTAGCGATTGCTCGAACCCAGGAAAGTCGACGGCGCAAGCAGCTTCACCTGGTCCACCTTTGCCGATTCGCCTTCAAGTGCAATTCGTTCCGGCCCCAGCGTTCTGCCCAGGAAGTAACCTTGGGCCAATGAACTCACCGGGATGTCGATGATCGTATAGTCGGTGATGCCGAACAGGCGCGCGTAATACGCGGTGCGGCCTGCGCCGCCGCCTATTTCGACGACGCTGGCACCCGCTGTGCCGCGGACAAGCTGCGCGATGCGCCAAGCCTGATAGAGCGCCTGCGGTGCCCGGTACGAAATGACCCCGCGACGCGATGCAAGCCCCAGCTCGGATGGCCAGGGATTGGGGAACTTCAGTTCGAAACCGAGTTTCTGCTCGACCTGCGCGAGCACCTGGTCGACAGTGACTTCCGGTACCCGTCCGAGGTAATAGTTCTCCGGATAGTCCATCGAACGAGCACCGATCGCTTCGGCAAAGCTGACCAGGCTGTCCAGCGTCCATTTGGGGCTGAGCCGGTCTTCGAGGCGCAGACCCCCCCCGTGCGCAATGACCTTGCCGTACTGTCAAAACCGTACAGCAGATCCGAGCTCACAGGGTTGCGAAGGATTTCCTGCAGCCGTGCGCGGTTGTTGTTCGTCAGGCTGTCATGAATGTCTCGATGGCGGTCGAGAAAAATATCGGACCACTGGCCACTCGGCGACTCGCTTCGTCCACGATAGCTTTCGGCTAGTCGGTCGATAAGAGCAGCGTCGTCCGCCGACGTCGCCGAGGTAAAAGCCGATCGCGCAGCGAGCGAGCCGATCGGCCGATGAAAGCAGTACGACACGTACGGATACTTCACTATCGAGCGTGCTGTCTGGAGCAAGAAGGGCGAACGCTTCAGAAGGCTCTTGAGAAATGTTGCGATTAGCAGGCTCCTTTCCAGCATCCGCTAGTTCCGGATGCATGCATTGTACAGGCCGAAGTCTTCGCATTCGACGCGGCGAAGAAGCAGGTCGATGACGCGCTGCCTCATGCGCGCCACTGTCGACAAGGCTCTGCGCGAGGTGTATCTCGCTGCGTCACTTCGGGGCACAGGTGATGGGAATCACTCGCCGGAGCGCCCGGAGCGGCCACTTGGGGCCGCAGCGCGTCCACGAGAAACGGCCGCCACGATCTGTTTGACCGCAGCACTGGGCGAGAACATTCGACGGCTGAGATCCCGGCCTCGGGAGGCCATCGCGCCCTGTGTGTCGACTGCGTCAATGAGCTGCACGGCGATTGCAGCGAACTCCTGTGCCGATGCACCGACATACGCTTTGCCAACGTCTTCGCGTTCGATCAGTGTCGCCACGTCAGTGCCGGGATTCACGCGCGCAAGAACGGGTAAGCCCGCCTGCAGGTACGTGAGGAACTTGCCGGGAATGTTGTGCGTGCGGTGCTTGGGGTCCAGAGCCAGCAGGCCGACCTGGCACTGCGCCAGCAGGCCCGGCATTTCGCGCGTGTCCACTTCATCGTGGAACAGCACGTTGTCCAGGCCGCGCACCTCCACCTGCTTGCGCAGCCGCGGTACGTCGGTGCCGCGACCGACGAACAGGAAGCCGAGGTCGCGACGCGCGCGTAGCCGCTCGGCGAGATCCATGAAAATGTCCATGCCCTGCGCGATGCCCATGTTGCCGATGTAGACGAACAGCCTGCGGCCTGCGAGCGACGTGCGCTCGATGCGGATGCTGGATCCGACATCCGGCGCGGGGGCGAGCCAGTTCTGCAGCACTTCGAGGCGGCGGCCGCCGCGGCCGTCCCAGCGGGACATGTAGGGGAGGTTGGAGGGGGTCTGTACGCCGATGGTGTCGGCCATCGCGTATTGCAGGTTCGAGACGCCCTTGAAGAATGCGTACACCGGGCCGCGGCGCAGCAGGCCCAGGTCCAACGCCCATTCCGGGAAGATGTCGCGCAGGATGAGGTAGGTGGGGCAGCGCGCGCGACGGCGCATCCACCAGATCAGCGGGCCGAAGAACGTTGTCGGTGAGTACCAGGCGATGGCATCCCAGCGCGTGTCGCGCCAGGGGCTGCTCGCGATGCCGCGGGCCATCGCGAACGGCAGGTACATCTCTGCGAGCGTTCGGCTCACATATCCGGGCGCACGCACTGCGGGCACCGCGAGCCTCAGCACCTTCACGCCGTCGTTGGTGGCTTCCAACCAACGCTGCGGCTGGTTCTCGCCCGGCACCAGCACCACGGGCTCGTGGCCCTGCGCGAGAAACTCTGCGGCCAGGTCCCGTATCTGCACCGCCGCGGATGTTCGCAGCGGCGGGTAGTCGCTGCATATGAGGGCGATGCGCATGTGAGCGGCGATGTCGGCGCGCGCCGAATCTCAGAAGAAGTTGGTGATCTGGCTGCGGATCGCGTTGACGACCACCGAGGACGGGGAGAAGTTCTCCTCGAACTCGTAGCGCGCCTGCCAGGGCTGGCTGACGGCGGTGGTCACCGACTCGACGATGTTCTCGACGGTCATCCCGGAAATGATGGTGGCACCACTCTCGACGGTCTCCATGCGCTCCGTCGCCATGCGCAGGCTCACGTTCGGCACCTTGTAGAACAGGCCTTCCTCCGCTGCCGTGCCAGAGTCGGACACCACGCAGTAGGCGTTCATGAGCAGTTTGTTGAAATCGTAGAAGCCGAGCGGCGCCATCAGCCGCACCGACGGCGGTACCGTGATGGAGGCGAGTTTGCTGCGGGTGCGCGGGTGCATCGGGTAGATGACCTCGCGCTTGAAGCGCTGCGCCATCTGGCCCATTGCCTCGAAGATGCGCGCAAGATACTCGGGGTTGTCGACGTTCTCGCTGCGGTGCGCCGTGACCAGGATGTAATCCTTCGGGCTCAGCGAGAGGCGCGTGAGGATGTCACTCGCGTCCATCTGCGGCCGGAACGCGCGCATCGCCTCGAATGTGGTGTTGCCGGTCACGATGATCTTCGAAGGGTGGATGCCCTCACGCATGAGGTTTTCGCGGTGGTACTGGTTGTACGGCAGCAGCACATTGCTCATGTGGTCAATAAGGATGCGATTGCGCTGCTCGGGCATGCGGCGGTCCCAGGCCCGCAGCCCGGCCTCCATGTGAAAAATCTTGATGCCGCGGTTCGCCGCGGGCATCACCGAGAGTCCGCTGTAGGTGTCGCCCAGGATCACCAGCGCATCGGGCTTGACGGCCGCAAACAGGTCGTCGGACTTGCGGATGACGTCCGCCACTTCCTTGCCGTAGCTGGAGGTGTCGATGCCCAGCTCGTAGTCCGGCTGACGCAGCTGCAGGTCCTTGAAGAAGAAGTCCTTGAGCTCGGGCGTGAAGTTCTGGCCCGTATGCACCATGACGTGCTCGAAGTTCAGCGCGTCCAGCTTCTTGAGCGTCGCCCACATCTTGATCATCTCGGGACGCGTCCCGAATATCGACATTACCTTCATGTTCTGGTCCTTAGGCTAAAGCGGGAAGACGCTCACGTCGGGCAGCGGCAGGATCATCCGGCCGCCACGCTCGAGGTAGTGCAGGTTACGGCGGCGGATCTCCTCGAAGAAGCTCCACGCGAACACCAACAGGTAGTCGGGTGGATTTGCTCCCTCGAGCACCTTGCTCGGGAAGATCTCGAGATGCGAGCCGGGCGTGAAATAGCCCGCCTTGGCTGGTGCATCGTCGATCATGAAATCCAGGTGTCGCGAGTCCAGGCCGCAATACTGGATCACGGTGTTTGCGCGGCCCGAGGCGCCGTAGCCAGCGATGCGCTTGCCCTCTGCACGCAGGCGGCTCACCAGAGCCATCAGCTTCTCGCGGGTTGCTGCGACGTCGTCGGAGAACCGCTTGAATGTCTCGAAGCGGTCGAAGCCGCGTGCGCGTTCCGCTCTCTCCAGCGCGCGCACCGCATCCGTGACCTGCGCGGCGTGGCGGCTGCCCTGCTTGCAGACATAGAAGCGCATGGACCCGGCGTGGATCGGCACCGGCTTCACGTCGAACACGACCATGCCGTGGCGCGCGAAGTGCGCGATGGCAGACACCAGCGAGTAGTAGTAGAGGTGCTCGTGGTAGATCATGTCGTACTGCATCTCATCGACGACTTTGCCGAGGTAGTGCACCTCGAAGGCAAACACGCCATCGTCCGCGAGCACCATCTCGACCGCCCGCGTGATCCCCTGGATGTCGGGGATATGGGCGTAGACATTGTTCGCCATCACCAGGTCGACCTTGCCGTACTTCGCCACGACTTCGGCGGCCACCTTCTCGTCGAAGAAGCCGTTGATCAGGGTCAGGCGCGGGTCGTCGATGCTGGCGAGCACGTTGCGTGCCGGATCGACTCCGATCACGCGCTGGATCCCCTGATCGGCCAGCGGCTTCAGCAGCACGCCGTCGTTGCAGCCGAATTCGAGCACCGTGGCGCGCGCGGGCTGCAGGAAGCGCAGCGACACTTCGGCGGCGTACTGCCTGAAGTGCTCGCGCAGCGTGCCGATGGCGGAGGAGAAGTAGAAGTAGTCCTGGAACAGGACCTGCGCATCCACCTTGTCGGTGATCTGGACGGCATAGCAGTCCTGGCAGAACTGCAGCCGCATCGGATACTTCTTCTCCGCAGCGAACTGCGATTGCTGGAGAAACGCGCCGGCGAGTGCGACGTCGCCGAAATCCATGATAAGGCCGAGATTCCTCGCGTCGCAGAACGCACAGCAGGCGGATTCCGGCGTGGCGCTCGACGGGATCGGCGCTGGAGTGATGCTCATGCCGTCAGGATTTCGCGCCGGCTGCACCGAACGCAGCGAGTTCCTGCTGTATGTACTCGAGTTTCAGCAGCAGCGCCTTGGTCTGTTCCACGTCGAGCCTCTCGGTATTGTGCGAGGTGTAGTCTTCGCTTTCCGAGATCTGCTCGGTGCCGTCGGTGAAGTACATCGCGTAGTTGAGGTCGCGGTTGTCGGCGGGCACGCGGTAGTAGCGGTCCATGTTCTCGACGCGCGCCATCTCCTCGCGCGACACCAGCGATTCGTAGAGCTTCTCGCCGTGCCGCGTGCCGACCACCCGCACTGGGTGGCCCGGACGGCCGAACAGTTCCTTGATGGCCTGCAACAGCACGCCGATAGTCGAGGCCGGAGACTTCTGCACGAAGATGTCGCCCTGGCGACCGTGCGTGAACGCGTGCAATACGAGGTCCACGGACTCATCCAGCGACATCAGGAAGCGCGTCATCTCCGGGTCGGTGATGGTCAGCGGTTTGCCTTCCTTCAATTGCTGGATGAATAGCGGGATCACCGAGCCGCGCGAGGCCATGACGTTGCCATAGCGCGTGGCGCAGAGCAGGGTTTCGTCCTCGGCCAGCGTGCGGGACTTGGCGACCATCACCTTCTCCATCAGCGCCTTGGTCTGTCCCATGGCGTTGATCGGGTAGACGGCCTTGTCGGTGCTGAGCACCACGACCTTCGACACCCGGTTGGCGATCGCCGCGCTCATTACGTTCTCGGCCCCGAGGATGTTGGTGCGCACCGCCTCGAGCGGATAGAACTCGCACGAGGGCACCTGCTTGAGCGCCGCCGCGTGAAACACGAAATCCACGCCCTTCAGGGCCTGATGAATGCTGTCGTAGGCGCGCACGTCGCCGATATAGAACTTCATGCGCGGGTTGTTGTACGCCGTGCGCATTTCTTCCTGCTTCTTCTCGTCGCGGCTGAAGATGCGAATCTCACGCACCTCGGTGGCGAGGAAGCGCTTGAGAACCTGCTGGCCGAAGGAGCCGGTGCCGCCGGTAATCGTCAGAACCTTGTTTTCGAGCATCAGACCCTCGCAGGAGTACTTTGGGACGCGTGCATCAGGGTCACCAGTTCGGTCCAGTCCGGGGCCGAGTAGCCGGTGTCCGCCGCGAACCGTGCGGCGACAAGCGAGCGGTCCGTGACCACCGAGCTGTCGGCGACCAGCCTGATCGACTTGCCGTAGACCTGCGCCACGCGGCGCAGCAGATCGTACTTGGAGATGGGCGCGGCAGCGACGTGGTAAATACCTTGCAGCTGCGGTCGCGGCAGCACGATGTCGCGGATGATCGTGGCGAGCACAATCGTGGGAAGGCCGGAGAACACCGCGCGGTCGAAGCAACGGCAACTGTCCTGCTGGGCCAGAAACCACTCCAACAGCCCGCTCTGCGTGCCGAGCTCGTGGCCGAGCATCGAGGTACGAATCGTGATCGCGTGCGGACCCTCGACTTCGCCGAGCAGTTTGGACATGCCGTACACGTCCGTGGCATCGGGCAGGTCGCGCTCGCTGTAGAGGCCGCGTGCCCCGGAGAACACGCCGTCGGAGCTGATCTGCACCAGGCGGGTGCCGCGCGCCCTGCACAAGCGCGCCAGACGCTGCGGCAGCAGCGAATAGACCGTGAAGGCGCTAAGAGGATCGTGCAGGTGCGCTTTGGCCAGCGACGTGCAGTTCACGACCACGTCGGGCTGTGCGGCATCTAGTCCACTGCGCAGGCTGTCGAGCGCGGTGAGATCGCCCATGACGCGCGCTGCCGGCCGCAGGTCCGACGGCAGACGCAGCGCCGATTCCGCGCTGCGCACGGCCCCGGCAGGCTCGAAGCCCGGGCGACCCGACAGCGCCCGCAATACCGCATGCCCAAGCATGCCGGTGGCGCCGAGCACGAGAACCCTCATGCCACGCCCCGCGCGCTGCGGATCAGCTGGTCGCGCTCCGCTGTACCTGGGTAGTTGATCAGGACCGCCTTGTAGATGCCCTTGAATACGAAAAGGCTGCCGGCGGAGGCCCCGATCACGCCGAATTCGGCGATCAGCTTGCCGATGTCCTGCAGTGAGCCTGCGCCGCCGAGCACGGCCATGGGAAGCGACGTGGCTTCACGCACCTGGCGGACGAGCGTGAGATCGTAGCCCTTCATCCTGCCGTCGTTGTCGATCGAGTTGACGACGATCTCTCCGGCCCCGAGCTTCTCGCTCTCGGCGGCGAACTGTGCCGGTGACTTGTGCGTGTTGACGGTGCCGTTGTGGGTCCAGACCTCGTAGCGCGCCCCGAGCATTTTCTTCTTCACATCGATGACCACGACGACGCTCTGCCGGCCCACTTCGTCGGCCACTTCGGCGATAAGGGCCGGATTCTCGACTGCCGCCGAACTGATCGCGACCTTTTCCACGCCCAGACCGACAATGGTCTTTGCCTGAGCGGCCGTCTTGACCCCGCCGCCATAACAGAGCGGCATGCGCGACTCGGCCGCGAAGTGCTCGATCATCTGGTAGTCAGGGCCGTGCCCCTGCACCGTGGCGTCGATATCGAGCACCACGAGTTCGTCGACCTCCTTCTCGTTGAAGATGCGAACCGCATTGATAGGGTCGCCGACGTACTTGCCTGCGCAGAAACCGACGGTCTTCACCAGGCCCTTCTCGCGGACCAGCAGGCAGGGAATGATCCTGGGACGAAGCATCGCTATCCGATCACCGGAAGATTCGGTTGTCGATACCCAGCAGGTTCGAGACCCGTGTGCCCAGCGTGATCAGGAAGAAATTGTTGTCGTAATCGCGGAAGGTCTTATTCTCGCCGCGGAAGATGTCCTCGAACTCCGCGACAGTCCAGCCGAGCTTCTTGGCGACATACTCGAACTCGCCGCGCATCGTCTCCTCGTCGAGCTGCGGGCGCGAAATGCGATCGAGTGCGTCCTCGCGCGTCATCTGACCGGTGAGGATCTCGCTGGAGTAGTAGGCGCGGCGCTTGTCGTAGCCGAACTTCTTGGGTGTCCAGTACGACTCGTAGAACCGCGTGAAGCGCGACTCATAGTGCTTTTGCGGATACTCCTGCCAGCCGAAGCGCTCGTTCAGTGTGCGGATCGCGTCTTTCTTGATATAGGGCACGGAGTCGAGCAACTTGATGACCCGGATGCCCTTCACCCAGCGGTAGTAAGTCTTGTACTTGAGAATGTCGCAGATCGGGAAGGTCTTCAGCGGCCGGGAGCCGAACTTGCGGTGGATGTCGCGCACGTGGCGCATGTCCGTGGAGAAGTAGGTCCACTCGAGGCACTCGCGCACACACTCCGTGGAGTTGTTGCCACCGGTGATGACGTACTTGAAGTTGTTCTTCGCGGCGAAGTTGTAGATCGCCGAAAAGAGCGCCAGGTCCTGCGGTGTGTCCACGAACGGCACCTGGGACTTGAAGAAAGCGCGCTGCAGGTCCTTCATCTCCTCCCAGTTCACGACCTCGGTCACGAGGTCCAGGCTCATGCCCTCGATGATCTTCTGGATGTTGCTGACGCCCAGGTCGGAGTTCCAGCCGGCATCGCAGTGGAACATCAGCGGCCGGAGGCCGAATTTTTCCTTTGCGACGTAGGTCACGTAGGAGCTGTCGAGCCCGCCGCTGATACCGATGAGGCAGTCGTGCGGCTTACCTGCGCCCTCACGCTTGATCCTGTCGATCAGCGGCATGATCTCGCGGGTGCCTTGCTCGCCAGGCTGCCAATTCGGCGCGAGGTTGACCTCATAGTTGCGGCAATAGTCACACCAGCCACGCTCGTCGAAACTGATCGTGGAGTCGCTGGTGTCCATGATGCAGTGGGTGCAGATCTGGTACGCGCGTTTGTTCATGGAGTGACGGTTCGAGTCCTCGGTGGGAGATGGATCAGCGGTGCGGAGTGGAAGCCGGCACGGTTTCGCGGTCCGCGGGTCGTTCGCCCGTGAGGCCTCGAAGGCCATCGAGCAGGCCGGACAGTACGGCGCGGATGTAGGCAGTCCTCCCGTCAACCACGGTCAGCAGGAGAAGTCTGCTCCACACAATGGAACCGGCCTCCCGCAGGGCAAAAAGAAAGGGCACATACGCCCTGTTGAACAGCAACACGCTGTTTCTGATCTGATAATAGCATCTGGCCGGAGTGTGGAGCAGCACCGTGGTTCCGGCGACGCGCAGCGAACGCTGGCCGATCCGGTGGTGCAGCACCGCGTCGGGCACGACGTGGATCGGGATGCCACGCGCGCGGCAGCGCAGGCACCACTCCGTATCGACCGAGTCGATGAACAATCCTTCCTCCATGTAGCCGGCGAGCTCGAACACTTCGCGCGTCGCCGCGCTACCCGAGGCGATCACCACGTCCACCGCGAGCGGCGTGCCGCGATCGCCGCAGTACGCGGGTCTCGGCAGACCCCCGCGAGACAGCCTGGTGGCCGGCAGCTCGGTGCCGAGGGCTGCATCGAGCAGCCGTGGTGCCGTGATCGCAGGCTTGCCTGGCACCAGCGATGCAGTGAGCCGCGAAAGGAAATCCGCCTCGAATTGCGAATCCTGGTCGAACAACACGACCACTCCGGCGCCTTCGAGCAACGCGCGTCGAATGCCGACGTTCTGGGCGTGGGCGATGCCCGTGTTGCGGCCGAGAGCCAGCACCTCGCAGAGCGGCAGCTTGAAAGCGCCGGCCAGGGTGCCTCCGGGGGTGTTGTCGACCAGCACCACGCGCCCGCCGCTGCCAGTCAGACCGGCACACATCCGCCGCAGTGCTGCCTCGTCCGGGTGAAAGCAGACGACAACGGCGTATATGGCGGCCGACCCGGTCAACGCGGCGCCGGTCCGAAGGTCATCCGCTCGATCTCGTCTTGAGGTTGCAGTAGAGGCGCCAGAGGATGTTGATGAAACCGCGCAGCGGCGAAGCATTCAGTGACGCGAGCGCGGCAACTTTTGGCGCGCGGCCGAGCTGCTGGGCAACGGCGGGTGCGTCGCGTTCGAGGGAAGTCCTGATCTGGCTCACCACAGCAGGGTCGATCCTGCGGCTGGCCTCGCTGGCTTCGAGCAGCGCGTAGACGTAGACGTTGCGATGGTAGGTCAGCAGAAAATCCGCGCCGCTCGCGGCGAAGACAGCGGCAGAGTCCCGGTCTCGCGCAGTGAAGTCACGCAGGAAGGCGGTGAACTGGTTGAGCCCCTTCAGGATCGGCGACCATGCGCCCGGCAGCGAGGCCGACTCGCTCCTGGGGTGGATGCGTACCGCGAAGCTTTCACGCGGGTCGTAGGCCTTGTACGAGCCCTGCATCAGGGACAACCACAGCGCATCGTCGGCAAAGAACAGGCGCTCGAACGGCGGGATGCCTCCGAGCCGGTCATAGTCGCGCGAGCGCATCACATAGCCGGTGCCAAAGATGTCGCGCTCGAACCCGAAGCGCGCTGCCAGATAGCCGGCTGCAGTCTCCCGCTCGGGCGCCGGGCGGCAGGCGCGGATGCGGCCACCCGCGGCATTGATGAGGCGCGAGCCCGTCTGGTACAGCGCGGCATCGGGGCAGCGCTCGATCAGCGCCCTGGTGGTTGCGAGGAAGTCGCGGTCGAGCAGGTCGTCGTGCCCGATCAGCGTCATGTACTCCTGCTTGGGACGCGCGAGCACGCGCGCCCAGCTGCCGACGATCGACAGAGCACTGTCGGAGGTCGTCACGGTCAGTCGCGGATCGCGCACCGTACGCAGCCACTCCAGCGTCTGGTCGGTGCTCTGGTTGTCGAGCACCTGGAGGTCCAGTTCCGGATAGGACTGGCCGAGGATGCTGTCGACGCAGTCGCGCACGTACGGCCAGCCGTTTCGGACCGGTAGAAAAATGCTGAAGCGCATCATGGCGCGAACGACGGGCGCGGCGAGCGGTCGAGGCGGAACAGGTTGGCGAGCACCACAGACAGCACGAGAATTCCCATCGACGAAAAAAGGTTTGGGTTCGAAAAGCACATCAGCAGATAAAAAGCCCAGGCGAGCGCCAGGTTGCGCTGCGCCGACGCACGCCGCAGCGCGAATGCGTATACCACGGGGTAGAGCAGCAGTGCCAGCATCAGCAGCGCGCCGAAAAGGCCGAAATTGCGGATCATTTCCAGGTAGGTGAGCTCGCTGATGAAGAAGCTCATGCCCTTGGCCTCCCAGAACTGCCAGGCGCCGAGCCCGGTGCCCGCCAGCAGTTGCAGCGGCTGTGACAGCGTCTCGGCGTAATCCCGCAGCAGCGAGAGCTTGGTGAAGTTCGAGACTTCGGTGGGGTCGAACAGCTGGGAGATCTCCTCCAGGAACAGTCCCGCAACCAGCGCAGCGGCGGCGGCGCTGAGCAGCGCGCCATTGAGCCGCGACCGCGAGTACAGCAGCACCAGCGCGAGCGGCAGCAGCAGCGCCACGATGATGTTGCTGCGCGTGCCAGCGACGAACATCGCCGCACAACTCAGTGCGGACAGCGCGGCGTAGAACAGGCGGCGACGTCGCACCGCATGGGTCCTGGCGAGGTGAAAGTAGTAGGCGATCGAAACGACGAGCATCGGCGAGGTGACGAAGTACACCTGCAGCAGCACGAGGCCCCCGTAGTCGCGCCGGTCGAGGTAAAGCAGGCCGGACAGCGCGCCGGGCAGGTAGAGCAGGTCGTACAGTTCCGGGTTCGCCGCCACGGCCGCCGCTACCCCGACGATGAGCAGCGCGAGCCCGGTCAGCACGGCCGCGAAGTACGGGAGGACATCGATGCGGTTGAGGTAAAGCAGCACGCCAAGGGATACCAGCGCATAGCCTTTGAGCAGCGGCAGGCCCTGGAAAGGATCTCCGCCGCCAGTGACGTAGTAGCCCACGATTGACGCGAATGGGATCGCCACGAACAGCAGGGTGTAGACGACGAGTTCGAGTGGCAGGCGGCTGCGCTCGCGGTGGAACGCGCAATGCATGATCGTCAACGCCCAGCAGGCGACGAACAGCGGCACCTTGAGGCTGAGCACGCGGTCGGCAGGGTCGAAAATGCACGACAGCATGAACAGCACCAGCAGCGGCACCAGCAACGCGCGCCACCCACGGCTTGGCGCCGCTGCGCGTGAAGCGTCGGGGGCTGGCGCGGCACCGACTTGCTGCACGGTGCGCACGTCAGCCACGCGAGCGTTGTGCAGCGCTGCCGGCCGTGGGCACGCCCCAGAAATCCATCGGCTCATGGTCCGGATACGGCAGTCGACCGAGCTCCAGCTCGATCGACCAGCCGTGTTCGCGAATCCAGCCTTCCACGAGGGCGCGAACCGTGATCGGGCGGCCGCTGCAAACATTGACGACGCCGGGTTCAGCGCCGGGGCTGGCGGCCGCCGCCGCCAGATCCGCGAACTGACGGGCAACTTCGGTCACGGGCAGGTAGTCACGCTGCTGCTCACCGCCGGACATCGGAAAGCTGCGGTCGCCGCGCGCGACGGCCTGCTGCAGTAGCGGAAACAGCGAGCTGCCGGCCTGGCCCGGACCATACACGTAAAAGAGCCGCGCCCAGCCCAGGCGGAATGCGGTGCGCGCCTGCAGGAACTGCAACTGGCGGCGCAGGCAGTCCTTGGCAAAGCCATAGGGGTTGTCCGGACGTGTCGCGAGCGACGCCGCGAGCGGGCCCGACTGGAAGCCGTACTCCAAGCAGGTGCCAGCGACGACCATGGCCTTCAGTCCCTGTTGCACCAGACCCGAAAGAAAGGCGTACTGCGCTGGCAGCTCAGTTTCGAAATGATGCAGGGAGCGATAGTTCGGCAGCCCCTGCCATGCGAGATGCACCAGAACGTCCGGCCGCCCAAGCCGCTCGAAGGCGCCAGATGCAGCCGCGTGCAGGTCGAGTGCGGTCCAGCGCACGTTGACGGGCGTGCTGGCCAGAGGCTGCCCGCCGCGCGAGGTGGCCACCACGTCGCAGCCGCGACGTGCGAGTTCACTGAGCACCTGCCCACCGATAAAGCCCGACGCCCCGCTGACCGCGACCTTCACTAGCTGATCTCCAGCTCCGGAACCGCCGTCACGAAACGACCGCCCCAGGCGCGGATGTAGTCGAGCTGGCGCGAGACCTCGGTGCGCAGGTTCCACGGCAGGATCACCACGTAGTCGGGCCGAGTATCGCGCAGGGCCTGTTCGTCGATGATCGGGATGCGGCTGCCAGGCATGAAACGGCCCTGCTTCGCAGGATTGCGATCGACCACGAACGACATCATGTCGCGGCGGCAACCGGCAAAGTTCATGAGCGTATTGCCCTTGGCCGCAGCGCCATAGCCGACCACCGTCTTGCCATCGTGTTTTGCCCGCAGCAGGAAGCGCAGGAAGTCGTCCTTCACCTTCTCGGCGCGCGTCTGGAAGCCGCTGTAGTAGTCGCGGGAGCGCGCACCCTCGGCCGTCTCGTGCTCGAGCATGCTCTGGACCGCCGCGGCGACGGGCCGCTTGCCGGAGCTCGTACGCTGCGCGTGGACGCGCAGACTGCCGCCATGGGTCGGCAGCTCCTCGACGTCGAACACGGACAGGCCATTGGCCCTGAACACGGTGTCTACGGCCGTGAGCGACAGGTAGGAAAAGTGCTCATGGTAAATGGTGTCGAACTGGTTCTCCGCGATCAGCTTCGAAAGGTGCGGGAATTCGAAAGTGGCGACGCCGTCGGGCTTCAGCAGGTGCACGAAGCCGGTCAGGAAGTCGTTGATATCCGGCACATGCGCAAGCACGTTGTTGGCGGCCGTGAGGTCCGCCTGGCGCCCTTCTGCCGCGAGTTTCAGGCCCAGCTCGGCACCGAAGAAAGACTCCACGGTCTCGATCCCCTTCGCACGCGCCGCTGCGGCGGTGCTCGCCGTCGGCTCGATGCCGGTGCAGGGAATGCCGCGCGCCGCCACGTACTGCAGCAGGTAGCCGTCGTTCGAGGCAACCTCGATCACGTGGTTGCTCGGACCGAGGCCGAGGCGTTGTGTCATGGACGTCACATAGCGCTCGGCATGTTCGAGCCAGCTGCTCGAGAAGCTGCTGAAGTAGGCGTAATCGCTCGAGAACAGCTCTCCAGCGTCGGCGAAATCGCGAGTCTGCACCAGCCAGCACTGCGTACAGACCATCACGACCAGCGGGAACGTCTTCTCGGGGGCATACAGAGAGGTTGTCGTCAGGTAGGCATTCGACGGCGGCGCGCTGCCGAGGTCGATCAAGGTGAGGTCGAGCCTGGCGGTGCAGTGACGACAGTTCATACGGCGATTCCCTGAAAGTCATCGGTCAGCAGCGGATGGGCCTGGTCGCGCGCCGAGCGTTCGCCGACCCGCATTGGCCACGCGATTGCAAGGCGCGGATCCAGCGCGTTGAGGGCCCCTTCGCTTCCCGGCGCATAGGGGACTGAATGCAGATAAACCAGTTCGCTGTCAGGTTCGAGCACCTGGAAGCCGTGCGCGAATCCTGCCGGGATCAGCAGTGCCCGGCCGTTGTCGGCAGAGAGTTCTTCCGCATGCCAGTGCAGCAGAGTCGGCGAAGCAGCACGCAGGTCCACCGCGACGTCCCAGACGCGCCCGTGCAGGCAGCTGACGAGCTTCGCCTCGGCGTGTGGAGGCCGCTGGAAGTGCAGTCCCCGCACGCTGTGCGGCCGGTGGGTGACCGTCTGATTGATCTGCGCGATGCCACCGCGCCAGCCGGCAGCGGCCAGATCTTCCGCGCAGAACAGCCGCGACAGGAAGCCGCGCTCGTCGGTGCGGCGCTCGCGGACCACCACCTTCAGGTCCGACAGGGTCGTGTCGACAATGCGAAACCGGCTCATCGTACGGGCTCAGGCTTGCGGGCCGGATTCGAAGGCGTCGATGTCGGCGCCGCACAGCGCCGCCGCGCTGGCGCCCGTCGCGAGCTGGCGATACCAGTCCATCGTCCGAAGTACGCCCTCGGCGAGCGGCCAGCGCGGGCGCACACCGAGAACGTTGCGCGCTTTGGCGACCTCGAGTGCGAGCCAGCCAGCCTCGTGCGGTCCCTCGGTGCCGTCGCCCCAGGCGATCGCGCCGCTGCCGTAGGTCTCGCGCGCCAGCCGAATGACATGCTCGACCGTTGCCGCCTCGTGAGTGTCCGGACCGAAGTTGTAGGCGCCCGCGTGCGCTGGGTCCCGCCAGAGGTGCTCCGCGAGGCGAAGGTACCCCGCAAGCGGTTCAAGCACATGCTGCCAAGGACGCACTGCGTTCGGTCGCCGGATCGCAACCGGCTGTCCTGCCGTCCAGGCACGCACCGCGTCGGGAATCAGGCGGTCGTCCGACCAGTCACCGCCGCCGATCACGTTGCCGGCACGTGCCGAGGCCACTGCGACGCCGAGTTCCGACAGAAACGCCTCGCGGTAACTGGCTACGATGATCTCCGCGGCGGCCTTGCTCGCACTGTAGGGATCGTGCCCGCCCAGCGCATCGCTCTCGCGGTACGGGAAGGGCTCTTCGAGGTTGCTGTAGACCTTGTCCGTAGTGACGACGACAACGGCGCGTGCGCTGCCGGCCAGGCGCACGGCCTCGAGTACGTTGGCCGTGCCCTGCACGTTGATGTGGAACGTCTCAAGCGGATCCCGGTAGCCGTGGCGCACCAGCGCCTGTGCGGCCAGGTGAAAGACAATCTCCGGCCGGGCCGTGGCCGTAACTGCCGCCGTGGCCGCGGCATCGCGAATGTCGCACACGCGGTGACCGGCGGCAGCGCCCGCGCCGAGCAGGTCGTGCAGGTTCGGCGCGCGTTGTGGCGCGAGCGCGAGCCCCGCGACGCTGGCGCCCATGCGTCGCAGCCAGTACGCGAGCCAAGCGCCCTTGAAGCCAGTGTGGCCCGTCACCAGCACGCGTTTGCCGCGCCAGAACGCGGCGTCCGGACCCGCGGCAGCGATCATTCCCAGGATTTCCACGGCGCGCGCCCGGATGTCCAGAGCTCCTCGAGAAGATTTTTCTCCCGTAGTGTGTCCATCGGTTGCCAGAATCCGCGATGTTCGAACGCCATCAGCTCACCCATCGCCGCCAGCCGAGTCAGCGGTGCGCTTTCCCAGCTGACCTGGTCGCCATCGATGAGATCGATGCACTTCGGCGACAGCACGAAGAAGCCACCGTTGATCAAGCCGCCATCGCCACGGGGTTTTTCGGTGAAGCCCTTCACTTGTTCGCCCGCCATGGAGAGCGCGCCGTAGCGGCCCGGGGGCTGCACTGCGGTAACCGTGGCCATGCGACCGTGACGGCGGTGGAAGTCGATAGTGGCGCCAATGTCGACGTCGCTGATACCGTCGCCGTAGGTGAAACAGAAAGCCTCTTCGGCTGCAACATACCCGGCGACGCGCTTGAGCCGGCCGCCAGTCATCGTATCGTCGCCGGTGTCGACCAACGTGACGCGCCAGGGCTCGGCCTTGTGCTGGTGCACCTCCATGCGGTTGCTGACCATGTCGAAGCTGACGTCTGACATGTGCAGGAAGTAGTTGGCGAAGTATTCCTTGATCACGTAGCCCTTGTAGCCGCAGCAGATCACGAACTCGTTCACTCCGTGAGCCGAATAGAGTTTGAGGATGTGCCAGAGAATCGGGCGGCCGCCGATTTCGATCATCGGCTTCGGCCGCAGGTGGGTTTCCTCGGAAATGCGGGTGCCGAGGCCGCCCGCCAGGATCACTGCCTTCATTTGACTTGCCCCAGTGAAATGCCGAACCGTGCTTCCGCCGAGGCGCGCAGCCGCAGCGCAATCCTGCGACACGTGCGGAAGGCCCCGAGGCTGGCGCGGTCTTTGAGGAACCAGCCGAGCGCCGCGCGGTAGCGCACCGGGTCGACGTCGAAGACCAGCGACTGGAAACCGGATTCGAGTTCGACGAACTCGGCGAAATCGGCCGGACCGGGCGCGACGCCAAGGCCTTTGGCGATCTCGACGATCAGCGCGCGGCCACTGCGCCGCGACAGGTGGCGCGACAGGCCAGGCTGCTCCTCGGTGCGCACCAGGAAATAGTAGATCGCGCGGATCACGACCACAGTCAGGCGAATGTCCTGGCTCCAGGTCCATTCGCGATCCACGAACTCGAAGCCGTTGCCGTCCGGGAACACGTTGTGCCAGGTGCAGTCGATGTAACTGCCGTCGAGCCATTCCACGCCGTCGTTTTTCTTTGCCTTCGAGCGCAGAAAGGCAACCCACGCAGCGCAGGGCTCGAACATCCCGGCGAGGCTGCGTTTAGAAGACCGCGCCCGAAGGTAGGTAGTCGAATGCAGCGACAGCGTGTCGATCCACGGCGACTGCGTCGCTCGCAGCGTGACTTTTCCGGCCTCGGTGCTGCTGGCGCCCGACAACGGCTCCTTCTCTACCCGCAGCCGGCCATCGCCCACGTCGACGATACGCGTGCGGGTACGGAACTGCGCGCGCCGCGACGACGACACCAGGTACGCGGCCTGACCGAACTCGGCGCCGTGGATCGCCGTCTTGCCCGCGAACACTAGAAAGGAATTCGAGAAAAACGGCAGCATCCTGTTGCGCGCGAGCTCAAGCGCGGTGCTCGCCTCGTCGAAAAGTGTCGGCAGCCTGGCGGAATAATCGCGCGACTTCAGTTGCGACACCAGCTCGCCGGCCCGAGTCGAACCCATGAAGTCCTCGCTAAGGACGCAGTCGGGCAGCTTGTAGTCCGGGCACGGGTAATAGAAGCGGATGTCCGGGAAACGCGGCCGGAGGTTCTGCTCGAGCTCCAACTTGCCGAACGTGCGCACCTTGCCGGGGTTGACGTGATACCCCTCGAGGCCCTCGAAGCGTACCCCGAGATGGTCCTCGGTGGCCGAGGTGAAATACTTGAGTCCGAACTGGTTCTCGATCGCGATGACGACCATACCGTCTGGTGTCAGCAGGTCGCTGAAATAGTCGAGGACCGAGTCGTAGGGGTTTTCCCCCGGCACGAAACTGGCCGAGTACTCGTACACGCCGATGCAGAAGACGATGTCGAACTTGCGGCTGAACTGGATTTCCTGGAATGGTGCACAGAGGATCGTGACGCCTGGCAGGTCGCGCGTTCGCAGCCGCGCGAGCCGTGCGCGATTGATGCTGCCTTCCACCGACACCACGTCGTCGAAGTTCTCGCCGAGGAAGCGCGTGATGGCGCCGCAGCCGCAGCCGACTTCGAGCACCTTGAGGCCGCGGTCGAAACGGAAGCCCGACAGCAGCTGCGCACGCTTGACCGTAAGGTGGTACTCGCTCGGCCAGTCCTTGATCCACGCCTCGAGCTCGACGGAGGTGGTGCTGAGATCGCTCGCGGCGCGGAACGCCCGCTCGAGGTACTGCTCGGACTCCGCGCCGTCGGAGTAGCCGAAGCGGTCATGGCCCGCAAGGACCCAGACAGACGACGCATCCTGCCTTAGCTCATTTGAAACGACGGACTGAACGTTCATTGAACCTGCCTAAAATCTTCTTGCCATCGACCCCGCCATACAGCGGTTGGCGAGCACGGCCAGCACAGCCGTGCTGATCGTGACGCGAATTACCCACGCCACCGCCGCGCCCTCGATGCCCCAGGCATCGATGAGCCACCACAGGTAAGGCACGTAGGCGAACAGCTCCCCGACGTGAAGCTTAGCGGTTATGTCCGGTCGGCCAAAGCTCTGCACCAGCGCCTGCGAGAGATGGCCGAAACTGTTGATGAACATCCCGACTGCCAACCACTGGGCGACGCGGAAACCCTCGCGTGCAAATTCCTCGTTGATCCACCACTGCAGGCCGGGACGGGCGAAAAACCACGTGAGCAGCACCAGCGGCAGCATCGCCGCGCCGATCTGCAGCATCGAGCGTCGGTAAAGCGGGCGCACGCCGGTGGAATCGCTCTGGAACATCTGTGCGAACGCCGGGTACAGCACACCGACGAACACACTGGGGATCAACAGCAGGTTGGTCACAACGTCGTAGGGCGTGGAAAAGTACGCAACCGCCTCGGCTGATACGAATACGGCGATCAGCAGCCGGCCGAGGTACAGCAGCAGGGGCGCCGCGACGTTGCTGAGCGTCATCCAGCCGCCGTACGCGAGCAGCGCGCGCATTTCGCTGCGCTCCACGCCGCGTCGACCGCGCAGGTCGGGGTGGCTGTACAGGCAGATCGCGAGGTACGCGAGCCACGACAGCAGCCGCGACAGCACCAGGGTCAGCACCATCGCGGGCAGGCTGTTGTAGAACGGCAGCACCAGCAATGGACCGAGATAGTTCACGACGCCCAGCGGGATCCGCACCACGTTGACCAGCGCGAACTGCTGGTGCGCTTCGAGGATGCCGCGCAGCCCGGTGGTGCCGATGACGATCGGAATCGACGCGGCGAGAATGTAGAACGCCGAGAGCGTTTCCGCGCGCAACGCCACCGGGATTTCCAACACCTGGCCGACCAACCAGGGCGAGGCGAGTGCGATGAGCCCTCCGCCCGCAATCCCAAGCGCCGTCATCAGCGTCATGGCCGTCCAGACGAGCGGCGGAATTCCGGGTCGCTCGTCGCGGCCAATTTTCTCGGCCACCAGCTGCGTCATCGCACGGCCGAGACCGAGGTCGAACAGACTGAAGTAGCCTGCCACCATCCAAGCCAGCGTCAACACCCCAAAGCGCGCAGCGCCGAGTTCCCGGATCAGCGGCGGGATCGCTATCACCGCAACCAGTATCGGCAGCAGCGTGCCGACGAGGTTCCAGCCGACGTTGCGCACCAGGCGTCGGTCGAAGGCGCGGTTCGGGCGCCCCATTCCCTCAGCGTCTCCCTGACATGCGAGCCTAGGCGCCGCGGCGCATCAGCAGGGCGACGATCACTGCAACGAGCATGCCGAGCACGGCGCCGAAGGCAACCAGCAGCAGCCGCTTTGGCCGGATCATGTCCTTGAGGTCGGGTGCCAGCGCCGCGTCGATCACTTTAAATGCGTATTCGAATGTGACGTTGGCCAACATGCGCTGCCTGATCTGTGCCTCCATGAGCCGGCTGATGGCCGTGCGCGTGTCCACCGTCGTAGTCGCGGACAGTTCCTTTTCCAGATAGTCGATCGAGGCGCGGGCATCCTGGATCGCGCGCCGTCGCATCTCGGCGTTGGCGCGCGTGACCAGTTCGTTGGCCCATTGCGCCGCGATTTCGGGATCGCGCCAGTCGATCTGCAGCGTCACGAGCCCGGTTTTGCGGTCGTAAGCGATCGAGCGGACCTCGCGATCGAAGAATTTGTAGCCCTGGGCCAGCGTCGGCCAGTCTTTCTTCGGCCCCTTCCAGGTTGCAGTGCCAGCATCCCAGCGGTCGTCGAACAGCACCGGAAGCAGCTTCCGGTCGCGAATGAAAGCCTCCGTGAACTGCCGGGAGCGCAGCACCGCCAGCGAGACCTCCGTGTCGGAATCGCCAGCGCCGCCGACATTCAGGCCAGCGAGCGATGCTAGGCCGCCGAACTGCCCGATCATCGCACCAAGCGCGCCAGCGCCATTGCGGTCGACATTGCCCAGCGCGAGCACCGTGCTGGCCCGATAGACGGGGGTGGTCAGGAAGGCTACGGCGGCGAGAATTGCCGTAAAGGCCAGAGTAATGGTGAGGATGAGCCAACGCCGCCGCCAGAGTTGCGACAGCAGGGTGCGCAGGTCGACGTCGGAATCGCCGACACCGCCAGGTTGTGGATCTGCAGCGGGAGTCGTGCGGGTTTCTGTCATTGGCTCTTCGCTGAGCGCACGACTGCGCTCAGCGCGATCATAACTTACTTTCAAACCCCGCCGGCGGTCAGCTGCCCAGGCTCCGCCAGCGGCGCCTGCAGCGGCCGCAGGCCAGGGCTGCCGACCGGTTGCGTCCAGGCCATCTCCACATCGTCTGCATACGCCGGATTCGGCTGCAACCTGGTCGACACGATCTTCGCGCGCACGTGGATTTCGTCGCCACGCAGGGTGTACATCGCGCGCGACCCCTCGACCTGGTGCAGCACCTGGCCCACGTCGCTGCTGTACTCCAGGCTGACGCGGCCGGCCAGCGTTTCGCACAGCGTGCCGAGGCCGCCGGAGGTGTTGAACGCTTCGTACTCCACGCCGTCGAGCGAGAAGGCTCCAGTCCTTCCATCGGCAGTACCTCGATCGGCTGGCCGTCGCGAATCTCCTCGCAGGCGTGGCAGTACTCGTTGATCAGGCCGTCGACGCTCCAGGTCAGGTTGTACTTCAGCGCATTGGTCGGAAACGCCGGCAGCGCGCCAACGCGCATCTTGACCTCGTGCAGCGTGTCGAATTGTTTGGCGAGGTGGTGGCCCACGATGCCGATGAAGCCCGGGGCCAGTCCGCACTGCGGCATGAAGGCGGTGGTCGCATCAGCCGCCAGTTCGCGGATGCTGCGCGTGGCGTGCACGTCTTTGGTGAGGTCGAAGTAGTGGCAGCGCGCGGCGCGCGACATCGAGGCCCGCCAGCCGCTGCAACGACTGCGCGCTTTCGTCGACCACGGCGACGCGGTAATCGCCGGTCTCGGACAGCAGGCGGGCGATGGTCTCGCCGATGTGGCCGGCACCGAGCAGCAGGACTTTCGTGGCGGTCTCCGTCGGGGCTGTGTCCGAGCGCAATCCATCGGAAGCTTGCCCCGCCCCTATAGACAAAGCGACGTCCATACTGACGTAATAGCATTCAACTACGTCAGAATACGAACGCATATCTTCCAGAATGTAGTGAAAGGCTTCTCGATGGCTGCGACGCCGCCCGATCCCCTCGACCAGCGTCTGACCGCGCTGCTGATCCAGAACGCGCGCGAGTCTGTCGCCAATCTGGCGCGCCAGCTCGGCACTGCGCGCACCACCGTGATCGCGCGGATGCGCCGGCTGGAGCGCGACGGTCGGATCCTCGGTTACACCGTCAAGCTTGGCAGCGCGGCCGGCGCACCGGAGCTGCAGGCGTATGTCGGCATCTGCGTCGCGCCGAAGGCGGGACGCGAGGTGGTGCGCGAGCTGCAGCGCATGCCGGAAGTGCGCCAGCTCAGCGCCGTGAGCGGCGACAACGACTACATCGCGCTGCTGGTGGCGGCGGGTCCCGAGCAGCTCGACCGGCTGCTCGACTCGATCGGCGAGCTCGAAGGTGTCTCGCGCACCTCGACATCCATCGTGCTGGCAAGAAAGATCGAACGACCGGTCGGCGGTGACTCGCCCATCGGCTGAGCCCGCGTCCGTCCGGCTGCGCGGCACCTGGGGAATAATCGAGCCTATCCTCTGAGGGAGTCCGGCACGATGTACATCAATTTCTGGTATCCGATGGCGCTGAGCGGCGAGGTGACGGCGGAGAAGCCGCTGCGCGTCAAACGACTCTGCCTGCCGTTCGTCGCGTTCCGCGACACGGACGGCAAGGCGCGCGTGCTCTCGGACACCTGCGCGCATCGCGGCGGCGCGCTCGGTCTCGGCAAGGTCAAGGGCAACTCGGTCGCCTGTCCCTATCACGGCTGGGAGTATGGCGGCGACGGGCGCTGCACGAAGATCCCGTCGCTGGGCGCGGACGCGAAGCTGCCGGCGCGTGCCAAGGTCGATGCGTATCCCGTGCAGGAAAAGTACGGCCTCGTGTTCGCGTTCCTGGGCGACCTGCCCGAGGCCGAGCGGCCGCCGCTGTATGACATCGAGGAGTACGGCACGCCGCAGTGGCGCGCGCAGCTGTTCGCGTTCGACCTCAAGGCCTACTACGAGCGCTCGATCGAGAACGGCCTCGACCCGATCCACAATGAATTCGTGCACCAGGCGCAGGGCCAGCCCTCGCTGTCGCCCGAGCAGCAGCGCACGCCGCTGCCGATCGAGCAGATCCCCTGGGGCAGCAAGCACTACATGAAGTTCGGCGGCAGCAAGAACGAGGACACCGCGCTTGCGGGCGTACGGCAGGGCCCGCGCGTCGGCGCCGCCGGCTCCTGGCACCAGGGCCCGAACCAGCTCGTCACCTACATCGACCTGACCGCGACCAACTCCTTCCATCAGTACCTGTTCGAGGCGCCGATCGACGAGTCGAACACCAAGCTGTACCTGGTTTCGATGCGCAACTGGCTGATGGAGGACATGCACGAGAAGCGCATGGAAGACGTCACCCTGCGGGTCGTGCAGGAGGACATGGCCGTTGTACAGAACCTCAATCCCGTGCGGACGCCCGACACCAATACCAAGGAAGTACTGGTCCCCGGCGATGCGGCGATCGCGGCGTATCGCGAGTGGCTGAAGAAGTGGGACGCGCTCGGCTGGAAGATCGACGTCAAGGCGCTGAACGCCCGGCTCGGCGACTTCGCCGTAACGATTCCGTGTCCGGACCGGCGCACGTCCGACAACTGGGTGCAGGAGACCGTGCCGCTGGTGCCGGGTACGGGCTGAGCGTTGCGGAACCCCGATGTACCTGCCGAAGCATTTCGAAGCTACCGACTCCGAAACCCTCGCCAGTCTGATTCGCGCGCACCCTCTGGGCACGCTGGTTGCGCAGACCGCCGCAGGCCTGGTCGCGAATCACGTGCCGTTCGAGCTCGACGCCGCCGCGCACGGGCACGGCGTGCTGCGCGCGCATATCGCCCGCGCCAACCCACTGTGGCAGAGCGGCGCGGCCGGCGGCGAGGTGCTGGTCGTGTTCCAGGGACCCGAGGCGTACATCACGCCGTCCTGGTATCCGACCAAGCAGCAGACCGGCAAGGTAGTGCCCACCTGGGCCTACGCCGTGGCGCACTGCTACGGTCCGATCACCTTTGTGCACGACGCCGTCTGGCTGCGCGGACTCGTCGATCGCCTCACGACCCAGCATGAGGCCGCGCGGTCCGAGCCCTGGGCCGTCTCCGATGCTCCCGCGGACTACGTGCAGAAGATACTGGGTGCGATTGTCGGCCTCGAGATACCGATCAGCCGCGCGCTGTGCAAACTGAAGCTGGGGCAGAACAAGACCGAAGCGGATCGCGCGGGTGTGCTGCAGGGGTTGCGCGAACGGGGCGACGCGGCCATCGCGGCGATGGCCGAAGCTGCGGAGGCTGTTCGCAGGCCTTGAACAGCGTCGCAGTGGCCGCGTTCATGCCGCGGCGCGACGCTTCTTCAGGTGGATCAGCATCAGCGAGATCGCAGCCGGGGTGACGCCGGGGACGCGTGCCGCCTGGCCGAGCGTGGTCGGGCGTACGTCCATCAGCTTCTGGCGTGCCTCATGCGACAGACCGCGGATCGCGGCGTAGTCGAGGTCCGACGGCAGCGCGAGCTGCTCGCTGTGCCGCTGGCGTTCAATCTCGTCGGCCTGGCGCTCGATGTAGCCGTGGTACTTGGCGCGCACCTCGAGCTGCAGGCGGATCTCGCGCGGCAGGCGATCGTCGAGCGCAGCCCAGGCTGAGCCGACCGCCGCCGTTGGTGCTGGCCCAAGCGCCTGCAGCAATTCGTCGAGCGACTGCAGGCTGACGTCCGGCCGACGCAGCAGTTCGAACGCGGACAGGTCGCGCGGCAGCGGCCCGCCCAGCACGCGCTCCGACCACGCGGCGACGGCCGCGCCCGTTACCGCGTTCAGCCGGTTCACCCGCACTGCGCTGAGCCTCTGGACCTCGGCTTGGGCACCGTCGCGCTTGCGCTCGAAAAGCGCCCAGCGCGTGTCGTCCACCAGGCCCAGCGCACGGCCCTGTGGCGTCAGCCGCAGGTCAGCGTTGTCTTCGCGCAACAGCAGCCGATGCTCGGCGCGGCTGGTGAACATGCGATATGGCTCGCGCGTGCCGCGGGTCACTAGGTCGTCGATCAGCACACCGATGTAAGACTCACTGCGCAGCGGGGTCCACGGCGCTTCATCGCGCACCGCACGGGCTGCGTTGAGTCCGGCGACCAGGCCCTGGGCGCCGGCCTCTTCGTAGCCGGTGGTGCCGTTGATCTGGCCGGCGAAGTACAGCCCGGCGATGCACTTGGTCTCGAGGCTGGGGGCCAGGTCGCGCGGGTCGAAGTAGTCGTACTCGATCGCATAACCGGGGCGCGTTATGTGAACTCGCTCCAGGCCCGGGATGGTCGCAACAAAGGCCTGCTGCACATCGAACGGCAGGCTGGTCGAGATGCCATTTGGGTAGACCTCGTTCGTGGTCAGCCCCTCGGGCTCGAGGAAGATCTGGTGCGAGGTCTTGTCGGCGAAGCGGTGGACCTTGTCCTCGACCGACGGGCAGTAGCGCGGGCCCACGCCTTCGATCTTGCCGGTGAACATCGGCGAGCGATCGCAGCCGGCGCGGATCAGCGCGTGCGTGCGCTCATTGGTCGCAGTGATGTGACAAGGAAGCTGTTGTGGATGGTTATTGACTCGCCCAAGGAACGAAAACACCGGTCGTGGCTCGTCGCTGTGCTGGGGCAGGGTCCGGCTGTAGTCGATCGTCCGGCCATCGAGCCGCGGCGGCGTGCCGGTCTTCAGCCGACCGACCCGCAGCGGCAGGGCCCGCAGCCGGGCGGCCAGCGCGTTCGAAGCTGGGTCGCCGGCGCGGCCGCCGGCGTGGTTGTCCAGGCCGACATGGATACGACCACCGAGGAACGTGCCGACCGTCAGCACCACCGCGCGCGCCTCGAACACGATGCCAGTTATGGTGACTGCCCCGCGTACCCGGCCGTCCTCGACCACCAGGTCGGCGACCTCCTGCTGGAAGACGGACAGGTTCGGCTGGTTCTCCAGGCGGCTGCGGATCGCCCGCCGGTACAGCGCCCGGTCGGCCTGGATGCGGGTCGCGCGCACCGCCGGACCCTTGCTGCCGTTCAGGGTGCGGGCCTGGATCGCGGCGGCGTCGGCGGCCTGTGCCATCGCCCCGCCCAGCGCGTCGATCTCGCGCACCAGGTGGCCCTTGCCGATGCCGCCGAAGGCCGGGTTGCAGCTCATCGCGCCGAGCGTCTCGACGCTCTGGGTCAGCAGCAGTGTTGCGCGCCCCATACGCGCGGACGCGAGCGCGGCCTCGGTGCCGGCGTGGCCGCCACCGATCACGATGACCTCGAAAGAGTGTGCGAAACGCATGCTCGACCCGATGCTTCCGATACCCGGATTTGCGGCTTGAAGAGGGCGCGTATTGTAGGCAGGATCGCCGCGCCCAATGACATCCCCCTCGCCTTGCCGCGCCGTTCGGACCCTGCTTGCACGCGCGGCGTTGCTGGGCCTGGCGTGGGCAGGGCTGGTCGCGGTCCCGGTCGCTGGCGCGCAGGCGAACCGGCCCGACGCGAACCAGGCCAGCGCGACCCGGGCTGGGGCAGCGCCGCGATTCACCCCCTGCCGCCTGGAACACGCCTCGCGGCTGCGCGCCTACACGGCCGAGTGCGCCACGCTGTCGGTACCCGAGGATGCCTCCAGCCCGACTGGCCGGCAGGTTCGCCTGTTCGTCGCGCGCGTGCCGGCGATCAACCGGCGCAGCCGGTCGGACCCGCTGTTCCTGATCGCCGGCGGCCCTGGCATGGGCACGGCGGACATGTACACCGGCGTCGCCCAGGCCTTCGCCCGGGTTGGCCGGGATCGGGACATCGTGCTGGTCGATCAGCGCGGCACCGGCCGTTCAACGCCGCTGACCTGCGGCTTGTCGGATGAGGTGCTGCTCGAGGGTCGCGAAGCCGACATCGTCGCGGTTACCGCTCGCTGCCGCGACACGCTGCAGGCGCAGCACGACCTGACCCAGTTCACCACCAGCGTGGCGGTCCGTGATCTCGATGCCGTGCGTGCGGCGCTCGGCTACGAGCAGATCAATCTCTACGGCGTGTCGTACGGCACGCGCGTCGCGCAGCATTACCTGCGGCGCTTTCCGCAGCACACCCGCAGCGTGATCCTCGATGGCGTGGCGCCGCCCGGGCTGTCGCTGGGGCCGGCCATCGCCACGGACGCCGAAGCCGCCCTCGACCGCATCCTGGCGCGTTGCCGGCTCGATGGGGAATGCCGCAAGGCCTTCGGTGACCCGAGCGCGGCGTATCGGGCGCTGCGCGCGGAGCTGCAGACCGCGCCGGTCGAGGTCAGCCTGCCGGATCCACGCAGCGCCGCGCCGCGCACGCTGCGCTTCTCGGCCAGGCACCTGGCGGCCGTGCTGCGCCTGCAGAGCTATTCGTCGGGATCTGCGGCGATGCTCCCGTACGCGCTCGCCGCCGCGCAGCGCCAGCGCAACTTCCTGCCGCTCGCCGGCCTGTACCTGATGATCGAAGCGTCCACCGGCAACCTGCTCGCCTACGGCATGCACAATTCGGTCGTCTGTACCGAGGATCTGCCGTTCGTCGACGACGCCCGGGTCGATCGCGCCCAGCTCGCCAGCACCTATCTCGGCGTCGAGGCGCTCGATGGCCTGCGCTGGCTGTGCTCCACCTGGCCACGCGGCGTGCTGGATACGGACCTGCGCGCCCCGCTGAAGTCGGACGTCCCGGCACTGCTGCTGTCGGGCGAGGACGATCCGGTTACCCCTCCGGCCAACGCGTCGCGCAGCCAGCGCGGCCTGAGTCGCGCTAGGCATGTCGTGGTGGCAGGCGCCGGCCACGGCCAGGTGACCCAGCCCTGCATCGACCGCATCTTCGCCGACTTCCTGCGCGATGCAGATCCCGCGGCGCTCGACACGCGTTGCCTTGCCCGCTCCCGACCGCCGCCGTTCTTCATCAATGCTGCGGGGCCTGCACCATGATCGAGGCGCGCTCGCTCGCCAAGCGCTTCGGGCCGGTCACGGCGGTGCACGACGTCAGCCTGCTGGCTCGCGATGGCCGCATCACCGGGCTGCTCGGCCCCAACGGCGCGGGCAAGTCCACCACGCTGCGCATGCTGTGCACGGTACTGCGCGCCGACTCGGGCGCGGCGCTGATCGACGGCGTCGACGTCGCCGCCGACCCGCTGGGCGCCCGGCGCCGCATTGGCGTGCTGTCGCACTCGTCCGGGCTCTACCCCCACCTCAGCGCGCGCGAGAACATGCTGTACTTCGGCGAGCTGCACGGCCTGGATCGCGCGCAGCGCGAGAACCGCGCCACCGAGCTGATCGGGCTGCTCGAGATGGGCGAGTTCGCCGACCGGCATGCGAAGGGCTTCTCGCAGGGGCAGCGCCTCAAGACAGCGCTGGCGCGGGCGCTGATCCATGCGCCGCGCAACGTCGTGCTCGACGAGCCGACCAACGGCCTGGACGTGATGGCAGTCCGCAACCTGCGCGCGCTGCTGCTGCGCCTGAAGGCCGCCGGCCACTGCGTGCTGTTCTCCAGCCATGTGATGCAGGAAGTCGCCGCGCTCTGCGATGACATCGTGGTGATCGCGCGCGGCACCGTGGTCGCGCAGGGCACACCCGAGAGCATTCGCACCGCCGGCGGTGCCGAGGCGCTGGAAGACGCGTTCGTGCGGCTGATCGGCAGCGAAGAGGGCCTGGCCTGATGCGCGCGCTGCTGACCGTGTTCCGCAAGGAATTCATCGAGAACCTGCGCGACCGGCGCACGCTGCTGGCGGCACTGGTGTTCGGGCCGCTGATCGGACCGCTGCTGCTGGCACTGTCGCTGCAGCTGATGCTGGAGCGCGGCGAGCGCGACTTCGACACCCCCTTCCGGATCGCCGTCTCGCACGTCGAGCGCGCGCCAAACCTGGTGCGCTTCCTGCGCGAGCAGAACGTCGAGGTGCACGCCGTGGCGCTGGACGACGCGCGCGCGCGGGCCGCGGTGCTCGACAAGCGCGAGAAACTGGTGCTGGAGATTCCAGAGGATTTCGGCGCCCGACTCGGCGCAGCCGAGCCCGCCCCGCTGCTGCTGTACGCCGACGACTCCGACATGTTCAACAGCCGCTACGTCGCCCGCGTGCAGCGGCTGCTCGCCGCCTATGGCCAGGGCCTCGCGCAGAGCCGGCTGGTCGCGCGCGGTGTCGACCCGCTGAGCGTCGCGCCGCTGGCCGTGCAGGACCTGGACGTCTCGACGCCGCGCAGCCGCGCCGTGCTGGCGCTCGGCATCATGAGCTACCTGATCATCTTCGCGATGCTGATGGGCGGCATATACCTGGCGATCGATGCGACCGCCGGTGAGCGCGAACGCGGCTCGCTGGAGGCGCTGCTGACCACGCCCGTGCCGCGCCGCCAGATCATCTACGGCAAGATCCTCGCCACCTGCGCCTACATGTTCGTATCGCTCGTGCTGACCGTGTCGGCCTGCTCGATCGCCGTGCGCTTCGTCCGTCTCGAGGATTTCGGCATGACGGCCAACCTCGGGCCGCTCACGGTACTTGGGCTGATCGGCGTGTGCATGCCGCTGATCCCCGCCGGCGCCGCGCTGATGACCGTGATTGCCTCGTTCACCCGCAGCTACCGCGAGGCCCAGTCGTACCTGGGCTTCGCGATGATGCTGCCCACGCTGCCGCTCGCCTTCATCGGCCTGCTGGGACTCAAACCCTCGCTGCCGCTGATGGCCGTGCCCTCGTTGAGCCAGCACTTCCTGATGACCAGCCTGCTGCGCGACGAACCGCTCGGACCGCTGAACCTGCTGGTGTCGGCGAGCGTCAGCCTGGCGCTGGGCGCCGCGCTCGCCTGGCTTGCCGGGCGGCTCTACGAACGTGAGTCGATCCTGGGCTGAGGCCCGAGCCCGCGTTCACGCATCGCGCTGCGACGACCGCGGCTTCTTGCCGCTGCGCAGGTCGATCCGCGCCACGGTCGATGCTCCGCCAGGGTCACCGGACTGATAGGCGCCGTCATGCCGCGACAGCAGCGCCCGGAAGCGGTGCAGGTGATCGTCGACGAACTCGCGCGCCTCGACCTCGAAGCGGTTGTCCCAGTAGCCGCGCCGCAGCAGCTCGGTGAGGTAGCGTGTCACCGTGAGCTCGCGCGGCCGCCACTGCCGCAGCACGTGGAAGAACTCGTGCAGCACCAGCGCCGGATCGCGGAAGAAGTCCTCGGCCGAGCCGCGCAGGTAGATCCGCGCGCGGCGCGTGGTTGCGATGGCGCGGCCGTGCAGCATCAGGCGGCGCGCGTGTTCGTAGATCCGTACGTCGTCGACCGACTCACCGAACAGTTCCTGCAGCGTCGCGCGCCAGGCGGCGGGCAGTTCGACACGACGGCTCATGCGCGGCGCAGCTCGGGCTGGCAGACGCGGCAGGAGTAGAGCTGGCGACCCGCATGCATCACGCGCTGCACACTGCGCGACGTGCCGCAGTGGTAGCAATCCGCGTCGCGCCGGTCGAACACGCAGTGGCGATACTCGGCGAATGCCAGGCCCTGTGCCTTCAGGGCACGGGCCCGCGCGGCCGTGTTGGTCACGCCCCGGGTGCGATAGGCGCGGCGCGTAATCAGTAACGCGGCGCGCGCGAGGCGCTGCCGCTCGGCGTCGGACAGGTCGGCGGGCCTCGCGTCCGGGTGCAGCCGTGCCGCGAACAGGATTTCGCTGCGCAGATAGTTGCCGACGCCGGCCAGGAACCCCTGGTCGAGCAGCAGCACGCCCAGCGGTCGGCGCGCGAAGCGCGGCGCTGCAACCATGCGCAGTACATCTGCCGCGGTGGTCTGCGGCGCCAGCAACTCGACGCCAAGCTTCGCAACGTAAGGGTGCTGTGCGATGCGGGCTGACGCGAGCACGTCGATCTCCGATGCGCTGTACAGCAGCGCCGCATGGGTGCGCGTCTCGACTGCCAGCCGCAGGTCGCGCGCGGTCTCGGGTCGCGTCCCTGACGGACCCACCAGCCATTTGCCGTACAGCTGGTTGTGCGTGTACACGCTCTGACCGCCGGAGAAGTGCAGCAGCAATGCCTTGCCGCGGGCCTCGACGTCGCGCAGGGTCTGCCCGCTCAGCTCTCGGCCGGCGCGCGCCAATCCGGGAAACTTGAACCACACGTGGCGCGCGACCTGGCCCTTCAGCACCCGGGCCAGCTCATCCGCGGCGCGCCGCATCTCGGGGCCCTCAGGCATGCGCCGTCACTTGCCGATGCAGAAGCTGGAGAAAATCCGCCCCAGCAGGTCGTCGCTGGAGAACTCGCCGGTGATCTCGCCGAGCGCCTGCTGCGCGCCGCGCAGTTCCTCGGCCACCAGTTCCCCGGCGCGGGTCTCGGTCAGCTGGTTTGCCGCTGCCTCCAGATGCACGCGCGCGCGCGCCAGGGCTTCGAGGTGCCGTGCGCGGGCCGAGACGGCGCCGGCTTCGGGGGTGCTGTAGCCCATGGCCTGCTTCAGGTGGTCGCGCAGCAGTTCCATGCCCTCGCCCGTCTTCGCCGAGATCGCCACCCACTTCGGCCCCGTCAACGTGATCGTATCTTCCAGCGGCACGCCGGTGGCGAGGTCGCACTTGTTCAGCACCAGCGTGATCGGCACGCCGTCCGGCAACAGCTCTTTCTCCTCCAGCAGCGAGCGGGCGCCCGGGTCGACCGCGGCATCGACCACGAACAGCACGCGGTCCGCGCGCGCCATCTCGTCGCGTGCGCGCCGCATTCCCTCCTGCTCCACCTCATCGCCCACGCCCTCACGCAGGCCGGCAGTATCCAGCACGTGCAGCGGCATGCCGTCGATATCCAGCGGCACGCGCACCACGTCACGCGTGGTGCCCGCAATCGGCGTGACGATGGCCGCGTCGTAGCCGGCCAGGCGGTTCAGCAGGCTGGACTTGCCGGCATTCGGCCGCCCCGCGATGACCACGGTCATGCCATCGCGCAGCACGCGACCCTGCGCCGCGCTGCGCCCGACTCGGTCGAGCCGCGAGCGCACGTCGTCGAACCTCTCGGCCAGCTCGGCGTCGGCGAGGAAGTCCACTTCCTCTTCCGGAAAGTCGATGGCCGCCTCCACATAGGTGCGCAGTTCGACCACGCTTTCGACCAGTTCGTCCACCATCGCCGAGAACTCGCCCTGCAGCGAACGCATCGCCGCGCGCGCGGCTTCGCGTGACCCGGCATCGACGACGTCCGCCACCGCCTCGGCCTGGGCCAGGTCGATCTTGTCGTTGAGGTAAGCGCGCTGCGTGAACTCGCCCGGCTGCGCGCGACGCGCCCCCAGTTCGACGACGCGTGCCACCAGTGCCTCGGCGACGATCGGGCTGCCGTGTCCGTGCAGCTCCAGCACGTCCTCTCCGGTGTAGGAACGCGGCGCGTCGAAGTAAAGGGCCAGTCCGATGTCGATGCTGTCGCCGGACGCGTCGCGGAACGCGGCCAGCGTCGCGAACCTCGGCCGCGGCAGAGCGCCGAGCATCAGCACGGTGATTTCGCGCACGGCCGGACCCGAGACACGAACGACACCGATCCCGCCGCGACCCGGTGGCGTGGCCGAGGCGACGATGGTGTCGGGGCCGATCATGCGACCATTCTAAGCCTCGGCGGCCTTGCCCTTCCTGGCCGCCGCTTCTATGCGCCGGTTGATGTTCCACTGCTGTGCGATCGACAGGACGGTGTTCGTCACCCAGTACAGCACCAGGCCGGCCGGGAAAAACGCGAACGTGACCGACATGATCAGCGGCAGGAACATGAACACCTTGGCCTGGATCGGATCCGGCGGCGCAGGATTCAGCTTGTATTGAATGAACATCGCACCGGCCATGATCGCCGGCAGCACGAAGAACGGATCCTTCGCCGACAGGTCCTGGATCCAGGCCATGAACGGCGCCTGGCGCATCTCGACGCTCTCGAGCAGCACCCAGTAGAACGCGAAGAACACCGGCATCTGGATCAGGATCGGCAGGCAGCCGGCGAGCGGGTTGATCTTCTCCCGCTGGTACATCTCCATCATCGCCTTGCCGAGCTTTTCGCGATCGTCCTTGTAGGTGTCCTGCAGGTTCTTGATGCGTGGCGCCAGTACGCGCATCTTCGCCATCGATTTGCCCGAGGTCTCGGACAGCGGATAGAACGCGAGCTTCAGCAGGAAGGTGATGATGATGATCGCCCAGCCCCAGTTGCCGGTGATCTTGTGCGCCTGCTCCAGCATCCAGAACAGCGGCCGCGCCAGGATCGCGAGCATGCCGTAGTCGGCCACCAGGTCCAGCTCCGGGCCCGTCAGCGTCAGCTGCGCCTGCAGCTTCGGACCGACGAACAGCGTTTCCTTCAACGTCGCACTCGCACCGGGCGCCACGGTCTGCATCGGCCCGACCGCCGACAGCAGGTACTGGCGGCCGTCCACCTTCATGGCGTATCGATAGGCCGTGGCCGGGGACGGCACCACCGCGGCGACGAAGTGATGCTGCAGCGCTGCGAGCCAGCCGGCCTGGATGTCACGCGACAGCGCGCGGTCCGCGTCGTTGGTAATGCTGAGCTTGTGGTACTTGGTGCCGTCGTAGTACGAGGGTCCCTTGAACGCGTAGCTCTCCACATTGAACATCGAGCGCTCGATCAGGATGTCGTCGCGCAGGAACTGCGCATACGACGCAGCCTGCCAGGGCGCGCTGCCGGCGTTCTGTACCGAGTACTCCAGATCGATGCGGTACTGGCCGCGGCGCAGGATGAAGGTCTTCATCACCGTGACGCCGTTGCCGTCGGTCCAGGTCAGCGGCACGCGCAGCTCGTTCTGTCCGACCGGCATCTCGTAGGAAAGCTGCGGCGCGCTGAATGCCGCCAGGTGCGTCGGATGCGGGCTGTTCGCCGTTGCGCCTGCGAGCCCGGTCTGCAGCACGAAGAAGCCTTCTCGACCTTCGCGCGTGAAGAGACGCACCGGCTTCTGCTCGCCCTTGACCAGCGGATAGGTGAGCAGGTCGGCGTGCCTGAGCTCGCCGCCCACCAGGCCGATCTTCAGGTCGAGTACGTCCGTCCGCACCGTTACGACTTCGCCACCTTCGGCCAGGCCGGTTGCAGGCGCCGCACCGGCGCCGGCGCTGACGGCGGGTGCGACCGATGGCACGGGCGGCGTCGCCGCCAGTGCAGCCGCGGCCGGAGCCGCAGCAGTCGCCGCTCCCGTTGCAGCGGGCACTGCCGCACTCGGAATGTTGCCGCCCAGCGCGGACTCCGACGGGCTGGTGGCTACCGCCGGCGGCACAGCGCCCGGCTTCGGGCCGTAGTCGCGCATCCAGGCTTCGTAATTGAGGTACAGCGCCAGGAACAGGCCCACCCACAGGAACATTCGCAGGTTCGTCGAAGTCACGGCATCGCTTTCTGGTTAGGCGTTGCGCAGTGCGCGCAATCGGGATGATGAGAGAGTGCATTGTCGGTAGCGCCGAGCGTCTCGGGCACCATGTCGATGCCGCCCGGATGCCACGGATGGCAGCGACCCAGCCGCCGCAGCGCAAGCCAGCCGCCGCGCAGCGCACCGAAGCGACCGATCGCCTCATGGGCGTAGTGCGAGCAGGAAGGATAGAAACGGCAGCGTGGCCCCAGCCAGGGGCTCACGATCAATTGATAGGCCCGGATCAGGGCTTGGACGAGGCGCCGCATGGCTTGGCCCACTTGCTCCACAGCGCTGCCAGACTCGCGCGCAGCTGCGCATTCGCAACACCGCGCGCGCCACCGCGTGCGGTTACCACCAGGTCGAGGTCTGCGAGGTCGTGCTGCGCGAGCCGGAAGCTCTCGCGGATGACCCGACGGATCCGGTTGCGCTCGACCGCGCTACCGGCAACCTTGACGCCTACCGACATTCCGAGCCGCGGTGCACCCGGCTCGCGTTCCAGAACGCTGAGCCCGAAAACCGCGTTGCCGGAACGCCGGCCGCGAGCATAGACCACTTCGAAGGCTGCTTTGTTCAGCAGTCGCAGGGCGGGCGGGTAACCGAGAGGCCGCGCGGAGATCTCGCCGGCCATGAGGGCACCTGTTGGCGTGCGCGGCCGCGCGGCGTTGGAAGCAGGAACCCCGGACGTCAGGGAATCAGCTTCTTGCGACCCTTGGCGCGACGGCGGGCGAGGACCTGGCGACCCTTCTTCGTCGCCATGCGGGCACGGAAACCGTGCGTGCGTGCGCGGCGGACCTTGCTCGGCTGGTAAGTGCGCTTCGACATTTGAATTTTCCGCCCTAACTACCTAAAAACAGTCGCAAAAAAGGGCGCAGAGCGTAAGCGGCAGGGTCCGGGGTGTCAAGCCGTTCCGGCACTTCCGCCGGTGCAAACGCCTTCAGGCCGGTACAGCCTTGGGGTTAGACTTCCCGCCCTTTTCTGGCCGGTCGAGCGAATGGTAGGTCCGCGCGTGGAAGCGTCCCTGTGGGCCCGGTGTGCGCGCGCGCTCGCCGAGGAACTGCCCGAACAGCAATACAACACCTGGGTGCGTCCGCTCCAGGCCATCGAGGGTGACGGAGCACTGAAGCTCCTCGCCCCGAACGCGTTCGTGGTCGACTGGATCCAGAGCAATCTCTTCGGCCGGATCGGCGAGTTGATCCGCGCCAGCACCGTGGGTGACCCACCGATCGTCACCGTCGAGGTGGGCTCCCGCCCGGCCGCGGTTGCCAACGAACCAGCGCCGTCAGCGCCGCGCAATAGTGATGAAGGCCTGACCTTCGGGCGCATCAGGCACACGGATGGGCTCGTGGTCGGGGGCCGCCTGAACCCCGAGTTCACCTTCGAGAATTTCGTCGTCGGCAAGAGCAACCAGCTCGCCAAGGCTGCGGCATTGCAGGTCGGGGAGAATCCCGGCCGAGCCTATAACCCGCTGTTTCTCTACGGCGGCGTCGGCCTCGGAAAGACCCACTTGATGCACGCCGTCGGCCATGCGATCCGCGCGCGCAACCCGCTGGCGCGCATCGCCTACGTGCATTCCGAGCGCTTCGTCGGCGACATGGTCAAGGCGTTGCAGCACAACCAGATGGCGGACTTCAAGACCGCCTACCGCTCGCTCGATGCGCTGCTGATCGACGACATCCAGTTCTTTGCCGGCAAGGACCGTTCGCAGGAAGAGTTCTTCCATACCTTCAATGCCCTGCTCGAAGGGCAACAGCAGGTCGTGCTGACCTGCGACCGCTATCCGAAGGAAGTCACCGGCCTGGAGGAACGCCTGAAATCCCGGTTTGGCTGGGGCCTGACAGTTGCGATCGAACCTCCGGAACTGGAGACCTGCGCGGCGATCCTCATCAGCAAGGGCGAGGCGGCCGGCGTCCGCGTGCCCGACGAGGTGGCTTTCTTCATCGCCAAGCGCATCCGCAGCAATGTGCGCGAACTCGAGGGTGCATTGCGCCGGGTGATCGCAAACGCCCGTTTTACCGGTCAGGACCTCTCGGTGGACGTGGCAGCCGAGGCACTCAAGGACCTGCTGGCACTGCAGGCCAAGCTCGTCACGATCGACAACATCCAGAAGACGGTGGCGGACTATTTCAAGCTCCGGGTCACCGACCTTACTTCGCAGCGACGCTCCCGCTCGATCGCCCGCCCGCGCCAGGTCGCAATGGCACTCGCCCGGGAACTGACCACGCGCAGCCTGCCGGAGATCGGCGATGCGTTCGGCGGCCGTGATCACACCACCGTGATGCACGCCTGCAAACGCATTGCCGAACTGCGCGAAACCGAGCCACAGACGCGCGACGATTACTCAAACCTGTTGAGGACCCTGGCCGGATGATGGGGAAAAATTGTGGATGCCCAATCCACCCGAAATCGCGCACACTTCGTCCACAGCACGCAGGCAGTTCACCCCGCTGTTACACCCGCACCCGAGCGGCTGCAACAGGCTGATTTACCTGCGATAAGAACGGTTGTTCAGCCATTCACAGGCTCTATAGCTACAACAACTACTCTTAGAATCCTCAACCCTCCAAAGATTTCAGATTCAGAGAAAGCCCGCTCATGAAGTTCACTGCGACCCGCGAAGAGATCCTGGCGCCCCTGCAGGCGGTAATCGGCGTGGTGGAACGCCGGCAAACCATGCCGATCTTGTCCAACGTCCTGATAGGCGCCCGCAACAACCGGCTGAGCATGACCGGCACGGACCTCGAGGTCGAACTGGTCGCAACGCGCGAACTCAGCGGCGCACAGAGCGGCGACGTTACGGTGCCTGGTCGCAAGTTCCTCGATATCCTCAAGGCGCTGCCGGACTCGACGGCGGTAACGATTGCAACGGAAGGCGAGCGGCTATCGATCCGCGCCGGCCGCAGCCGCTTCACCCTGGCGATGCTGCCGGCAGCGGAGTTTCCAGTCGTCGACGAGAGCAGCGCGCTGCAGACCCTGGTGGTGCCGCAGGCGGCGTTCAGGCGGTTGATCGACAAGACGCACTTTTCCATGGCCCAGCAGGACGTTCGCTACTACCTCAATGGCCTGCTGCTGGAGGCCGAAGGCAAGGTGCTGCGAGCGGTTGCGACGGACGGCCACCGGTTGTCCTTGTGCGAATGCCCGCTGGAAACGAACGTGGCGACGCGCCAACAGGTCATCATCCCGCGCAAGGGTGTCGCCGAGCTGCAACGTTTGCTGGGCAGCGATGGCAACATCGAGCTGCAGATTGGTAGCAGCCACGTGCGTGCCACGATCGGCGACGTTCGCTTTACATCAAAGCTCATTGACGGGCGGTTCCCGGAATATGGCCGCGTTATCCCGAGCGCTCCGACCAAGCGGATCGAGGCCGATTGCCAGACATTGCGGCTTGCCTTGCAGCGGACGGCCATCCTGTCCAACGAAAAGTTCCGGGGCATCCGCCTGGCGTTGAAAAACAACCAACTGACGCTGATGGCACACAATCCGGAGCAGGAAGAGGCTGAGGACCAGATAGAAGTCGATTACAGCGGTGAGGAGATGGAGATCGGCTTCAATGTCAACTATTTGCTCGACGCTCTCAGCGCGATCGACGGAGATCGCGTCCAGTTGGGGCTGAGCGACTCAAACAGTAGCGGCCTGCTGACGCAGCCTGGTTCCAGTGCGGCGAAGTACGTCGTGATGCCGATGAGGCTCTGACCATTGCGACAGCTTTCGGAGCTCTGGATCAAGGGGCTCCGCTGCATTCACAGTGCGCATCTTGCCCTCGCACCCCATAGCAACCTGATCTTCGGCGAAAACGGGGCTGGCAAGACCTCCATCCTGGAGGCTGCTTACCTCCTCGGGCGGGGCCGCTCGTTCCGCACGCGTTCCAGCGAACGGGTGATCAGCAATCAAGAGAGCGTCTGCCGGATCCGGGGCACCGTGTTCGCAGACGGTCTCGATCACAGCCTGGGTATCGAAATCGAGCGCGGCGCTGCGACCCGGGCACGGATCGACCAGCAGACACCCCCAGCGCTGGCGGAGATGGCGCGTATTTTCCCGGTGGAGATCCTGGATCCGGAGCTTCATCGGCTGATAGAGGAAGGCCCTTCGGTGCGTCGCCGCTGGCTCGACTGGCTGGTGTTCCACGTGGAACCTGGTTTTGCGGACACCTGGAGCCGCTACCAGCGGGTGCTCCGGCAGCGCAACGCGGCGCTGATGACCGGGGTTAGCGACCTTGGCGCCTGGGACAGTCAGCTGGTATCCGAAGGCGAACGGCTGGCAGGGTTTCGCGCGCGGGCTTTTGAGCGCCTCGCGGCAGGCTGGGAGTCCCTCTGCGAAGCCCTGGTGGGCGTGCCCGTGGCGCTCGGACTTCAGGGCGGATGGGAGCGCGGCACGCCGCTGGCGGAGGCGCTGCAGCGGGCTGAGACCCGCGATCGCGAGCGTGGCAGCACCACGGTTGGACCTCACCGGGCGGACGTCACGCTGCGGGTCGGCGGCAAGCACGCCAGGGAGGTGCTCTCGCGAGGTCAGCAGAAGCTCGCCGGGGCAGGGCTGGTGCTGCTGCAGCTCGAGTACCTGAAGGCAACCCAGGAGACGGTACCCACCCTGCTACTCGATGACCCGAGCGCGGAGCTTGACCGCGGGCGACTGGACGTCCTGATCACGCGGGTGAAGGCGCTGGAAGCCCAGATGATCATCACGGCGCTGACGCGGGACTTCGCTCTTTTCGGTGCGCCCGAAGCGGTGTTTCACGTGGAACGTGGCGGCGTCAAAAAGGTATAATAATCGCCCGTTATTCCGGCCTCCAGCATGACCCAAAACGACGTCTACGACTCCAGCAAAATCAAAGTCTTAAAGGGCCTTGACGCGGTGCGAAAAAGGCCCGGCATGTACATCGGTGATACCGATGACGGAACCGGCCTGCACCACATGGTTTTCGAGGTCGTAGACAATGCGATCGACGAGGCGCTGGCGGGCCATTGTGACCGTGTGGTGGTCACCATCCATGCCGATGAGTCCGTGACCGTACAGGACAACGGCCGCGGGATTCCGGTGGACATCCACCCGGAAGAGGGTCGTTCCGCAGCTGAGGTCATCATGACCGTGCTGCATGCAGGCGGAAAATTCGACGATACCTCGTACAAGGTCTCCGGCGGACTGCACGGAGTCGGTGTCTCGGTCGTCAACGCGCTGTCCGATGTGCTGCATCTGACGATCTGGCGCGACGGCAAGGCCCACAAGCAGGAGTACCGGCTCGGCGTGCCCGTCGCGCCGCTGGCCGTGGTTGGCGACAGCCTCGAAGACCAGCGCGGCACGTCGGTCCGTTTCCATCCGAGTCCCGAGATCTTCACCAACATCGCGTTCGAGTACGAAATCCTCTCGAAGCGGCTGCGCGAACTCTCGTTCCTGAACTCCGGAGTCCGCATCGACCTGATCGACGAGCGCGAGAACAAGACCGAAACCTTCGAGCACGTTGGCGGCCTGCAGGAATTCGTCAAGCACCTGAACCGCACGCGCGCGCCGGTGCATGACGCCGTGCTCTGGTTCCGTTCGCAGGAAGGCCCGATCGGCGTGGAAGTGGCGATGCAGTGGAACGACTCCTACACCGAGTCGATGTACTGCTACACCAACAACATTCCGCAGAAGGACGGCGGCACGCATCTCTCCGGCTTCCGCGCCGCGCTCACGCGCACGCTCAATGACTACATCGAGAAAGAGAGCATCGCGAAGAAAGAGAAGGTGCCGACCACCGGCGACGACGCGCGCGAAGGCCTCACCGCCATTCTCTCGGTGAAGCTGCCGGACCCCAAGTTTTCGTCGCAGACCAAGGACAAGCTCGTTTCATCCGAGGTCAAGGGCATCGTCGAGACGGCCGTCAGCGCCAAGCTCTCCGAATTCCTGCTCGAGCACCCGCAGGAAGCCAAGAAGATAGCGGGCAAGATCATCGACGCGGCGCGCGCGCGCGAGGCTGCGCGCAAGGCGCGCGAGATGACCCGACGCAAGGGGGCGCTGGACATTGCGGGCCTGCCCGGCAAGCTCGCCGACTGCCAGGAGAAAGACCCGGCGCTGTCCGAGATCTTCATCGTCGAAGGTGATTCCGCCGGCGGTTCGGCCAAGCAGGGCCGCGACCGCCGCACCCAGGCCATCCTGCCGCTCAAGGGCAAGATCCTCAACGTCGAACGCGCGCGCTTCGACAAGATGCTCGGCTCCGCCGAAGTCGGCACGCTGATCACGGCGCTCGGCTGCGGCATCGGGCGCGATGACTTCGACATCGACAAGCTGCGGTATCACCGCATCGTCATCATGAGCGTCGATGGCGACGATCATGTGTTCGTGCGCACCGATCTGCGTGGCACGCGCCTGGTGCGCATTGGCGAGTTCATCGATGCTGCAATCAGCGCCCGGCGCACGACGGCGACGTTCAGCAGCGAGGATGGGGTCGAACGCCTGCGCGGCGGCGACCTTGGCGAAGTGCTGTGCTTCGGCGTCGATCGCAAGGACGTGCGCTTCCGGCCGATCAAGGCGGTCATTCGCCACCCGCTTGACGAAAAGCTGTTCCGCGTCCGCGGCGCGTATGGGCGCACAGTCCGCGTGACTTCCAGCCACAGTGTCTTCATACATGAGGACGGGGCGATCAAGCTGAGGCGCGGCGATCAGCTGCGCCTCGGTGACCACCTCGTCGCGCCGCGCCATCTCAAACTGCCTGTCACCGCGCCCCGTGAATTCGACCTGCTGCGCAGCCTGTGGCTGGACGCGGCGGCCGCGCGTCAGATCTGGATTCGCGGTCCCGCAGTGGAAGACTGGTTCAAGTCCCGGGTTCAGCGCCGCCACGCCGACGACCCGCATCACACGGCGCCGCGCGTCGATGTCCCCTCGACGCTGGGTCGCGAGCTCGCGCAGCGCCGCCGTGCCGCGGGCGTCAGCAACCGCGAGCTCTGCGACGCCATCGGCATCCAGCAGCCATGCACGTTCTACTCGTGGGAGAAGGGCGTATCGCGGCCGACCGTGCCGCATTTCGAGGCGTACCTGCGCGCGGTCGGCGCCGAGCCAGCGGAAATCCTGCCGCAGGTCGCCATCGTCAGCAGTCGACTCGATCGGATCTGGGAGCAGCAGTACAGCGGCTCCGGGCGCAATGTCGTGCGTGACCGCGTCCGGCTTTCAACGTTGACCGCGGAGGATCTGGACTGGATGGGTGAGCGCGAGGATCTGCAGCTCTCGCCGGAGCACTACGCCAATCGCAGCCTGTCCAGGTATCTGAAGGTCGATGAAGACCTGATGGTGCTGCTGGGTTTCTACGTTGCCGAGGGCTCCTGTTCCGACCGCAATGGTCTGCGCTTCTCGATCGGGGCCAGCAATCAGCGCTTCGCAGGGGAAATGGCAGAGCGACTGCGGCGCGTGTTCGGCCTCTCGCCGCTGATGGTTCCAAAGACGAGTCGCGCGGCCGAACTGAAGCTGATCAATCGCGTTGCGGCCCTGGCCTGGCAGGGGTTGTTCGGCTTCCGCGGCACGGAGTCCACCACCAAGCAGATTCCCGATCTCGTGTTCAACGTGGCCGAGCCGCTGCGGCTCGCGTTCCTGCGTGGCTATCTGCTGGGTGATGGAACCGTCACTGACTCGAGGATCGGTTTCGCGACGTCGTCCTATGACCTCGCGAGCGGCCTGATGTACTGCCTGAGCTCGCTCGGCATCGTCGCCTCGATCAGCGAGATCCAGCCGGACGGCAAGGCACGCGAGGTTCGCGGCCAGCCCTGCATCACGCGGCATCCGCACTGGAACATTGCCGTGTGTGCTGCCGAGGATCTCGTGAAGCTGGAACCCGTGTGGCGCGATCACCCCGGTGCGGAAACGCTGCGCGCCCGCAATCTCGACAGCGTGCGACAACCCGCCCTCAATCGGCGCTTCCGTGCAATCGACGGTGACCTGATGGCGCTGCCGATCACGGCGATCGATGAAGTTGCCGCCAGCTCAGGCTGGGTGTACGACTTCTCCGTCGACACCGACGAGAACTTCATCGCCGGGCTGGGCGGCATCTGTTGTCACAACACGGACGCTGACGTCGACGGCAGTCACATACGAACGCTGCTGCTGACGTTCCTGTACCGGCAGCTGCCGATGCTGATCGAGCGCGGCCACATCTACATCGCCCAGCCCCCGCTCTACAAGGTGAAGCGCGGCAAGCAGGAGATGTACGTCAAGGGCGATACGGAGCTGAACGCCATCCTGCTCAGTGACGCGCTCGACGACGCTGCGCTGTACGTCAACGCCGAAGCTCCTCCGCTGCGCGGCGCCGGCTTCGAGGCTCTCGCGCACAAGTACATGGACGTGCAGTCCATCGTGCGCCGCTGGTCGCGCCGCTACGACGAGCGCCTGCTCGACCAGCTGGTGTTCATGCCGGAGCTGCACTCCACCGACTACGAGCGCACCGACTGGATGCGCGACTGGGCGAGGGATCTCAATACCCGCCTGAACGCGCTCGACGACGGCACCCGCAGCTACCAGATCACGCTGCGCCAGTCCGTCGAAGGCCAGGTGGCGCGCCTGCAGATCCAGAAGACTGAGCACGGCACTTCCACGACGAAGTACCTGACGCGCGAATTCTTCGACTCCGCCGAGTACCGCCGCATCGCCGACCTCGGCAAGACTCTGGGTGGGCTGATCGGCGAGGGCGCCTACATCGCGCGCGGCAATGAGCGCGAACCGGTCGGCTCATTCAAGGCCGCGATCGACTGGCTGTTTGCCCAGGCCAAGAAGGGCCAGAGCATCCAGCGCTACAAGGGCCTGGGCGAAATGAACCCCGAACAGCTCTGGGATACAACAATAAACCCCGAAACACGGCGATTGTTGCAAGTACGAATCGAAGACGCCTTCGCGGCCGACGAGATCTTCACTACGCTGATGGGCGACCAGGTCGAGCCCCGGCGCGAGTTCATCGAAAAGAATGCTCTCGCCGTCGCGAACCTCGACGTCTGAGCGGCGCTGCCGCGCTCATTTTTTCTTGCCCTTACCCAAGTCCGTCGTGCGCCGGCCCGGCGAGCCGCGCTTCTCGCTGCCGGCGTAGGTGATGCTGCGCGAGTCTGCGTACGGCGAACGCTTGTCTTCCTTCGACCGCCGGTCCATGTGTTTGCTGAACCGGCAGGTGCATTTCGTCGGCCGTGAACACTCGGGCAGCGGCAGGCGTGGCGCCTTCTGCACCAGGAAGGGCTTGTCGCGCAACAGCAGCGCCGCCTGACACGCCTCGGCGCATGGACTCACGCTCACGGACTGAAAAGCGTTCGGGCGTTTGGCGGTGCCGGGAGCGGTCCTGGCCTGCGGCGCTTCGCGACCAAGCAGACTGTCCAACCACTTGCTAGCCACGCCGCGCCTCCTCATTGCCCACCAGGAATACTAACCAAGGATTGCCAGCAACATCGGACGAGGTGTCGCAGGCAAGGCAGGCGCCCGCTGTCGCGAGCGGCCTCAGGGTGGAGCGAGCCCTTCGGCCGGCGTCCACAGGCCATCCCAGCTCTCCAGTTCGTAGCGGTCCGTAATCGGGAAGCCTGGTGGTCGGGTCGACTCGAATCGTGGGTCGAACTCGACCCTGGTCGCGTAGCGCGGCTCGGTCGCCGACAGGCTGCCGGCCGAAAGACTGCCGTACACAACCAGGGTGCCCTGGCGCCGCGTCTCGAAATCGCGCACTTCAAACCGTCGGCGCGCGTATATCGCGGCGTCGATTTGCAGATCGCCCGGCCCGGTCCGGTCGCTGCCCGCCACCACCACGTCGTTGTCGGCAGCGAGTCCCAGGTAATCCCGTGACTGCGGGTTCTCACGCGGATCCCGCGCATATCTCAGGCTGCCGACGATGACGATATCCTGCGGTGAATAGACCAGGACCGTGCCGCGCACGGTACCGCTGACAAACAGCGTTACGCCGGGACCGCCGGTGAGGAATACGGCACCGCTGCCGACGTCGACGGTGCGCAGCGGATCGGCGGAATCGGCGGCGCGCCACCGGATGCGGCCATCCGCCTCGAATACCAGCTCGGTAGCCGCCGCAAAGCTCTGCGTCGGTGTGGGCACGGCGCGCGCGTCCTGCGCGAAGCCGTAGTCGTAGCGTCGCAGCACGATGCGCTGTGCCCCCATCTCCACGCCGCCTCGAAAAATCTCGCGCCAGGCACGCGGGTGCACCGCGTCCGTGATGTCGATGGAGCGCGCCGCGGTCGTTACCGGGCCGAGAAATCGTGGCGCAGCATCGCGGTCCCAGCCAACGATCAGCTTCGTGTTGCTGTGGAAGCGGCCGACGATCTCGTCGTCGTGCAGCTGCACGTCGGTGTCCCAGTGGTCGACGAGCTGATTGAAATGGGAGAACGCGAGCCGCTTCATCTGCATCCGGCTCTTCAGCAGCCGGCCATCCTGCTGCGTCTCGAGGTCGACGAGCACGCGCTCGATGTCGGTCGGGCTGCTGGCCGGCACGCGTTGCAGCGCTGCCGTGTAGCGCTGGCCACTCTCCTGCCACGTCACGCGCGTGCCGAGCAGCTGCGCGCCCTGGAAGCTCTGTGACCACGCCTTGACGCGGCTCGAGAGCATCTGGCGCTCGGCGGACGGCATCGTCGTGCCGCTCGCGGCAATGACGCTGATCACCTCGGCGTCCGCGGTGTCGCTGACCTCCGACGCGGGCGGCTCCGGCGGAACGTCTGCGACGGTGATCGGGGTGTCGCCGAGGTTCGAAGCCGCGACGGGCTCGGCCGTCGTGGCGTCAGGCAGGGCCTGCTTTTTCGACTCGGGCGCCGACGAAGGCCGCGGGACGCGGTTGGCGGTCGAATGCGCCAGCTGACCCACGTCATCACTCGCCACGTCGCGATCCGCCGGGCGCTCGATCCAGAACCTGAAATCCGGCGGCGCGCGGAGTTCCGTTGAATCCTGACCCGGTGCGTGCCACGCCCAGAGCAGCAAGGCATGCGCCGCGACCGACAGCGTGAGCGCGACGGCCGATGAGCGCTGCATCGTCCGCGCGCCGCTACCGCAGGACGCGCTCGGGAGCGGCCGGCCCCATGCGGCTGTGCTGCGCACGGTCATGATCCTCCGTGCGCGATTGCCGCGCTTCTCGACGGCGACGCACGCCCCGATCGCCAACGGGCCGTAGTTCTCCTGGAGGTCGGTAAAGGCGTCGCTTTCGATCGTCTCGCGGCCGATGAACCACAAGCCGTTGCGGTTGTGGGGCAGCTGCTTGACGGTGCCGTACGTCACGGACGAACGGCTGACGCTGCGGTATTCGAGTTGGCATGGCACTACCTCCTCGGAGCCTTTACCTTACCGCAAATCCGACCTGCCGGCCTCGATGGAGCGCTTGCGGACGCGGACCGGACCGACGTCTCGAGGCGACCATGCAATGAACATCCAGCATCTCAAGCTCCACCACTTCCCTGCCTCGCGCAGCGCCAGGGCGAAATGGGCGTTGCACGAAGTCGTGGGCGATGACTTCGAGGTCGAAAGAGTCGCGCTCTACGACGGTGCCCAGTACAGCGCGGACTTCCTGCGCCTGAACCCGAATCACGCGGTGCCGGTGCTCGAGATCACCTGGGACACCGGCGCTACGCAGCGGGTGTTCGAAAGCGCCGCTATCGTGGCGTTCCTCGCTGACGCCTACCCGGACAAGCAACTCGCGCCGTCGCCGGGGGCTTCGCCTGAGCGCGCCGACTATCTGCAGATGCTGCATTTTGGGTCGACCTGGATGGACATGATGCTGTGGCAGATCCGCATCCACGAGCACGTGCTGCCGGTAGCGGAACGGGACGCGCGCACCATCGCCCGCTATCGCAGGAAGTTCGTGGAAGAGGCCGAACCGCAGATCGCGGCGCGACTCGAACGGGCACCCTTCATCTGTGGCGAACGCTTTACTGCGGCGGATTGCATCGTCGGCCACAGCGTGACCTGGGCGCGCGGCTATGGTCTGTGCCGGCCGGAGCTGTTCCGGCGCTACGTATCCACGCTGGCGAAACGACCGGCGTTCGTCCGTGCCTTCGCCGACGCGCGCGAGTTCTCGCCGGAAGTGCCGCAGGACAAAGCCCTGGTTTCACGCTTCACGGGCTAGCAGCGGTGCACGCCATCGTGGGCTACGAACTGGCCCAGTTGAACATCGCCACGATGCGCGAGCCCATGGAGTCTCCGGGCATGGCGGACTTCGTGGCGAACATCGAGCGCATCAATGCGCTGGCGGACGATGCGCCCGGGTTCGTCTGGCGACTGCAGACCGACGCAGGCGATGCCACGGCGCTGCGGCCGATGGGCGCGGACAGGCTGGTCAATATCTCCACGTGGCGCGATATCGACTCGCTTTCGCATTTCGTCTACAAGTCCGCGCACCTCGAGATCATGCGCCGCCGCAAGGAGTGGTTCGAGCGGATGCACGAGGCGTTCATGGTGCTCTGGTGGGTGCCGACGGGACATCGCCCGAGCATCGAGGAGGCGAGCGAGAGGCTGGCGCTGCTGCGTACCGCAGGGCCGACGGTAGCCGCCTTTACGTTCAGGCACGTTTTCCCGTCGCCTGATGCGCCGGGGGCGTCCGCTGCGCTGCCATCCCCGGTCCGACTCGCAACCCAGGCGGAGCTACCGCAGCTGCACTCACTGATGAACGAGTCGATTCGCGAACTGGTTGGCGCCGTCCTGGACGAGCCTGCTACACGGGCGTCCTTCGAGTTCATGGGACTCGACACCCAGCTGATCGAGGACGGCACCTATTTCGTCGTCGAGCTGGACGGCCAGATAGCCGGTTGCGGCGGTTGGAGTCGCCGCGCCACCCTGTTCGGCGGCGATCACACCGCGGGCCGCAGTGCGCGACTGCTGGATCCGTCGACCGAGCCGGCCCGGATACGCGCCATGTATACCCACCCTAAGTTCGCGCGCCGTGGCGTCGGGCGAACCGTGCTGGCGCACTGCGAGGCGGCGGCCGCGCGCGCGGGCTTCCGGGAGCTGGAGCTGATGGCAACGGTGGCGGGCGAGCCTTTGTATCGCGCGTGCGGATTCGAGCTGATCGAGAGGGTTCTGGTGCCTACGTCGACGGGTGTCCAGGTGCCTTGCGCGCGCATGGGCAAGACGCTGGACGTGCGATGACCTTCAGGCTGGCGGGCAGCGCGCCAAGTCGTTACGCTCGCGGCCCATGAAACCACGGCCAATGCACTTCTTCATGATCGACGTCCGCGCCAAAGCAGGCGTGCGCATGCCGAAATCCCAGCAACGCGCCGTGGTCGAGTGCTGGGTGGATTTTCCGCTGCAATCGGGCGCCCTGGCGATCGCCAGGCTGTACATCGCCGACGACGGCTATCGGGTCACGAAGGTGCGCGAGCACGGGTGGATCGGGGACCCGAAGAAGCTGCAGCCCGGTCAGCGCGGCCCGGTGCGCGATGCGCGTCGCTTCGGCGCCTGCTTCGTCTATCGGCACGAGTTGAAGCGTACCGCCAAGCCTTAGGTAGACTGTGCCCGCCCGGGAGCGCCGGGCCAATCATCAGGGCACATCCCATGCAGGTCTCCTCGAAACTCGCAATGCTGGCGGCACTGTCGTGCGCGCTGTTCGGCATGGGGGCCGCCGGAGCGGCAGGAACGGACGGCAAGCAGGACAACCTCGCGCCGCGTGCCATCCTCGTCACCGGGGCCAGTACGGGCATCGGCCGCTACGTCACCGAACGTCTCGCGCGTGACGGTTACTTCGTCTACGCCGGCGCCCGCAAGGACGCGGACCTCGCCGCGCTGGCGACCATCCGCAACGTGCAGCCGATCCGGCTGGATGTGACCGATCCGGCGCAGATCGCCGCCGCCGTTGAAACCATCACCAGGGCAGGTCGCGGCCTGTATGGCCTGGTCAACAACGCGGGAGTCGCCGTCAGCGGCCCGTTCGCGCAGACCTCCGACGCGGACTTCGATTTCGTGATGCAGGTGAACATGTATGGCCCGTTTCGGGTAACGCGCGCGTTCACGCCGTTGATCGTTGCCTCCAAGGGCCGCATCACCACCATCGGCTCGATCTCCGGCATCCTTTCCGGGCGCGACCTCGGCGTGTACAGCATGAGCAAGCACGCGGTGGAAGCGTTCACCGATTCGCTGGCTGCCCAGATGGAGCCACTCGGCGTTGCGGTCAGCGTCGTCGAGCCGGGCAACTACAACAGTGAGATCGGCGCCACGGCGGCGCGCCGGCAGGGCCAGCCAGATAATCCGCTCGCACAGCGCGCGCAGTACAAGCCACCCGATGAAGTCGCCGAGGCCGTGTCGCGTGCGCTGTCCGAGCCGAAACCCCAGCGGCGCTACATGATCGTGCCGAACGAGAGCGAGGCGCGGTTCACGATCCGGCAGGCGGTTCGGGAGCTGGTGCAGCTCAACGAGGGTCAGGCCTATACCTACGACCGCGAGGCGCTGGTGCAGATGCTCGACGAGGCGCTGGCCAAGGCGCGGCCGCGAACGGGCGGTACCCCGACCGTCGCGAGGCCTTAACAATCCGCTGCTAGCGTTGGGTCGATGTCCCGACCGCCCACGCAAGTCTGGGTTCTCGCTGCCGCGCTTGCGGCGGCTGGAGCTGTGGGATATCTGGCCACGCGGGCGAGCAGTACGCCGCCGGCCGCGGCATTGGTCCCGGACCCGGGGCCCGCGAGCTGGCGCGGCGTAGCGAGCGATGCCGAGCCTTCGATTGCCGCACCGCCTCCGGCACAGCCAGGCGAGCTCGTCGCCGAGGAATCCGCGCGCATGTTCGCGGCAGAGCCGGCGCTCGCAGACCTGATCGAAGACGCCGGTTCGGCCGACGTCGCGGTGCGCGAACAGGCGCAGCTTGCGCTCGAACAGATCGATCTCGATCGCCTTCGCGAAACCGTCACGCCTTTGCAGCGTTGAAGTAACACGGCACGTCGAAGCTCCGTGTCGCGCGATTTCCGCGCCCGACACTCCGGAGCCACCGCATGTCCATCGTCGACGACGACATCATCAGCAATCTGTCCGACAACCCGACTTTCGAAGACGTCGTACAGGCGCGCCTCACACGACGCGGGCTGCTCGGTGGCGGCGTTGCCGCTGCGGTGGCCGCATCGCTGGGTGGCGTCGGCTCGTTACTGCATGCGGTGCCGGCCTCGGCGACCAACGACGGCCGGCCGCTGCTCGGGTTCCAGGGGATTCCCGTGTCCAGCGCGGACCGGGTGCTGGTACCGGCGGGCTACACCGCCAAAGTGCTGATCGCCTGGGGCGACCCGATCTCCACCGGTCCGGCGTTCAAGCCCGACGCCAGCGACACCGCTGCCGACCAGGAAAAGCAGTGGGGCATGCACAACGACGGCCTCGTGTACTTCCCGCTGCAGGGTTCGAGCCGCGGCCTGCTGGTGCAGAACCACGAGTACACGGACGACGTACTGCTGTTCAAGGACGGCACGGCGAACTGGAACGCCGAGAAGACCCGCAAGTCACTGGCGGCTCACGGCGTTGGCATCGTCGAAGTCGCCCGTCGCGGCGGCGAATGGCGGGTAGTGCGGCCTTCGTACTACGCGCGCCGCATCACCGGCAATACGCGCATCATGATCGGCGGCCCGGCGCGCGGCGACGAGCGCCTGCGCACCAGCGCCGATCCGACCGGTCGCTGGGTGCTGGGCACGCTGAACAACTGCGCGATGGGCTACACGCCGTGGGGCACGTACCTGGCCTGCGAAGAAAACTTCAACGGCTACTTCCGCAAGACCGGCACCCAGACCGAGCTGGAGCGGCGCTATGGCATCACGGCCGCGGGCTTCGGTTACCTGTGGCATACGACGGACTCGCGCTTCTCCGCGGATGCCGAACCCAACGAGGCGAACCGCTTCGGCTGGGTCACCGAGATCAACCCGTTCGATCCGCGCTCGACTCCCGTCAAGCGAACCGCACTGGGTCGCTTCAAGCATGAAGGCGCCTGGGTGCAGGAGGCGCTCGACGGCCGAGTGGTCGTATACAGCGGCGACGATGAGCAGTTCGAGTACATCTATCGCTACGTGTCGCGCCTGCCCTGGCGGCGCTCCTTCCGGCGCGGCATTCATCCGCTCAACGACGGCACGCTGTACGTGGCGCGATTCGACGCGGGTGGTTTTGGCGAATGGTTGCCGCTGACGCCGGACAATCCCGCGCTCGCCGGCTGGAGCCTGGCGGACATCCTGATCAACACGCGCGGCGCTGCGGACTGTGTGGGCGCGACCAGGATGGATCGACCGGAGTGGATCGACACGTTCCCCGAGTCATTGACCGCGATCGCGACGCTGACCAACAACAGTCGTCGTGGTGCCGCCGGACAGGCACCGGTAGACGCCGCGAACCCGCGCGCCCCGAACCCCTACGGCCACATCATCCAGTGGTCGTATCGGAACGACTGGACTGAGCCGACTTTCGCCTGGGAGATCTTCGCGCTCGCGGGCGATCCGCAGAGCGCGGCGACCGGCTCGGACATCGTCGGTGACAAATACGGCTCGCCGGACGGGATCTATGTCGCGCCGAGCGGACGGCTGTGGATCCAGACTGACGTGTCCGGCAGCACGATCAACGCCGGCGCCTACGCCGGTTTCGGCAACAACCAGATGCTGTGCGCCGATCCGCGCACGCGCGAGACCCGGCGCTTCCTTACTGGCCCGAATGTCTGCGAGATCACCGGAGTGTTCGTCACGCCGGACGAGCGCACGATGTTCGTTGGCATCCAGCATCCGGGCGAGGCACCGACCGGTACCAATGCTCCCGACAATCCCAAGCGCTACAGCTCCTGGCCGGAGGGCGAGAGCGGCGGACGTCCGCGCTCGGCGACGATCATTGTCACCAAGGACGACGGGGGCGTGATCGGCAGCTGATCTGCGCCTGAAACATTGCGCGCCTGCGACCGGTCTGACTCAATGCGACCAGGTCAACAGGGTGGGCGCTCATGCGGAGGCGAGTCGGGACGGCGCTGGTAGTCGGCCTGCTGCTGTGCGGCAGCGCGTCCGGTGCTGAGTCGCCTGCGCCGGGCAGTTTTGACCACGCGCACGCGCGCTTCGAGCGCGTGCTGCGGGCACACGTGCGCCAGGGTCAGGTGGACTACGCGGCGCTGCAGGCTGAGCGGGCGACGCTCGACGGGTACCTGCAGGAGCTCGCGGCGCTGGACGCCGCGACGCTCGCCGGCTTCAGCCGCGAGCAGCAACTCGCGTTCTGGATCAATTCGTATAACGCGCTGGTGCTGCGGACGGTAGTCGACCGCTATCCCATCAAAGGGCGCACGCTGGTCGGCGTGGCCTTTCCTGCGAACAGTATCTGGCAGGTCCCCGGCGCGTTCGGCGAGCGGCGGCATCGAGTTGCCGGCAGGCTGCTGTCGCTCGATGACATCGAGCACCGGACCATCCGCCCGCAGTTCCGCGAGCCCCGCGTGCACGTGGCGCTGGTGTGCGCGGCCCGCAGTTGCCCGCCGTTGCGGCCCGAGCCGTACCGCGCGGCGACGCTCGAGGCGCAGCTCGACGACCAGGCGCGGGTCTTCATGGCCGATCGCATCCGTGGCCTGCGGCTGTCCAGCGTTGCGGACGCCCTGGAGGTATCGACCATCTTCAAGTGGTTCGGCGAGGACTTCGCGCCCCTGGGCGGCGGCGATGTCCAGGTGGGGATACGCGCATTCGCTGCGCGGCATGCGCCGGCGGCCGATGCGGAGTTGTCGAGGCGACTGGCCGCCAGTCGCACGAAGCTGCGCTTTCTGGACTACGACTGGACGCTGAACGACGCGCCGGCCGCCGCTCGCGCCACGATGGCGGCACCGCGATCGTGACGGGCCGCCTGCTGTGGCCCTGGCTGCTGGTGGCGATCGGCGGACACGCGTGGGCGGAAGCTGTGGTGGAGCCGCCCGAGTGGACGTTCACCGAGGCCCAGTGGGCCCAGTTGCAGCGTCGTGAGGTGTGGATCGAGGCTCACCCGGCCGCCGCCCGCACGCCCAGCACTCGCTTCGTGCGTGCCGCGGTACGAATCGACGCGCCGCCGGCGCGCGTATTCGCGCTGATGATCGACTGCGTCCAGGCGCTTGAGTTCGTGCCTCACCTGCGGCGCTGCGAGCGGCACGCGAGCGCCGCCGACGGCAGTTGGGACGACATCGAGCACGAGGTCGACTACGGCTGGTTCCTGCCCGGCATCCGCTACACGTTCCGCGCCACGTATGTGCCCGACCGGCGCGTCGACTTCAGGGCGCTGTCGGGCGATCTCGCGATCAACGAGGGCAGCTGGATGCTGGAGCCGCTCGATGACGGGCTGGCCACGCTGGTGCGCTATCGAGTGCTCCTGCAGCCGCGGATGTACGTGCCCAAATGGCTGGTGCGTTCGAGCCTCGAGCGCGAACTGCCCGGGCTGATGGTTGCCCTGCGAACCCGCAGTGAATCCGATGCTGTCGAAAGCCCCGCCAAACCCGCTGCGCCTTGAGGCCGAGGGTCGGCTCGCGCAGCTGCGCTTCCTGCTGCGCGGCCGCGGGTTGCTGCAGTCGACGTTGCGACGACTCGCCGCGACGCCGCCGGACGCATCCGTGCAGTCGCGCGCCGCGGCACAGCGGCTGGCTGCGAGTTCCCTGCTGCGGCATCTGGGTGTGCAGCTGCAGATCGGCGGGCTGCACCACGTGGAGGGCGGTCCGTTCCTGATCGTTGCTTTGCACGAGGGCGTGCTCGATGCCCTGTGCCTGGCGCTGTTGCCGGTACCGCTGCGCTGTGCCGTCCGTGAGGAGATCTTCGACTGGCCCGAGTTCGGGCCGGCCATCACGGCGCTCGCGCACCTGCGGGTCGACCCCGAACGCGGTGCCGCGAGCTATCGTCGCCTGTTGCGTGAAGCCCGTCTCTGCGTGGCCCGCGGCGAGAGCATCGCGATGTTTCCGCAGGGCACGCTGCTCGGCATCCAGACCGCCTTCCGCTGCGGCGCGTTTCATCTCGCGCAGGCGCTGCGCCTGCCGATCCTGCCGGTGATGCTGGCGGGGACGCACCGCGTCTGGGAGTATCCGTTCGCGCCGACGCTGCGCTATGCCCAGCGGGTTGCGATGGCGGTGCTGCCGCCGATGTCGTCCGCTGCCGGGTCGCCGGAGACGCTGCGGGCGGCGGCACAACACGCGCTGAAGCGCGCCGCGCTGCAGCAGCGATGGGCCGCACCGCGGCGCTTCGATCCGGCGCGCGACGGTTGGTGGGACGGTTACTCTTTCGAGATCGATCCGCAGTTCGCGGAGCTGCGCGCGCAGCAGGACGCCCGCCGTCCGAGCAAGGCTGCCGGCGAGCGGGGATCCGCCCGGCCGTTGGAAATCGCTCGCTCCGGCTCGTGATAAGTTGCGGGCATGTCCGCGAAAAGACGCCCGACCCTCGCCCGGGTTCACGCCTGGGTCGGAGTGACCCTGGCCCTGCCGCTGCTGCTGATCGTGGCTACCGGTACGGCGCTGCTGTTCAAGGACACGCTGTTCGTTCCGGCTGACTGGCGCTTCACGCCAGGGAGCACTGCGGACTCCCGCAGCAGTGACGCCGAAGTGGCGCGGCTGATCAGCCTGCCTGCGCTGCAGGCTGCCGATTCGGTGCAGGTTGCGCGCGGGTCACGCGCGTTTCATGTGGTCGAGGCCGCGAGCGGTGACCTGGCGTACTGGCGCGTGGGCCGATCGCAGGCCGAGGCCAGCGTGCCGCTGCGGTTGCGCGTCGAACGCGTGCTGATCGATCTGCATGAACACCTGGCCAGCGGCGCGACCGGCGATACGGTCGTCAGGGTGCTCGGGCCGATCGCGGTGGCGTCGATGCTGGTGGGCCTGGTGTTGTGGTGGCCGTTGCGGGCGGGTTGGCGCGCACGCGACCTCGTGCCCCGCGGCGGCGGACGTCCGCAGTGGCTGCGGCTGCACCTTGCGCTCGGCGGTGCGGCGGGTGCGCTGTTTCTGATGAACGTGACGACCGGCACGTTGATGGCACACAACCCGACGGTGCGAGCGTGGTTGAAGCCGCTTGCGTCCGCCGCCGCGACGCTGACGCTTGCCGATGCGCAGCAGGCCTTCGCACCGGACGATGGGCAGGCTGCGCTTGCTGCGCTGCGCACGGTGTTCCCCGGGGGAGAAATTACGCAGCTGGAGCCTGCGCGGGGCGCCGCTGGAACGAGCTGGTCCATGAAGTTGCGGCTGCCCGGCGAGGACCATCCCAACGGTCGTTCCAACATCACGCTGGATCCAGCCGCCGGACGTATCCTTTCCGCTCGCGACGCCCGCCTGGCCGGGGTCCCCGGCGCCTACGACGATACCCTTTATCCCCTGCACATCGGCCTGCTGTTCGGGCCCGTGCATCGCTGGTTCTGGCTGCTGAGCGGAACGGGGCTGTGCCTGCTGCTCACGGCCGGCCTGGTGTCGTTTTGGCGCCACCGGATGAGCGCCTCGCGGACGCGTCGGCCGATCGAAGCATCGGCCCCCTAGACGCGCACGGCGTTGCACTGGAGCATCAGTCGATCGCCGGCGGCTATTGCGGGCGAACAGGGGTTTGACCAATGAAGACTCGCCGGACGCTTGCGTCGAAGGCAGCATGCGGAGCCAGGGGAGCGTGGACTGTCGCGTTCCTGATGCTGCTGCCTCTCGGTTTCTCCGCGATGCCGTCGCACGCGGAGGATGCGGCGGCCGCGCCTGCACGCCGTGGCGATGAACTGCAGACGTTCATCAACCCCGACGCCAAGGACACCCAGACCAAGCTCGATCTGCTGATCCACCTGCAGTACGAGGTGAACCAGAAGCTCATTGCCGTCACCTTCAACCAGCGGTATGGCGACCGCATCCGCATGGAGCGGGTGATGGTGCCGAACGTCAACGCCGACCTGATCCCGACCTGGCAGTTCACGCCCGTACGGATGGAGTCGGGCCGCAAGTACCCGGCGCTGGTCGCGGTGCACGGCGGCTTTCACTTCTCGCTCGACGAGGAGTTCTTCGGCTTCATCGAGCGCTTCGTTCGCGAGGGCTATGTCGTCGTGTTTCCGGAGTATCGCGGCAGTCGCGGCTACGGCAAGGAGTGGTACGACGCGCAGGAATACGGTGCGGGCGATGTCGACGACGTGCTGTCGGCGGCGAATCACTTCGCCGGCAAGCCGTTCATCGACGGCAACCGCATGGGCATCGTCGGCCGCAGTCGTGGCGGCATGGTCACGTTGCTCGCGATCCAGAAGCAGCCGAAGCGCTTCAAGGCCGCAGTAGACGTGGTCGGCCTGGCGGATTTCCTGATGTACATGGCGTACAAGCCGGAGTACCGCCGGCAGGAAGTGGCCAGGGAACCGCATTTCAAGGGCATGCCGTTCGAGAACCTGCAGGCGTACATCGACGCGAGCCCGATCATGCATGTCGAGAAGATCGAGGCGCCGCTGCTGATCCACGCGACCACGTACGACCGGACTGTGCCGCACACGCTGCACAGCGAGCGGCTGGTCGAAGCGCTGAAGGCCAACGGCAAGAAGTACGAATACAAGCTGTATGAGCGTGCGCCGGGCGGTCACGGCTACAGCGAAGGCGACTCGGAACAGGCCGTGGATTCGCTGAACCGGATCGTCGAGTTCCTCGGGCGCCATCTGAAGTGAGGCGGGTTCGCAGCAGGGCGGTTCCATTATTAGGTCTGGCGCTGGCTGCCGCGGTCGTTGCCGCCTGGCCCGCCGCTTCGAGCGCCGCGCCGGTGGCGGAGCGGCCCGCACCGGTCGACAGTGCACCGCGCGACGAACTGACGCGGCCGCCCGTCACCGGCCGCGTCGGTGTCGTCACGTCGCTGCATCCGCTGTCGTCGATGGCCGGCATGCGCCTGCTGCTGGCCGGCGGCAACGCCTTCGATGCGGCGGTCGCGGCTGCCGTTGCCACCACCGTCGTCGACCCAAAGAATTCCACGATCGGGGGCCAGGGCTTTGCAACCGTGTACGTCGCGAAGGAACGCGCGGTGCGGGCGCTGAACTTCTACGGCGTGGCACCCAGGGCGGCAACCATCGAGCGACTCGCGTGCAAGCCCTACAAGATGGGGTACCTGTCGACGCCGGTGCCCTCCAACCTGAAGGGCTACGCCGAACTGCATCGCAAGTACGGCGTGCGGCCGTGGGCGGAAGTGCTGCAGCCCGCGATCGAACTGGCCGAGCAGGGCTTTCTCGTCACCGAGGAGTTCGTCGGCATTCTCGGCGTGCACGAGCAGGAACTGCGCAGCTATCCGAGCACGAAGCGCACGTTCTTTCCGCAGGATCGCCTGCCGCGGGTCAGTGAGGTGTTCCGGCAGCCGGACCTGGCACGCACACTGAAGCGCATTGCCAGCGACGGCGCGGACGTGTTCTACAAGGGCGACATCGCGCGGCGCATCGCGGACTTCTACGCCGCGAACGGCGGAATCCTCGCGTACGAGGACCTCGCGGCCTATGAGGCGAGCTGGGTCGAGCCGATCTCGGTCGATTACCGCGGTTACCAGGTCTACACGCAACCGCCGAACAGCAGCGGTGTCGCCGTGCTGATGCAGTTGCGCCTGCTGGAAGGCTTCGATCTGAAGGCGCTCGGTCACAACAGCGGCGCGTATCTGCACCTGATCGGCGAGGTACAGCGACTGGCGATTGCGGATCGCAATCGCTATGTCGCCGATCCGGAGTTCGTCGCCGTGCCGATGGCGCGGCTGCTGAGCCGGGAATATGCCGCCGAGCGGCGCAAGCTGATCTCGCCCGACACGACGATGCCGGTAGTGCCGCCGCCATCGGACGCAGCGGTGCCACGGCGCGGTAAGCCTGCGCCTGGCGCGCGCGCGTCGAAGCCCGACAAGGTGAACACCACGCACCTGACGGTCGTGGATGCGGCCGGCAACATGGTGGCGCTGACGCAGACGCTCGGCGCGTGGTACGGCTCCGGCGTCGTCGCGGCCGACACGGGCGTCCTGTTCAGCAACCAGCTGCGTCATCTGCACACCGAGGCGGACAGCCCGTCGAAGCTCGGCCCCGGCCGGCGGCCGCGTTCCAATCAGTCGCCGCTGATCGTGCTGAAGAATGGCGAGCCGTGGCTCGCGATCGGCACGCCCGGTTCCGACGGCATCTGGCAGCGTCTCGCCCAGGTGATCGCCAACATCGTCGACTTCGGCATGGACGTGCAGGGTGCCGTGACGGCGCCGCGCATGATCTATGGCGGGTACCAGGAGACCGGCACCGACGTGCCGCCGAAGTTCGATGTCGAGGAGCGCGTCGACCCCGCCACCATCGCCGAGCTGCGGCGTCGCGGCTATGAGATCAACGTGATTCCATCGGACGAGGGCAGCGTGAACGGCGTCACGCGCGATCCGTCGACCGGATTCATGTCCGGCGGCGCCGATCCGCGGCGGCTGGGCTCGGAGGACGGTTGGTGGGGACCGGTTTCTTCGGTCTATGCAGTGGGTTGGTGAGATTCAGGGGAACATGACATGACAAGCACTTCGAACATCAGCGCTCAGATTGAGGCGCGCCGCACCCGCGCGGTTGCTGCTGCCGTGGCACGGGCACTGCTCGTCGCAGCGCTGGCATTGCCATTGGCCGCACCCGCGCAGGACGCGCCCACCGGGTCGCGTGCCAAGCCGGCCGACGACAGCCTGCTCGAGGAAGTGGTCATCACCGCGGACCGCCGCAAGAGCTTCGCCGCCGACCTGGTGCAGGCTGGCACCTTCCGCGGCGCGGCGCTGATCGACACGCCGCTCACCGTGAACGTGCTGACCCGCGAGCTGCTGGACGCGCAGCAGGTGACGCAGCTCTACGACGCGCTGCGCAATACCGCCGGCGTCACGTCGGCCCAGCTGAACAACGCGCTCTACTCCAACATGGCGATCCGCGGCATCGTGGTCGAGAACCGCGGCAACTACCGTCTCAACGGCGCGCTGCCGATCGTGAACCTGATCGACCTGCCAATCGAGAACAAGGAGCGCGTCGAAGTGCTCAAGGGTGTGTCGGCGCTGTACTACGGGTTCACGACGCCCTCGGGCATCGTGAATCTGACGTCCAAGCGCCCACCGCGCAATGACGAGATGATCCTGGACGCGACGCTCAACGGCAATCGCTTCGGCACGGTCGGGGGACACGTCGACTACGGCCAGTCGTTTCTCGATGGCAAGTTCGGCGTGCGCGTCAACGCGCTCTACTCCGACCTGGATATCGGCGTCGACAACACCAGCGGCGACCGCAGCTTCGGCAGCATCGCCGCCGATTGGCGGCCGGTCGACAACCTGACGGTCGAACTCGACGTCGAGCGCATCGACAAGACCTATTCGGAGCCGACCACCTACATCGTCGGCGCAAACGCCGTGCTGCCGCCGCTGCCCAACCCGACGAAGAACCTCGGCGGCGACTGGATGCAGGGCGACGGCTACGAGGACAACCTGCTGCTGGCGGCGCGCTGGCGTTTCGCCCGCGACTGGGAGCTGAGCGTATCGGGCGGGCGCTCGAACCTGACGCGCAATCGCTTCTTCTCGCAGTTCGAGAACTTCAACCTCGCCACTGGCAACGGCACTGTTCGCGCGACGCTGACCAACGGCAACCTCAATGAGAACGAGAACTACCGGACCGAACTGTCCGGCGCGTTTCGCACCGGGCCACTGAAGCACGAACTGACCCTGGGCTACACCAAGAACCAGCGCGTCGCCGAAGTGACCAGCAATCCGGCGTTCTGCTTTGGACGCACCGGCACCGGCGCCGCACCGACCGGCTGCAACGGCGGATCGAACCTGACTTTCCAGCCCAACCTCTACTCCGGCCTGGCGTTGCCCGAGGTCGCGCTGCCCGCCCGCGTGGTCAGCACCCGCAACCAGATCGACGACCAGGGCATCTACCTGTTCGACCGGATCAGCTACAAGGAATGGCTTCAGCTGCTGGTGGGCGTGCGCCAGACCGACTACGAGAGCGTGACGCGCGTCGTCGCCACCGGGGCGGGCACGCCCTACGTGGTTGACGAGACCACGCCGGCATTCGGCATCGTGATCAAGCCGCGCGACGGGCTCAGCATCTACGGCACCTACATCGAGGGCCTGGAGGAAGGCGGCGTCGCACCGGTCGCGGCGCTCAACGCAGGTGAGGTGCTGGCGCCGAACACATCCGAGCAGTTCGAAGTAGGTATCAAGGCCGAGGTTGGCAAGACGCTGCTCACCATCGGCTACTTCGACATCGACCGGGTCTCCGCCTTCACGAACCCGACCACGCGGATCTTCGGCCAGGATGGCCGCACCCGCTACAAGGGCTTCGAGTTCAGCGCGTCCGGCGAAGTCAGCGAGAACCTGTCGATCTACGCGACCGCGATGTCGCTCGATGCGAAGCAGGAGAAGACGCTGAGCCCGGCCCAGGTCGGGCTGCGGCCCGAGAACACGCCGCGGTTCACCGGGTCCCTGTTCATCGAGTACCGGCTGCAGTCCGTGCCAGGGCTTTCGCTGTCCGGCGGGTTGTTCCACACCGGTGACCGGCCGATCAACCAGACCAACACGGCGGTGGTCGGTGGCTTCACGACGCTGGATCTGGGTGGCCGGTACAACGTGGAATTGTTTGGCAATGAGACCACGTTCCGCCTGTACGCCGACAACGTGACGCGCAAGCGCTACTGGTCAGCAACGGCATCGAGCCTCGTCAATCCGAACCTGCCGCCGTCGATCAAGCTGTCGGTGACCACCCGCTTCGGCGGTCCGAAGTAGCTGCGGATCGCGGGGGCTGTACGAGTCATGACGCAGCGTGGCGGTGCAGTCGCCTGCGCAGGTAGCTGCGAATCCCGAGGAAGCCGATGAATATCAGGGACCCTGTACTGCCCATGAGCATCCGCTTTCCGGCAAGTCCGCCGACGGTGCCCATGTGGAACGACAGCGTCCAGAAATACAGCTTGTGCCCCGGGCTGCTGTCCGCGTAAGGCACGAACCGAAGCACTTTCCCGGAGTAGGCGTCCACGTAGAGCATCGCGCGCGCATTCACGTGGGGTGCGTCCGGCGCTGCGCTACCTGCCAGAACGACTCCATCGAGAGTCGCGCCGTGGCGGCCCCGCTCGACGGAGAGGGGCGTGACAATGGAGCAGGCGCAGGCAGTGCCGAGCCGGTCAGGCGATACAGGCCGTCCTTGTACCAGGCGAACGACAGCGGCAGGGCCGTCGCTACCTGCAACAGGAGGATAAGGCACACGTAGACACCAAGCGTCTTGTGCCGGTGCAGGCTGCGCGCGGGGCCCTGCAGACGCGTCTTCAGCTGCAGCGCGACCTTTGCGGCTGCGGCGTGTCTGGGCCACCAGACGAACAGGCCGCCGCCAATCAGCGCCAGCGCGAATGCGCTCGCGACCAGCGGCGACACCAGGCTCCGCTCGCGGTCTGCGCGATAGCGGAAGATGTGCAGCTGCTCCACGCGGCCGAGCAGGCCCCCGTAGCGGGTGCGCTCACCCAGGACTTCCCCGGTGCAGGGATTGAGATAGACGAACAGCTGGTCGGTGAATCGCACGCGCGCTGCAGGCAGTCGCTGCGAACCCGGGTCGGCAGCAAGAATACGCACGTAGTCGAGCTTGCCGGCCGGATGCGCCAGTTGGGCGTTGGCAGTCAGCACGTCGATCGGCACACGCGTCGAACAGGGCGCCACGGTCAGCAGGTCCGCGGAGATCAAGGGCTCGAGCGCCGGCCGCCACAGATTGATGATTCCTGTCGAGGCCATTACCAGCAGCACCGGCCCGAGAACGAGGCCCGCCCAGCGGTGCACGCCGAGCACCCTGGCTTTCCACGACAGGAGCGAGGCCATCGGGGTGTCTACTGCTTCGCCGAGTCGCCCACCGCCCAGGTGACCGCCGCGTCGAATAGCTTCAGCCCGGCGTCGTTGAGATTCGGAAAGGTGGCGCTGTCGAGGAACAGGAACACGCGCCGCGCGGGTGCGATGCTTTCATAGTCCATCGTCGCGCCTTTCTCGTAGGCGAATTCGGCAACGTGATCGGGTTGGCCGGAGATCGTCGCGATGATGGTGGCGCCCAGCCCGGGCTTGCCCCAGTTCATGCCAGCGCCCTTCGCGTAGACGTTCAGCATGCCCGCTGGCAGGCCGGCCGACAGCGCGTGCGGCGCGTTCACCATCCACAGGTAGCGTTCCTTCTCGCGCGTACCGAAGTCAGTCTCTTCCCTGCGGCCGGACATGCCCATGTGCGGCAATGCATAGGATTCCCAGACAACGATCGGGATACTGACGTCGCGATAGCGGCCTTCGAGCTTGTTGGCGCTGACGCTGGATGAAATCAGCACCAGATCGCGCCCCGTTGCCGCGGTGGCGGGCTCCGCATGATCGACCATGCGCACCTGGAAGCCGGCCGCTTCGAGGCGAGCCTTGACGGCAAGGTCGGAGGCCGGGATTGAATCCGCAGCCGCAAGCTGCACCACGAGCAGCGCCTGCTTTGCCTTGCTCGCGCGGGCGACATCCGCGTCCTTCGACGACGTCGGTGGACAGGCCAGCAGCAGCAGTACGGCGACGGCGGATGCGAGATTCTTCAAGGTTTCACCCGTCGTGGTGATTGCGGTGCCGCCAATAGGGCCCGGCCAGCGCGCGCCTGGGTCGCCGTCAGCGGCATGAACACGGCCTGATCGACCACGGCTTGTTGCCCCTGCCGGCTGAGAATGAACTTCGCCAACTCCTCCAGTACCGGTGGCAGGGGTTCACCCGGTCTGCGGTTGAGATTGAGATAGATCAGTCGCGTCAGCGGATAGCGGGCGCTGGCGACGTTCTCGTGGCTGGGGCTTGTGTACGAGGCTTCCGGGTCCGCACGCAATGCGAGCAGCCGCACGGGCACATCGAGGTACGCGAGACCGGTGTACGCAATGCCGAGTCGATCCGCAGCGACACGGCCGGCAATCGGAAACACGGTGGCGTCCAGGGTCATGCCATTGCGCCACTCGCCGCGCTGCGTACCGACGTTCAACACGCGTTGCCGGAAGAACTCCTCGAATCCGTTCCAGGGCTTGACGCCATAGACGTGAATCGGCTGGTCTGCCCAGACGCCACCCAGACCCAGATCGCCCCAGCGCGTCGCAGGCTTGCCGCCGTGGTGCTGGGTACTCGAGAAGACACGATCCAGCTGCGCGAACGTCAACTGGCGCAGCGGATTGTCCGGATGAACGATGACGCCCACGGCATCGAGGAAACCGAAATGGCGGAAGCTGCCTGCCGATACCGGCAGCGACAGGGGCGGGTAGCCGAATCGGGCCACGAACTCCGACGTGTCGTCGGGCTTCAGCTCGCGCGATACGAACGCGAAGTCCAGCTTCTCGTTGATTAGTTCCCTGGCCCCCAGGCTGCCCGCGTAGGGCGGCGCGATGCTGAGTTCCGCACCCGGGTAGACCTTGCGGAAGCGCTCGAACCACATGCCAACGAGGCCCGGAAGTACATCCGATGCCGCGCCCGTGAAGCGACCGGCGATCCGGATGTCCCGCCGCGGTTGATAGTCCGGCAGCGCGGCGTCGACGGTTGGCTGCAGACGCTCCGGCGTCGGCAGCGTTCGCCCGTGCTGACGGCCCTGTTCCTTCTCCGCTTCGCTCTGCGGCACTGCCCGCGGCAAAGTCTCCAATGGGGCTTCGACCCAGCCATCGGCGGCCAGCGTGAGCGCAGCGCTACCACCGAGGGTTGCGGCCACCAGGGCTATGACGCCGCGACGGGCTTGAGTCATGGAGCCTGCTCGCATACGGGTCTATCTCCGGAACGCGATGCCGGGAAGCGGGGCCGTGTGCTCCCGTTGCACCGCCTGCAGCTTGTAGGTGTCGATGCCGAATGCGCGCAGGATCGTCGGCGCCACCTGTTGAGTACCAACGCCGCTGTTGATCGTCTGTCCGCCGGCCCCGGCGAACGACAACAGCAATGGCACGTTGGTGTCTTCATCGAGCATGCCGCCGTGCTCTGCAAGCAGCGCCCGCGTTTCCGGACTGTCGATCGCATCAGCATAGAACACGCCGAGCTCGGGCTGGATGAAGATATCCGGCGCCCGGCTGTCGTTGGCCGGCAGGTTCACCAGCGCCGTGGCGCTGTCGCCCCAGTAGATCTTCTGGATCCCCGCCAGGGTCTGATTCGTGCGCAGCGCCTCCACGGCGGCGTCGGTCTTGCTCGCATCCTTCAACCACAACAGGCCGACGGAATCGAGCGATCCGTGCGCCAACAGGCCCGGCTGCACGCCGTTCACGGCATTGCGAATGATGTTCCGGTCGATGACGCGGCGACGGCGCAGGTCGATTGGGGACTGTCCGTGCTTCGCGGTGAGGAGGATCAGCGTGTTGTCGTAGAGTCGATGCGTGCGCAGCTCGGCCACGATCCTGCCGAGCGAACTGTCGACGAAGTCGAGTGTCGCCTTGAGCTTGCCGTCGCCCAGCGCGCCGCGTGCGTCGGCGTAGCCCTCGCTCTTCTGCAACATGCCGAAGCTGATGAAACCCATGCCGTAGAGCCTGGGCACGCCAACCCGCTGCCTGCCGAAACTGTCGAGACCACGGATCTGGTTGAGCAGCAGCTCGACCCGCCGGCCATCCTGCGCAGTGGCGCCCGCGAAGTTCCCGGGTGTGCCTTTGCGTTCGAGCGCGCGACTGTCGGTGATGCCGCGGCCCGACGGGCCCTGGATCAGGTCGTTGTACATTTCGTGCTGGTCGATCCAGGCTGTACGGTGACCGGCCTGCTGCAGCACCTCGAACACGGTGTTCACCCGCATCAGGTGATGCGGGTATACCGGGGCGCAGCCGCGCGCCGGGTCGCGGGGCAGCTTGTCGGAGTCGATGCCTCCGCCGGAGTCTTCCCGATTGCGGTCCTTCACGGGCTTTTCATCGATGTAATACACGGTGCCGCGCGTCGCGCAGAGCGTGTCGCCGGGCGGGGACAAGGCGCGATCATAGGTCGGGCTGTAGATGATGCCGGTGACCGAGGGCGTGCCGCCCGTCGCCAGCGACACCAGCCCTGGCGATGAATCGCCTAACAACGGGGTCCGGGCGTTCGGGTAGTTCACCCCGCGATCGGCAAGCACCGCCATCGTCGACGCCGGATTGTTCCGCACGTACAGGGCGAGGTCGATCGCGTGCATGCCGTCCACGCTGATCATCAGCACGTGCTGAATGCGGGACTGCGCAGTGACTCCGGTCACGCCGGCCGCAGCCAGTCCGCTTCCGAAGTTGGCCAGTGCAACCAGCGCCAGCAGAAAACGCCCATGGTCAGTCATGGCGCTACTCCAGTTTGGCCAGCTCTTCGCGCACGACTTCGGCGCGGAGCGGGATGTAAACCCCCTCGTCCGAGACGGCCTGCTGTCCTTCACGGCTGAGCACCAGCTTGAGGAACTCCCGGGTCTTGGGATCCAGCGCTTTGCCGGGAGCGCGATTGACGAAGATATAGACGTAGCGGCTGAGCGGGTAGGCGTGCGATGCCACGTTGCCCAGGGTCGGCGCCACGAACGGCTCCCCCGCGTTGCGCGCGACGGGCACCACCTTGACGTCCGGCGTGACATTGGCCAGCAGCGCATAGGTCAGGCCATTGGTATTGCGCGCCATGTCGTTGGCCGCAAAGGTGAACGCGTGGGTGAACCCCTCGCTCTTTACGTACTGAATTCCTTCCCGGTAGTTGCCTCCCTGCAGGGCGACGATGTTGAAGAAGCGCTCGATGCCATTGGGCGGCTTGAGGCCGTACAGCTTTACAGGTTGCCCTGCCAGGATGCCCTTTACACCGAGATCTCCCCAGGTATTGATGGGGACGTGGCCGCGTCTGCGCGTGGTCGAATAGATGGCATCAAGCTGGGCGAGGGTCAAACCCTCGATCGGATTGTCCTTGTGCACCAGGATGACCGTGGCAGCGGTCTTCCCGAGGGAGCTGACGCTGCCCGTGGCGACGCGGATCGCCAGCGGCGGATAGCCGAACTTCGCGATGAAGGCCTGTTCTTCGGCCGGAAGCAGTTCGCGACCGACCGGCGCAGCGTGGGCGCGGCCCGCGACCAGCGCCGGTCCCCCGCTTCCGGAGGCACGGGCTTCCAGGGTCACGCTGAGTTGCGGATACGCGGCCCGGAATCGCTTGATCCACGCGAGGGTGATTTCGTCCATGACGTCCGCGCCGACGACGTTGAACTCCTCCTCCGGCTCTATCACCACTGCTCCGGGAGTCCATGCCGGGATCGAGGGATCGACTTCGACGCGGTACTGCGGCGGGGCGTGTTTGAGCGCCAGAGCAGTCGATGCGCCAAGCAGCAGCGCACTGATGATTCCAGTTCGAATCAACGGAGTCATGGTTGCCTCGCAAGTTCGAAAGATCAGACAGTATCGTCCGGGTCAAGGCCCTGGCTCAAGCGCCCGGCCGGGCGGTCCAGATACTCGATCGCCAGCGCACTGACGCGACGAATACACGACTTTGAGCTGCCATGCCCAGCCACCCATGGTCTACCGGTGCCGGAGAGTGCTGGCTGAGTGGCAATCAGGCTTCGCATAAGATTTTGACAAGACGAGCGCCGTTCATCGATTCTCAGGGAATGGCGGTGAATCTGGGGGAGGGGGTATGGCTGCACTTAAAAAAGTCTGGCTGAGCATTGCCACGGGGTTCGCAGTCGGGATCATTCCGGGGATTGCGCTCGGCCAGAACACCGAGGAACTGGAGGAAGTGGTCGTGAAGGGCCGCTTTATTGCCGAGGAAGCGTCCGCGGCACTCAAGCTCGACGTGCCGGTGCGCGACATCCCCTTCACGGTGACCACGTACACCGATGCCTTCATGACGGCCATTGAAACCACGCGCATGGCCGACCTGTACAAGTACATGACCGGCGTGCAGCGGGCCGGCAACACCGGCTACGACCTGTCGTTGCGCGGCTTCAAGAGTGGCAACAATGACCGCAATTCAATAATGGTCGATGGGTTGCCGGGACTCGGATCGCGTTTCGGCTCACCGCCGACCATCAACGTGGATCGCATCGAAGTGGTCAAGGGGCCTGCGTCCGTTCTCTATGGGCAGTCGCAGCCTGGCGGGTTCGTCAACATCAATGTCAAGCGGCCCCAGGCCGAACGCGTCGCGGAATTCGGCCTGCGCATGAGCGGCTGGGCGGGCGACGGCATCAGTGTCGGCGACAACTCCGGATATACCGCATCGGCGGACTTCTCCGGGCCTGTCGGGACAAGCGAGCGGTTCCTGTATCGGCTGATCGCCGAGTACGGCGACGTCGATTCGTTTCGCTTCGCGGCCAACGAACAGATCCAGTTCCTGGCTCCGAGCATTACCTGGAAGGCAACGGATCGCACCAGTGCAACTTTGGCGCTCGAGTATCGGCATGGAGAGCAGTCGATCGACAACTTCCTGGTCGCGCCCAATCGCGACTACCGCCTGCTGGCGCCCCGGGTAACGCGCTACCAGCAGCCCGACGATCTGCAGAAGGAGACGGGGTATACGGGAGCATTGACCGTGGCCCACGAGTTCGAGAACGGGATCAAGTGGAACACAGCGGTTCGCAGCGTCCGGAACTCCGACGATACCAAGGGCTATGAGAGCTTCGCGATCCGCACGATCGACGTCGGCACCAGCCGTGTCGGGACGACGGTCGGTCGACGGGCGCGCGATCAGATCAACAAGCGTACCTACCGGTTCGCCGACAGCACGCTCAACATCCCGTTCGACACCGGTGGTGTGTCGCATCAGCTGCTGGTGGGCGTCAATGGTGGGCGTGAGACCTCGGATTTCGACCGGCGGCAGTTCTTCAACGCACCCACGGCGGCCACCGGCCTTTGCGGCGGCACCACCGCCGCGGCGCAGCTGGCGGCACTGGGCACGACCGAGGCGCGCTTCACCTCGCTGACGCGCAACCAGTGCACGCTCGATATTTCGATCTACGCACCAAACTATCTGGCCAATATTGCCGGTCTGCCGATACTCCCTCTGAGTGCACTGCCACCAGGGCCGGGTCTGAACCGGCGCTATACGGTCAACAACAGCTTCGGAGCGTACGTCACCGATCTGGTCAAGCTCAGCGACAACTGGAAGGGCATGATCGGCCTGCGTTACTCCAAGGAGCGTCAGTCCCAGGAGGAGCTGAAGCAGCGGGATGCCGCCGGCAACCTGTTGCCGCGAACGGATAGCAGTGCGAGCGACGTGTTTCCGGCGGCAGGTATCCTGTTCCAGCCCAACGAGAGCTGGTCGTACTACCTGAGCTACAGCACCTCGTTCGTGGCGCCTGCATCCACTGCGCTGCCACTGCCCGGCGCATCGCTGGTGCCCGAGGAGGGCAAGCAGGTTGAGCTCGGCTTCAAGTCGGAAACGTTCGACAAGCGCCTGAGCACGACGCTCGCCCTGTATCGCATCAACAAGGAAAACGCTTTCGGAACCGTGGCAACCGGCGTCAGCGTCAATGGCATCGTCTGCAATCAGCCCGCCTGCACCACGCAGAACGGCGAGGAGCAGGCCCAGGGCCTCGAACTCGAAATGAATGCCAGTGTGACCGACGACTGGCAGGTCACATTCGGCTACACCTACACCGACACCGAGATCAAGAAGACCAACGTACCTGCACAGCTCGGGTCGCGACTTCTGAATGCGCCGCTGCATGCCGCGCACATCTGGTCGCGGTACGATTTCAGTTCAGGACCGTTGGAAGGATTCGGCTTCGGCCTTGGGCTCGTATACACAGGGTTCCGCCTCGGCATTCTTCCGACGGTGTTCAATACCGCGGCGGCGAGCGCGCCGCCGACGCTGAATTCGCTCGCGTTCACGATGCCGGGCTATGCGACAGCCGATCTCGGGCTCTACTACACGCGCAACCGTGTCAGCACGACGCTGCGCGTCTCCAACCTGCTGAACAGGCAGTACATCGAAACGGGCGGTTTTGCCGGCGACTTCCAGATCCAGCCGGGTGCTCCGCGCAACGTGGTGCTTTCGTTCAAGTACGATATGAGCCGATAACCGGCGCGACAACATCGATCGAGATGACCTCACCGAGTGCGCGTGAGCTTGTGTAAGCCTGGGGAGTATCTGACTTGCTGACCATGCTCGGCTTCGGGATGGTCATCACGTTCATGTACCTGATCATGTCCCGGCGGCTGCTGCCGGTCGTGGCCCTGATCGCGATCCCGATCCTGTTCGCGCTGCTGGGCGGTTTCGCCGGGCCCGAGCTCGGCAAGATGATGCTCGACGGGCTGCGGACGCTGGCGCCCACGGCCGTCATGCTGATGTTCGCGATCCTGTACTTCGGCGTGATGATCGACGCGGGGCTGTTCGATCCGGTGGTGCGGCGGATCCTGGCGGCGGTGCGTGGCGATCCGCTGCGCGTGGTGATGGGAGCGGCCTTGCTGGCGCTGTTCGTCTCGCTGGACGGCGACGGCTCGACGACCTATATGATCACCGTCGCCTCGATGCTGCCGCTGTACCGCCGCCTCAGGCTCGATCCGCTCAGTCTGACCTGCGTCGCGATGCTGGCCAGCGGCGTGATGAACCTGACTCCCTGGGGCGGGCCACTGGCCCGGGCGGCGGCGGCGCTGCATGTCGACCCGGCCGACGTGTTCGTGCCGATGCTGCCGGCGATGGCGGTGGGCGTACTCGGCGTCGTGCTGTTCGCCTGGATCCTGGGGCGGCGTGAGCGCGAGCGACTCGGCTCGCTGTCATGGGAGGGTCCACCGCGGGCGCCAGGCGGCATCGACAGCGATGCGGACGTCGCTGCGGCCGACGCCGCCACGGACGACGACGTGGCCCGACTGCGCCGCCCGAAGCTGCTGTGGGTCAATGCGGCACTGACTTTGGCGCTGATGGTCGCCCTGGTCGCCGGTGCCCTGCCGCTGCCGGTACTTTTCATGATTGCTTTCAGCCTTGCGCTTGTCATCAACTATCCGAACCTTGCCGAGCAGCGCGAGCGCATCGCCGCGCACTCCAAGAACGTGCTGGCGGTGGTGGCCGTGATCTTCGCCGCCGGGGTCTTCACCGGCATCCTGAACGGCACGGGCATGGTCGATGCCATGTCGAAGAGTTTCCTCGCGATCGTGCCGCCGTCGCTGGGTCCGTACCTGGCGACGATCACCGCGCTCGCCAGCCTGCCGTTTACGTTCTTCATTTCCAACGATGCTTTCTACTTCGGCGTACTGCCAATCGTCGCGGAAGCGGCGCAGGCGTACGGCATCACACCCGTCGAGATGGCGCGTGCCTCGCTGATCGGCCAGCCGGTGCATCTGCTCAGCCCGCTGGTGCCGTCCACCTACCTGCTGGTGGCGCTCGCCGGTGTCGAGTTTGGCGATCACCAGCGATTTGCGTTGAAGTGGGCCATCCTCATCTGCGTCATGATGCTGGTGGCGGCATTGTTGTTCGGAATCTTCCCTCTTGCCCGAAACTGAGGTCTTCATGAAACCAGTGCGTATTGCTGCGCGTCTCGTCGCCCTCGCGTTCGTATCGCTGGTCGCATGGGCGGGCGCTCCAGCGGTCGCGCAGCGAGCCACTGCCCTGGTAACGCTGCCGGGCGGATCAACGGATTCTGCAGCCGTGCAGCGCGCCGCCGCTGCCTGGCGCGACGCGGGCCCCGCGTCGCAGGTGATCTGGCTCGATGCGGTAGCGCAGAAGGAGCCGGGGTTCGCTTCGCTGGGGATCGTGGAGTTTGCGAGCGAGCCGGAATACCTGCGCTGGCGCCAGCAGTCCGCCTCTAAGTTGCCGGCGGGTTCACGAGTGCGCCGTGTCGATGCGGTGGTCAGCGGCGTCGACCCCGCCTATGACCCGCGACCGGCGGTATTCGAGGTCAACGTCTATCGCCTTACGACTTCAGTGGATCGCTATCGCGAGTTCAGCGAGGGCTACATCGTGCCGCTGATGGAAGGCCAGCGCACCGCCCGGCTGATGCACGCCTACACGATGTACGTCGAGCGCGCCGAGGGCGCCGGGGACCCGGCCAACTCGATTCTCGTGAAGGCCTACGTGGACGACAAGGCCTACGCGGCTGCCCCCGAGGCCAAGCTGGCGCTGCGTGCACAACTGACCGAGAAGCACCCGACCTACCCGAAGTTCCACGCGATCAAGGAGACGCTGCGCCAGAACGTCTCGGAGACGGTGGCGAAGTGGGCAAGTCCGGTGCCCGCGCGCGTACCGGCGATGTAGCAACGATGCGGGCGTGCACGCCCGCTCGCCGCGGCGATGGATTTTCTGCGCGAGACGCGCGACCATCCGGCAGGTCGAATTCACGCAGGATCGCTCTATGTCTCGCGGCATTGATCGCAGGCGCATCATGGGCGGCGCGTCCGCCGCGGCGATCATGGCGCTGCTTCGGGGTGACCCTGCCGTCGCGTCCGTGGCCCGACCGCGGTCGGCGCTCGAGTCCGGCGGCAGGCGCGCCTTTGCCGCGAACCAGACGATAACGGCCCTCGTTCCCGACCGGCTCTACCGCGTCGGCTGCATGGTCCGCGCCGAGCGCCTCAGCTGGCTGCCGGGCGATCTCGACGCGTGGGAACCGCTGAACTCCTACGTCCTGACGGACCAGGACCACTGCGTCTTCGTGGATCTCGGCATGCCGATCGCCCGACCGGCCATGGAGTCCGCGCTCGCGACGCTGGTCGGGAGCCGCAAGGTCTGGCTGCACTACACGCGCAACGAGTACGACTGCATCGGCAACCTGGGCCTGGTGCTCGGCACCTGCCGCAACCCGACGCTGCTGTTCGGCAGCGCGGGCGGCATCCTCGAGTGGATCAACGATCCGGCCGTCTCGATCATGGAAGTGCGCGATTTCCTCGGTCGCATCCCGATCGAGGAAGCGAGGAACGACACCGCGCGCAGTCTCGGCGACCTGCGCCTGCGCTGGCTCGAGGCCGTCGCCAAGCAGATGCTGATCACGCAATGGGTGTACGAAGAGACGACCGGCTGCCTGTTCACGTCGGATTTCTTCGGCTTCCGGCACGCCAGGGACGACGCTTCTGCGCCCGTCATCGACTCCGCGAAGTACCTGCCGTCGGTTGACGTGGTCGCACGCGAGATCGTCGCGCGCATGAACTGGATGCGCGAGGCGCAGTACCCCGCGATGATCGAGCGCTTCGAGTCGATTTTCCAGCAGCTCGACGTGCGCATGATCGCGCCGGTGCACGGCTGCGTGATCCGCGGTCGCGAGGCCGTCGCCGCACACGTGAAGCTGGCCGTGAAGGCGCTGCGCGCAGCGAGCGCGCTCCCGGACGAGGAGCGGATGCGCTATGCCTGAACTGCTGAACGACGTCATCCAGCGCGCGTACATCGTGCGCGGCGGGCTCCCCAGGATGGTGTTGCCAGACTTCGCCTGGGTCGGCGGCTGCTCCAATTCGGCCGGCTGGCCGGGGCCAGCGGCGAAACGCAGGCCCGTCACGCACGAGCCCTGCCTCGCCTACCTGATCCTCGGCGCGACCAGGACGCTGATGGTCGACACCGGCCACTTCGCCCACTGGTATTCGCTCGAGGGTCAGCTCGAGTCCGTGCTGCAGGGTCGCACGCTCGACTACGTCTTCCCCACCCACCAGGAAATACCGCATTCCGGCAATCTCGGTCGGTTGCTGCAGAAGTACCCGAAGGCGATCGCTGTCGGCGACGTGCGCGACTATCACCTGTTCCATCCCGAGGTCGACCTCGATCGCCTCGTTCCCATGAAGCACGGCGAGCGCCTCGACCTCGGCGACCGCGAGTTCGTGGTCCTAGATGCAATCTGGAAGGACCTCAGCGGCTCCATGTGGGCCTACGATACAAAGCGCAGGCTGCTGTTCACGGCCGATGGCTTCGGCTACATCCACCTGCACGACGCGAATGTCTGCGGCACGATGCTGCACGAGATGTCCGCTGAGCAGGTGAAACAGGCGACCGACCGTCCGGCGATGCCTTTCAATGGCATGCAGCAGCGAAACCAGGCTGCGCGCGTCGCGGCGTTTCGCGCGCTGATGGCCCGGTACCCGCTCGAGATCATCGCCGGTGGCCATACCGCGCCGATCATGGGACCGATCCTGCAACCCACGATCGAAAAGCTGCTCGCGACGATCGCGGAGAACAAGACCGGTGCGGCGTACCTGCAGTCGTCGCCGCGCTGACGCAGCAGTGCGGGTGGGTGTGGGGGTTGACGCCTAAGGCGTCCAGCGCGTCTGCAGCAGCCACCGATCATGGCCGCGCTGGGCTTCGAGCTGCCAGCCGCCGATAGCGACGCTGCGGCCCGAGGCCGGACCGTCGAGCGCCGCGAGCGCGTCGACCTGCGCCTGACGGCAGAACCGCACCGCTTCCATCCGCAACGGATTATCCGCCGTGAGATTCGGGCTGTAGTGCGGATTGGTGTTGATCTCGTAGACCTGGGGCTGGTGACGGACGATCGAGAAGTCGACACGACCGTATTGCACGCAGCCGGAGTCGAACGCGCCCCGCAGGCTGTCACCGTACCGATTCCCGAGCACGGCACGATGGTCATCCTCGAAGTCTTCCTGGGTCGCAAGCCCCTTGGCGCCGTACTTTGCGGTCCAGTGCCCCTCCATGACCTGCGGAGCGGTGATGAAGCGATCGCCGATCCGGAACACTGCCTGCTTGACGAACAGGCCGGGTCGCAGCGCCTCGCCGCAGAACTGCACGATCAGCAGCTCGCGCCGCGGCATGCCGCTGGCGAGCGCGGTCTCGATCGCCTGGTCCAGGGCTTCCGGCGTGTCGATCAGGTCCGTCAGGTTGCCGCGGTGCGCCGACTCGGTGCGCAGGAACACGGGATAGTCGCTTGCGGCGGGCCGGCGCGTGTCCTCCAGGCGCCAGACATCGAAAGTGTTGCGGCCCTCATCCTTGAGTTTGCGCAGCAGGCTGTAGCGCAGCCGCACGCGCGCGGGATCATTGAGCGCCCGCAGCCCCGCGTCGGCGAGCTGGCGGTAGAGGCGCGCGGCAAGTTCGAGTTCCCAGAAGTTCAGGCGGTCCAGGTCCGTGAACAGGTAGGTTGCGCGCGGCAGGCGCTTCTCGGTCAGGGCGCGGCCATAGCTCATTCGACGCAGCTCGAATCGGCCGGTGCGGTCGAAGACCTTGTGCGTGTAGTCGTGCGCGGCGGTCGTCAGGACGATGATCACGCGCGGCCGACTTCAGGCGCTGGCAGCCAACGCCGGCCGGATGCCACCGACCGCGTGCAACGGCGCGCGAGCCGACTCGATGTAGTCGCGCGCCCCGGCCATCAGTGCGGCGCCGAGACCCGTCAGTTGCGCGTGCCTGCGCACCACGGCGTAGCCGGCCTCGAAGTTGGCGAGATCGCGATCGCGGGCATCGCGCGCCTCGGCGGCGGCCGCGGCATCGAGCCGACCGCTGGCCAGCAGATCACTGCTCGCAAGGTGCATGCGTGCCGACACGAAAGCGGCGTGATAGATGCCATCCATCGGACGTTCGTCGGTCCGCAGCGGCGAGGGATAGCGCTCCGCGGCGTCGTTCAGCGTCAGGACCTCGTGCGTGCACAGGCCGAACAGCAGCGAGTGGGCTGCTTCATGCGTCAGCACCTCGAGCATTGCCTGCGGGGTGGCGTGCCTCGCCATGTTGACGAACAGGCTGCCCCAGAGCTGATAGTGGGAACCGCCGTCGATCATGAAGGCTCGCGACGGGTCGCCGACCATGGGTACCAGCTCGCGGACCAGCGCGCGGAACTCGCCGCAAAGCGCGGGGCTGGTGGCCTGCATCAGCGCCAGCGCCTCCAGCAGCCGGCTCTCGTTGGACCGCTCCATCGAGGCTGGCGGCGGCAGCAGACCGACGTCGAGGAACTCGGCACCGAGCATCGCGTCGGCAAACCGGCGGCTGCGCTCGCAGGTCGTCGCGTCGAGCAAGGGTTCGATGCGCAGCGCTGCCGGCGCGGGCTCGGCGGACGCGAGCCGCGCGAAAGCCAGCGCACAGGTCTCTGGATCGTCGCCCTGGGCCGCGGTGACGCCATCGTAATAGTCCAGGAATGTCAGCGGCCCGAAGCGTGCACCGCGTGCAATCCGCGCTGCGAACCTGCGTATCGCCACGCCGTCGTGGGGCACGTACCCGGCGCATTGCCTCGAGAGGTAGCGCACGCTCGAGGCGAGCTCCACGTGCATGCGCCGGTCCAGCAACTGCGCACGCACCGGGTCGGGTGCGAATCGAAGATGAATCGTCATGGCGGAGGGCCCGTCCTGTTGCGCTGCGGGGTACGGCCTGCTGCGGGCCCCGGTCGGCTGTCGCGAGACAGCCGACCAGGCCAATCTCAGCTCTTGCTGAAACCGAGTTTCGGCCCTGTCTTCGAATCGAGGCGCACAGGCGCGCCCTTCTGGCCACCGAGCTTGGCACCCGCGGCAGTCGTGCCGAGGCGCACGCCCAGCAGGCGTGACGGATCGAGCGAGGGAAGCTTTGCGTTTCGTTTGGAATTCATCACGATAGGGACTCCCGTTGTTGTTTGAATGGAGACCGCCGCAATAGACCACCGGCAGGCGCAGTGCACCGTGACGCGGGTCACAGCCACCCGTGCCGTCGCCGCTACGTCAAATCTCCCGGGGAAATGTCGAATCGCCGCAGGGCGCGACGCCCGGCGCCCGGGGCCATTGCCAGCAGCAGGGTGATCGGGAGCGCCGGAGGTGGCGATTCATAGAGTCCTGGCTTCGGGCATATACTCGCCGCCGATTCCGTGGATGGAGGGCGCATGCGGATTCGCCGGATTCTCTGGCTGCTGCCTCTGGCACTGATGCTGGCCATCACGCTGGTGGTCCTGCGCAGACCGTCCGTGCCGGTCGCTCTGCGGTCCGGGACGGCCATGCCGCAACGCGTGCCGCTGGGTGAGTTCGTACTCCTCGACCAGCACGCGCGCCCGCTGACTCGCAGTGTTTTTGAACGCCGGTGGACCGTGGTGTTCGCGGGTTTCACCAATTGCCCGGACGTCTGCCCGACGACGCTGGTGACGCTCGCCGGGCTCAGGGCGCGCCTGCAGCAGCGCACTGAGCTGCAGGTTGTGTTCCTTAGCGTCGATCCCGAGCGCGATACACCGGCGCTGCTAACCCAATACCTCGCGCACTTCGATCCCGCCATCATCGGTGCGACTGGTGCGAAACAGCAGCTCGATCGCATCTGCGCGGATCTGGGCCTGGCGTACCTCCGCAATCCCGGCGTCGCCGGCGAGTACACGGTGGATCACTCCGCCGCGCTCGTGCTGGTCGATCCACAGGCGCGGATCGCTGCGTACTTCCGGCCACCCTTCGATGTGGATGCCCTTGCGGCAGACATCACGGCGTTGATGGCCGGCGGCTGACGCCGTTCAGCA